>CAJOIA010000038.1 GCA_905234505.1 uncultured Selenomonadaceae bacterium
GTTGGCGATTTAGCGGGCTTTGTGGCGGCGTCTTACCTTCGCGGTATTCCATTTGTCCAAGTGCCGACAACTTTGCTCGCGCAGGTTGATTCTTCGGTCGGCGGCAAAACTGCGGTTAATCACGTGTTGGGGAAAAATTTAATTGGCGCTTTTTATCAGCCCAAAAAAGTTTTTATCGGCGTGGATATGCTGAAAAGTTTGCCGGAGCGCGAAATTAAAGCCGGACTCGGCGAAGTTGTGAAGTACGGCGTTATTAGCGACGCAGAATTTTTCAGTTACCTTGAAAACAACGTTGAAAAAATTTTGAGCCGCGATTTGGAAGTTATGACGCACATTGTTAAGCGTTCGTGCGAAATTAAAGCCGATGTTGTCAGTCACGACGAAAAAGAATCCGGCTTGCGGCGGATTTTGAATTTCGGTCACACAATCGCCCACGCCATTGAAGAAGAAACCGGCTATGAAAAATATTCACACGGCGAGGCGGTTGCTATTGGAATGATCGGCGCGGCGTTGATTAGTGAAAAGCTCGGCAAAGTTGATTCAGCGGCAGTTGCGCGGCTTAGAAATTTGATTGAGCGCTTTGGAATGTACACGCGCGTTGAAGACTGTGAAGTCGATAAAATGTACACGGCGCTTTTCCGCGATAAAAAAACTATTAACGGCAAAATCAATTGGGTTTTGATGAAAGATTTTGGCGCGGTGGAAATTACAAATGACGTGCCGGAAAAAATTATAAAAGAAGTATTAAGCGAGATTATTATTTGAAGGAGGTAAATTAATTGGCAACTGTAGCGATTAGTGATGATTTTGATTTGGGCAAAATCACGAATAGCGGGCAATGTTTCCGCGCTAAGGAAGTTGAGCCTGGCGTCTTTCGTTTTGTGACAATGGACTATGTTATTTACATTCGGAAAATTGAGGATGGTTATTTTGACATAAGTTGCGGCGCGGCTGAATGGGAAAATATTTGGAGCAAGTATTTTGACATAGCCACCGATTATTCCGAAATTCGCAAAGAAATTAATGCCTTCGGCGCTAATAAACCTTTCGCGGCGTATTTGAGCGCGGTCACTGAATTTAGCACGGGCATTCGGATTTTGCGTCAAGAACCATTTGAAACTTTGATTAGCTTTATAATCAGTCAACGCAAAAATATTCCTGCGATTCAACTTTCCATTGAATTAATTTGTCAGCATTACGGCAAGTTGATTAAGACAACGCACGGCGAAGTTTACGGTTTCCCGCACGTTGACGACCTTTGTAAAGTTTCAGCGTATGAGCTGTCAACTTTTTCATTGGGCTATCGCAGTGCTTACGTGCGCGATGCGCTTGAGCGCGTCAAGGGGCTCGTTGTGGCGTTGGAAGATTTATACACCGCGTCGGACGAAAATTTAATTAACGAGCTGAAGACGATTAAAGGCGTTGGTGACAAAGTGGCGGCGTGCGTGGCTTTGTATGCGTATCATAGGCTTTCACACGTTCCAGTTGATGTTTGGATTAAGCGCTCAATTCAAGAAGATTTTGGCGGCAAAAATGTATTCGCGGCGTTCGGACCATTAGCAGGCGTTTTGCAACAATACATTTACTATTACAAGCGCGTTGGTAAAAAGGAAAAAATTGATGAGATGTAAATTTGCCTCAGTTATCGCCGCTGGAATTTTTTTTGTTAATTCGCTGGCGTATGCAGAAACTAATTCTTTTGAGCAGAGCAATTTTGATGAACTTGATCCCGCATACAAAGAAGCACCAGTTTATGGCAAAGGTGAAAAGCCACCTGAAACTTCAATGCCGGAAATTGACGACGAGGGCTTAGAATTTTTAGTTTACAATGAAAATGGCGTTATGGCTTTTGCTGTTATCGCTGATCACGAAAAATATTATTTGAGTCCGGTTTTGGCTAAGAATCAAATTCAAGGGCGGGCGACACTCGCGCAGATGAGCAAAAAACTTGACGAAATCGCAATGATTAACGCAAGCTATTTTATGCCAAGTGGCAGCTTAATTGGCGTGACGAAAATTGATGATGAAATTGTTGGCGTGGATGATTATTATAGGTCGGCGATTGGAATTGACTATGGCGGCGGTGTAATTTTTGGGCGCGTACGTTATCAAGGTGGTGTGCATTTTTATGGCTCGGAGATTGATATTGACGGCGTGAATTGCGAGCGCGGCGAAAATGCTTTGGTTTTGTACAATCGCTATTTTGGTAAAACGACTGGCACAAATAATTTTGGCATTGAAGTTGTTGTGCAGGACGGCACGATTATGGCGATTAACCGCAGAAAGGGCAATAATGTTATACCGCAGGATGGCTATATTATAAGTGCGCACGGAACAGCCGCTACATTTTTTGACAGTGCGCAGGTGGGCGACAGCATAAGAATTAATCAAAAAATTTTCAGTGACGATAAACAGCTTAGAAAATATCCGACTATAATTGGAGCCGGACCGCGTCTTGTGAAGGACGGTACAATTGCAGTTAATGCGATTGAAGAAAAATTTCCGAATGACATACGCGTAGGAAGGGCGCCGCGTTCAGCTTTTGGCGTGAATGAGTATGGCGATTATATATTTGCGGTGGTGGACGGGCGGCAAGCGCATAGTCGCGGTTGTACGTTGGAAGAATGGGCAAATATTTTGCTGAAAAATTTTGGTGCGGTGAATGCAATAAATTTGGACGGCGGCGGTTCAACGGAATTGATTGTAAAGGACAGCCTTGTGAATAAGCCGAGTGATGGACGCGAAAGATTGATAGGCAGTGCATTGGCGATTTTTCGCAAATGAAAGGATAGACTTATGAGTATTCTATTTGGTGCGTATGGATTGATTTGTGCTGCGATTTTTCTGTGCGCTAAATTTTTTGTTAAATCGGGCTGTTTTGGTGCATTTATATTTCTGTGGGCTGTTTGTTGCTTGGGATTAATGCTTGAGAATTATCTTTGGTTAATTCCCTACGTGTTAGTTGCGGCAATATGTTATATTGGCTACAAAAAATAAACCAACCGAAAAAGAGCGCCCAAGGATGGGCGCTCTCTGCGGCGCGCTTGTCACGTGATGATGACAATCCGCGCCGCGCTTTTCTTTGCTAGGCGTTTCTTTTCTAGAAAAGAAATGCCGACTAAATTTCTTCAAGCATAGCCGAATCGACTACAATTTTTTTATTTGTGATGTCGATTTTTTTTATGACCGATTTAAGCGCGGGAATTAAAATTTCTGAATCTCCGACGACTTGAAAAACGTCATTACTGCCGGTTTTAATCACATTGGCGACAGTACCGATTTTTTTATCTGAATCGAAAACTTCACAGCCGATAATATCAAAAGTATAAAATTCGTCCTCTTCAAGAGGTGCGGCTTCTGCGCGAGGAACAGTCAAAAATTTATTGGTCAAAGTTTTAGCAAATTCGCGCGTGTCAACATTCTGGAACTTAATAAAAATTTCTCCGCCGATATGCTGAACTTGTTCAACGCTAAATTTTTTCCCGCCAATATTAACCGCAGTCAAATTATCAAAGCGCCCCTCAAAGTCGGTGAGCGGAATAATTTTCACAGTGCCATCAAGTCCGCGCGTCTTGCCAATTTTGCCAATTATAATTTCAGCCGCGAATTGCAATGATTTTGTCATCTTCAATCAGAACTTCCACATTCATAATTTCGCGCATATTGTCGCCGACTTTCAGTTCAACTTGACGCTCAAGCGTGCCCTGAGTAATTTCCGCGCCTATTGCAAGCTTTTCAATGGTTTCTCTGCGCATATTCGCCTCTGCAATGCGCTGGCGACGCTGATTAATCTCATTGCCAAAAAATTGCTGAATTCTTGCTTCATGCTGCGGATTGTTATCAAGCTCGCGCTGGCGGTCAATTTCAATCTGCTTAATTTCAAGATTCATTTGCTCAGCAGTTTTAGTGAAATCGTTTATCAGACGCTCTTTGAGTTTTTCGGTGAGTTTCGCCTTGATTGTTACCGGCACTTTAATTGAAATGCTATTCATAAATCATTTGCCTCCAAAAATATTAAAAATTTATCCGCGCGTATGATATCAAAAATCCGCGTCGACGGCAATAAAAATTTATGTTATAATTTTAAAAAGCTTGTGGAGGGATTTTTAAATGAAAATGATTTTGTGTTTGGCAATGATTTTTACATTTCTGTTTAGTGCGACGGCAAGCGCGGCTGAAGAGCGTTTACCAACAATTTCAGTTAGCGGCGAAGGCGTCATTGAAGTTGCGCCGGATCGTGCGACAGTGTCTTTGGGCATTGTAAACCGCGATAAAAATGCCAGCTTCGTTCAAAGTGAAAACTCCCGCATTGCTAACAACATTATTAACGCAGTCAGCGCGCTTGGAATTGACAAAAAAAATATTCGCACCGGCAACTATAGCTTTCACCCGTACTATCGCCAAGATAGCAAAAAGCAAGCCGTTCTTGATGGTTACGAGGCAAATAATACTGTGATGGTTATTGTCGACGATTTAAATTTAGTTGGAAAAGTCATTGACGCCGCGCTGAAAAATGGCGCTAACAACGTTGATTCTTTGCAATTCGGTATTCGCAACAAAGAAAAATTGCAAGCTGAGGCTTTGCGCCTTGCCGTTCGTGACGCCCGCAATAAGGCTGAAGCTGTCGCCGCTGAACTTGGTAAAAAAATCATCGGTATTCGTGCCGTCTCTGTAAATTCCGGTTATGTTTCCGCGCCGCGCTTTAATAAAATGGCAATGGCTGAAATGGCAATGGACGCCGCTATCGAAACTCCGATTGAAGCCGGAACTTTGAGCTGTTCGGCAAGCGTTAACATTGATTTTGAAATGAGCAAATGAAAAAAGCTTATCTGCCGTCAATAGAATATATTCGCGGCGTATCAATGCTGGGCGTGGTTGCCATTCATATCGGCGCGCAGTACTTGACAAATCCAACGCCCAACCCTCATTTAATAGCAATTTTGGAAATCGCCTCGCGTTTCAGCGTCCCGATTTTCTTTTTTATTTCGGCGTTCGGCTTATTTTACAAAATCGACTTAGCCGCGCCATTCAACTATTTAAAATTTTTGCGGCGAAGATTCAAAGCGGTACTCTTGCCGTATCTGATTTGGTCGGCGCTGTATCTAATTCACGACGATTTTTTTTACGGCACAACAATTTTGGACGTATACAGCGCGCCGGAAGTTTTATTTTTCGGGCTGGCGAAGTATCAGCTATATTTTTTGGTTATACTGATTTGGTTTTACCTGCTTATGCCGCTGTGGATATTTTTAATTCGGAAAATGACGCCTGCGCGATTGGCGGTAATATTTTTGGCGCAAATCGGCTTTAACTATTTTTCAAGTTACAGCGTGGAATTATTTCAATTCACGTACTCATTGCCGGAAGATTCAACGCTCAGAATGTTTTTGCAATGGCGGCTGAATTATTTGGTCTTGCATTATGTGTTTATATTTTTATTGGGCGGAATGTTAGCGGTGCGTTCGGAGAAATTTTTTAAATGGCTGGCGGCGAATAAAAAAATTGTCAGTGCAACATTTTTAGCCGCGTTGACAATTCACTTGGGATATTTTTACTATTTGGTTTACGTGAAAAACTTCAGCCTATTGGCAGCGATAAATACCGCACACCAACTTTCGCCGACCGGATTTTTTTACACAATCGCCGCGTCGATATTTTTATTTATGCTGTTTCAATGCGTCGATTTTGGAAAAATTATTCGCACAGGACTGAGCGCGCTCGGCAAAAATTCATTCTTCGTGTACCTGTTCCACCCGCTGGCGATAACCTACTTGGATTTAGAATTTCAAGTAATGACCGCGCCGAACACAATAATTTTCTACGTGCTGACAGTTTTAATTTCGCTGGCAATTGGCATAATCTGGAAAAAAATCATTGAACATTTATCTTGACGCCGATTGTATTAAGTTCTTTCACCTGCGCGATTAATTCTTTGAAAATATGCTGACCTACTTTATTGTCGTTGTAAAGCGCTCGTTCAAAATCAAAAATATCAAGATGTCTCATGTGCTTAACAAATTCATTCAAAACTTTGTTGTAAAAATAAAGGCTCAAATTCAGGCAATGCATAGCTTGTTCGTCAACGCCCCACCATTCTTTATTGTACTTGAAAAAATCTAAATGCGCCGTCATATTAGAAATATCTTGCTTCAAAATCGCCGAAGTACCCCAATCGCCAACGTCGCGCCGCCAAACCGAATCAACCGAGTTCTCAAAATAAAATTTGCCAAAATGATGCGCCCAAAAATTTCTAAACGCATCAGCCGAAAATGGATGATCACGCAAACCTTTAATAATTCCATCCAATATTTTCATAGACTTTGGAGAGAAATAATTCCTGAAAGTGGTAGACGCAGTTTGAAAGAAAGGCGAATTTTTCATACCGGAATAAGTTTGACTTGGTCTGTCGGGCGGAAATATCGGAACTTTTCTGCCGTCTGACCATTCACTGAGATTCGTACAAGCATAACAGGAATAATCTTCGTGCGCTTCAAGAAATTCAACCGCTTTTTTTATTTTGTCCGGCGAAATATAATAGTCATCGGGATCAAGCACTGTCCAATATTTTGTATCAATTTTATGGTAAAGTTTGAAAGTCGTTTGCAAAAGTCCAAGATTTTTTTTGTTATAAAGAAGCTCCACCTCAAGATTAAATTCTTCACAATACTTTTTTAAAACTTTTGGGCTTTCGTCAGTCGAACCATCGTCACATACTACAATTTTCATTTTGTCCAGATAACTTTGATTAGCTAAACCTTCAACATAGGTTCTTAAAAATTTGGCTCTATTATAAAGCGGCGTCAGCAATGTTATCAGTTTTTCGTTTGGCATCTTTAATCAACTTCCTACTATGATTTTTTTGCTATAATACCCCCCCCCGTTTTGTTTTTGTCAATAGGTTTTAATAAAAAAAATAGCGCGGTATTTTTTTACCACGCTGATTAAAATATTTACTTGAGAGAAATTTTAAAGCAATGCTTCAATATCCTTAGCAATGGACTCCGGCGTAATCATCGGCTCAAAGCGCGCAACAACATTACCTTTGCGGTCGATTAAAAATTTCGTGAAGTTCCATTTGATGTCGTCGCCTTTAAGATATTCGGGGAAATTTTTCTGAAGCGCGTCCATTAAAATTGGCGTCATTGGGCTGGATTCATCAAAACCGGTGAATTTTTTCTGCGCGACAAGATATTTAAAAAGCGGCTGTGCATTTTCGCCGCGAACGTCGCCCTTTTCAAAAATCTGGAACTTGACGCCATAATTCAGCTTGCAAAAAGTTTGAATTTCTTCATTGCTGCCAGGATCTTGAGCGGCAAATTGATTGCACGGAAAACCGAGAATCTCTAAGCCTTTGTCTTTGTAAGCGTCATAAAGTTTTTGAAGACCTTCAAATTGCGGAGTGAAACCGCACTTGCTCGCCGTGTTGACGATAAGCAGAACTTTGTCCTTGTAATCGGCTAAAGATTTTTCAACGCCGCGATTCGTTTTAACTGTAAAATCATAAATTCCCATTAAATTGCCTCCTCAAATTCCAAGCATAGCATCAATTTTCGCCTTGTCAAAGCCGAGCACAAAATTTTTGCCGTCTTCAGTGATAACCGGAACCATAGTATCGCCGCTGATTTGCGCGCATTCTTTGGCGTAATCTTCATTTTCCTCAATATTGCGGACTTCAAACTCAACGCCTTTGGAAGTGAGATATTTTTTCGCCTTATCGCACCAGGGGCATTGCGTGATTGAATAAACTTTGACCAATTTAACTCATCCTTTCAGCTTAGATAAATATTTTTCGGCAAGTAAAGCCGCAGTTGTGCCGTCGGACGCCGCGGTTGTTAATTGGCGAATTTCCTTTTCTCGAACATCGCCCGCCGCAAATACGCCCGCAATTTCAGTCCGGCAATCTTCACCGGCAATTATGCGGTTACTGCGCGAAAGTTTCAGTTCCTCTTTGAAAAGCGCAGTATTCGGTTCGACGCCAATATTAACAAAAATCCCGTCAACCGCAAGATTTTTTGTCTCGCCGCTTTTTTTGTCAAGAATATCAATTTTTGAAAGTTTACCGTCGCCGTGCAAAGCTTAAATTTCAGTCTGCAACATAATTTCGACTTTGGGATTTTGACGCAGGCGATTTTGAGAAACTTCATCTGCGCGAAATTCGGAGCGGTGAATCAAGTACAATTTTTCAGCGTATTTAGTCAAGAAATTAGCCGCATCGACAGCCGCATTGCCGCCGCCCATTACCGCAATAATTTTCCCGTTGTACATATGCCCGTCGCACAGTTCGCAGTAGTGAACGCCGCGCCCCGCATATTTTTTTTCTTCGGGCAAAGGCAATTTCCGCCGATTCATACCGCTGGCAATTATCACGGCGTCAGCCAAATAAATTTTTTCTTCAGTCTCAACAATTTTGGGATTTTCGCGCAGGACAACTTTAACAATGTTATCAAATTCGTCAATCACTGCGCCGAAATTCTCAGCCTGCTTTTGAACAGTGGCAATTAAATCGCCGCCCGCCACGCTGATAAATCCAGGATAATTTTCAATACCAACAGCATTGGCAATTTGCCCGCCGATTATGCCATTTTCCAAAACTAAAACGTCAAGATTCATACGCCCGCAATAAAGAGCAGCCGTCAAGCCTGCCATGCCCGCGCCGATTATCACAACGTCTTTATGAATTTTTTCTTTCGCCATAAGCATACCTCATTTCAAAAACTGTTCTATAGCCTTGTTAAGATTTTCAATGGACTCGCTGTCACCGGTTTTAATTGCGTCGACTATGCAATGCTCCATGTGATCCTTCAAAATAATTCGACTCACAGCTTTAATCGCAGCGTCAACCGCTGAAAGTTGAATTAAAACTTCGCTGCAATCGCGCCCGTCTTCAATCATTCGCTTAACCGATTCCATATGCCCTATAAGCCGAGACATTCGATTTAAAACTGCCTTAGTCTGCGTGTGCGTGTGCTTAATGACCGTGCCGTCTGGCAAAATGTGTTCGTGTTCCGTCATACTGCGCTCCGATGGCTCATTGATTTTCGATATGCCAAAATTGCCCGCAATGTTTTAAAATCCGGTGCTTCAATTGCTTTGGTTTCGTCAGATAATTCTTCCGGCAAATCTTTATATTCGTCCGAGTTGCTGAATTGCGCCCATTCGTCTTCAAGCGCGCGTATCGTCATTATGAATTTTTCAAGAATATCATCAGCGGTTGTTTTATCGCTATCGTCATTATTCAGCGGCGAATTATTTTCACTCTGCGCGATAGAATTTTTATTTTCAGCATTAGTATTTGCGTCAAGATTTTCAGCGGCAATTTCAGAATTAATTTCGAGCATAGCCGGATTTTCCGCGCCGTCAATATTAGTGTCAACGCTCGGTAATTCGCCGATATTCACGTCGCCGCCCAAATTCATATTGCCGCCAGCAACATTAGCGCCGCCGCCAGCCTTATAAGCCGCAATTTCAGCGCTAGCTTCTGCCGACGCTTTAATCATTGCTTGAGTAACTGCTTGCCGCGCCTCTTGTTTAGTTTTCGCTGATTTGAGAGCCGCCTTGAGTTCTTCGCGCGCTTCATCGGCGTGCTTTGCCTTCTTGTAGAGCTTTTCATCTTTTTCGCGCAGGTAGGACATTTCTTCGCTTGAAAGTTTCTTGCCGCTCATAAGTTTTTGCTTAATCGAAGCAATGCGCGCTTTGTCCAATTCAGATTGAGACTTTTTCTGAGCCTTATTAATTTGGTCGAACATTGAAGACTTTGCGAAATTCAAATTGCCATTAGCGTCTACAATTCGCTGACCAGTTTTGATTTTGTAATTAGCCGCGAAAAGCAAATTTTTCTGCTTGACGAAAGAGCCAATCTTCCCTATTGTCGTAAAATCCATTTTAAAAACCTCCTTGTCATTAGCAAAAATACTTCACGCGAATTTTATAATATCTTCAATATATCGGCAAGTTTTTTTCGGTTGAAATTATTTTTCCGCTTTGATAAAATACTCAAAAACTTTAAACAAGGAGGTAGTTTTATGGAAGATAAAGATTGGGAACTTTTTAAGAAAAAACTCAATGACAAAACCGGTATAGATTTACAACTTTACAAAGAACCGCAAATGAAACGTCGTATCGGTAATCTTGTTACTCGCGCAGAAATGACTTCTTTTGTTGAATATTTTAATAAAGTTTCAGCCAACAAAGAAGATTTTGCCGATTTTATCGAATACTTGACAATAAACGTCTCGGAATTTTTCCGCAACCCCGACAAGTTTGATATCGTTGAAAAGGATGTTATCCCATACCTTTTGAAACGCTCGCCAAAATTAAATATTTGGAGCGCGGGCTGTTCGATTGGCGCTGAGCCTTACACGCTGTCAATCATTATGAAGGAACTGACGCCTAACACTCGCCACAGAATTTTAGCCAGCGACCTTGATATTGAAATTCTTGCTAAGGCAAAGAAAGGCATTTATACTGAAACCGAAATTAAAGCAATGCGCCCCGACCGCAAATCAAAATATTTTGTGCAACTGCCCGACGGCAAATTCGCCATCAAACCCGAAATTAAGTCAACTATTGAATTTAAACGTCATAATCTGCTTAAAGATAAATTTGAAACCGGCTTTGATTTGATTCTTTGCAGAAATGTAGTTATATACTTCACGGAAGAGGCTAAGGATGTGCTTTATACCAATTTTTTCAATTCGTTGAAGCCAGGCGGGATTTTGTTTGTTGGCGCGACCGAAGCTATTTTAAATTCGCGCAAAATGGGCTACACAACCTACAAGCCATTTTTCTATCAAAAGCCTGAAGATTATAAATCGGACAATTAATGTTAGATCAAGCTAAAAAACCTCCAATCGCCACGCCGGCGGTCGGAGGTTATTTTATTTTTGATAAAATTTTAAGTTTCGGGTTTTTCGCCTGGAATATCCATAATGGCTTCGGGGCCGCGTTGCCCCGTGCGAATTCTTACAGCGTTGGTTAATTCGTAAACAAAAATTTTGCCGTCGCCGAATTTGCCGGTACGCAGAACCTTTTCAGCAGTCTCAATCACTTTGTCAACAGGCACTTCACAAACAACGGTTTCAACCTTAATTTTCGGAACAAGGCTAACGTCATATTCGCGCCCGCGATAAACTTCTTTGTGACCGCGCTGCAAACCGCAACCATAAACTTGACTAACCGTCATACCCAAAACGCCAATGGCATTAAGCGCGTCCTTCAATTCCTCAAGTTTCGACGGACGGGTAATAATGTCAATCTTGGTAATTTTCCTTTCCATAATTCACGCCTCCGATTAATGCGCGCTGTGACTATCAAGATTTAAAACGTCGGAAGTTGCCAATTCCTTGCCGCTGATAAAATTTGGCGCGCCTGAGAATAATTCAGCATTATAACCGCGCTCGCCGTGTTCCGCAATATCCAAGCCGGTAATTTCTTCAGCTTCCTCAACGCGAATTGTAGTAATTGCATTAACGATTTTATATAAAGCCGTCGAACCGATAACCGCAAGAACAATCGCCACGCCTATTGAAATGACTTGAGCAATGAGCAAATCGCTTTCGCCGTAAAATAAACCATTAGCGCCGTCCGGATTAACAGCAGTGGTCGCCCAAAGTCCAGTAGCCAATGCGCCCCAAATTCCGCCGATACCGTGAATGCCGAATGCGTCAAGTGAATCATCATAACCGAGTCGTTCCTTCAAAATGGCAACCGAACTGTAGCAAATACCGCCGCCAATTAAACCAATTGCCAATGAGGGCAAAATCGTTACATAACCCGCCGCCGGAGTTATCGCAACTAAACCCGCAACACCGCCAGATACCGCGCCTAAAATTGTTGGCTTGCCGCCGCGTATCCATTCGGGAATTACCCAGCCTAACATTCCAGCCGCCGCCGCAATTTGCGTAACAACCAGCGCATTTGCCGCAAGCTCATTAGCGCCGAGTGCACTGCCTGCATTGAAGCCGAACCAGCCAATCCATAAAAAAGCCGCGCCAAGTACTGTCATCGGGATATTGTGAGGAACCATTGCTGTTTTGCCATAACCGCGTCTTTTGCCTAACAAAATGCAAATCGTTAAACCGCTGACGCCTGATAAAATATGAATTACTAAGCCGCCCGCAAAATCTAATGCGCCGAGTTGTGCCAAAAATCCGCCGCCCCAAACCCAATGCGCCATTGGATTATATATCAAAATCGCCCACAGCAGCATCAATAACGCAAAGCCGCCGAATCTCATTCTTTCAGCAAATGCGCCCGTTATCAACGCCGGTGTCAATACTGCAAACATCATTTGAAACGCCACGAACGCCAGCTCTGGTATCGTCGAGCCTTCCAAAATATTATGTCCTACGCCTGCAAGTCCGAATTTCGACAAATCGCCGATTAAGCCGTTAACATCCGAACCGAAAGCCATTGTGTAACCTATCAGCGCAAATTCCACTGATATCATTCCAATTATAAAGAGCGATTGCATTATCGTTGTTAAAACGTTTTTGCTTCGCACCATTCCGCCATAAAATAAAGCCAATGCTGGCGTCATTATGAAGACCAAGCCCGCACTTATCAGCACCCAAGCTGTATCGCCGCTGTTTATTGCTGTATCCATTACTTAACACCTTCCTTGAATTTTTAACCGTTAGCTAACTTTCGCGCGCATTATAAATTTGTTATAAAGCTTTGTCAATGTGCATTGAAATTGTATACTGAAATACTTGTTGAAAATAATTCTTGACAATATCGCGCAGTGGCGGTAATATTCAGCAGATTGGATTTGGTGTCGAAAGACTTAATAAGGAATCCGCAAATCGGAACGATCCCGTCACTGTAGACAGCGAGCGAATCTGCATAAATGTCATTGGGAAACTGAGAAGGCGCAGACAAGCTATGACCTGGAGTCAGGAGAATTGCCAAATCAACAGTTACCGTTATTACCTGCGAGCGATGGGGATGGGAGCTTTGCAATGAAGCTTTGTTATCTTTGTCTCAATCGCGCAGGTTGGGGCTTTTTTTAATTTCGGCTTTACCGTGATATTCACGTGAAAGTACATTGCTCATACATTTCAAGGCGGCGTAAGGGTTACGTCGTTTTTTCTTTGTATATTTGTATACTTTATCGACAACGATTCTAAATTATGATACATTAAGCGCACAATTTTAAAGGAGCTGATTAAATGGCAGACTTACTTTACACAATCAAGGCGAATACTCCGAAAGAAGAAATTATTAAACTCCTGCGCGATCATCAGGAAATAAAATTTGTGTCGCTGTTGGGAATTGATTTAGCTGGCAATGACACCGATGAAAAAATTCCAGTGCGCATTTTCATTAAAGACATTGACGAATTTTTTGCAGGTCGCGCAGTGCAGACTGATGGTAGCTCTGTCGTTTTGCCAGGTATCGCCACGCTCAATAATGCTAAGGTTGATATGCCGGTTGACCCGTCGGTTAATTGGTTTGTCGATTATAATTTTGAGAACTACGATAACGTTACAAATCGCCCTGTTGGAACTTTGCGCATTCCCAGTTTTCTTATTCACGAGGGCAAGCGCGTTGATTCTCGCGCAGTTTTAACCGATACGCTGATTAATGTTAAGAAAGAGCTGGTTGATTTATTTCATCATTATCCGGAAATTAGCGGCACGACTTTTAATGGGCGTGAAGTTATTGACATTGTTTTTACCTCGGCAACGGAGCTTGAATTTTGGGTAAAGACGCCTTTGGAAGAAGCCGCTGTTGAAGAAATGACGGCGTCGCAGGTTATGCAAGAGCAATATTGGGAACGGACGCACGGCGCGGTTCGGTGTGCACTTGAGCAGAGTTTGATTGAGCTGGATAAATACGGCTTGCAAGTTGAGATGGGTCACAAGGAAGTTGGCGGTTTAAAGGCGCAGATTGACGAATCGGGACATTTGACGCACGTTTGCGAGCAGCTTGAAATTGACTGGCGATATGACGATGCGGTGCAGGCTGCTGACAATGAGATAATTGTTCGAACGGTTGTCAAAGAAATTTTCCGCGCGAATGGTCTTGAAGTTAGTTTCAAAGCAAAGCCGATGATAGGGCTTGCGGGCAATGGCGAGCATACGCATATTGGCTTGGCAGCGATAACTGCTGAAGGCAAGGTATACAATTTATTTGCGGCGAAAAATCCCGAAAAAGATTATATGAGTGCAGTGGGTTATGGCGCGCTTATGGGTTTGCTGAAATATTATGAGGTTATCAATCCTTTCGTAAGTTCGACGAATGATTCACTGAATCGCTTGAAACCTGGCTTTGAGGCGCCGGTTTGCATTGTTACTTCGCTTGGACACACGCCGAAATTCCCCAGCCGCAACCGTACAATTTTAGTAAGTTTGATTCGTGACCTTGAAAATCCGATGGCGACGCGTTTTGAATTGCGCGGCTGCAATCCGTACAGCAATATTTATTTGGTATTGGCGGCGTCATATTCTGCGATTTTGGATGGGGTTAAGATGAGCGTTAATCATACGACCGACGAACTTTTGCAGGAACTCAGCAAAGAGGCAGGCGTTGAAGGTTTTTATCTTGAAAAGGAGCGTGCCTATCGCAGTGAAGAAGATGTTTATGAAGCTTACACTGACGCTGAGCGCAGTAAACTTTTTGGCAAGCCGCCTGAAACTGTCTGGGAAAATATGGAAGCGCTGAATAAATATCCCGATAAAGTCAAAGTTATTTGCAGCGGCGGCGCGCTGAATGAGCGGATTATCAATGGTTTTCGTGAGGAAGACTGAATTAATTTCACGGATTTTGCCGGAATTGCGCGGGATTGTTCGCAAGGCAAAAAAAATTGACGCTGCATTTGTCACCGACCAAGATGCTTACAATTGGAACAAAATTTTCCAACTTCGCGCAGAACTTGCGAAAGATTCTATTGATGAAAAATCTTTGTTCACACGGCTAATTAATGCATTGCTTGCGGGTGAATATGACAAGGCGTCGGATTTGCAAACTGAAATCTATGACAAAGTTGAAGAACTCAAGGCGCTTTATGATGCCTACGAGAAAAATATTATCTAACTAAAAAATTTAATGTTGGAGCCTTCACCGTGCAATTTTGCATGGCGGAGGTATTTTTTATTTGAAAGATTTATTTTGGAGCGGTGAATCTGGATTGTAACATTTGAGTAGCTTGCAGGGCATTGATCATTGGCGGGCAGGAAGTTTTTCTTATACCGGAAAATTTTATAAAGTCGACAATTTTTTCATATGCGGCAACAATTTCCGCAGGGTCGATCTGCGCGATACAGTGAGAAGTACCGGCGTTGCAGCCTCCCATAGCAAAAATATTGGCACATTCGCCAATTGCATGTTCCGGTCTAAGGACAATAGCATTTGTTTGCCAAGGATAATACATTGTATACTCGCTTAACAATCCAGTTAATATTGGTTCTCTATCTTTAGCCTCACGACTCAGCATAATAATCGGTAAATGCACGGCAGCCGCGCAATTTGAAGCGCCGGTATCGTTGCCGATATATAAATCAGTTTGCGACATAATCGCTGCGTCAATTCTCCAGCCTGGTTGAATTGGAATAATATTTTTCACAAATTCACTCGACAAATTTTCTTCAAGAAATTTAGCGTCTTCATATTCACCAGGACCTCCCAGAATTACTATACTGCCACCCTTATCAATAATTTCTTTAAAAGCTTGCAGGTATTTTTCGCGTGGATATTTTCTCATTGGTGTACTTGCGCCAATTCCGACGGAAACTTTTATGCGCCCTTCAGCAAAATTATTAAGCAATGCACGTGCCAAATATAAATCTGAAGAATTATACCAAACTTCCAAATCTGTACGCGTTATCTTCAATCCATAGTCCTGCAAAATATATAAGTTCCTCGCGCAATCGTGAATAATTTCCGGCGGATTCAAGACCGGATGCGTAAGTAAAATATTTCCGATATTGCTTTCGGGCGGCAAAAGATTATCAGTATAAAGTCGCTCGGCGTCGCTTATGTAACCAATTCTTTCTCTTGCGCCGCTAAGGTACAACATCAAAAGGTGCTTGAATTTTTCAGAGGAAAAATATCTGAATTCAAATCCAAGAGTGAATTTTCTTTTCCAAAGATGATTTTTTACAAATTCTAAAATAATCTTCATAGTTTGGACAACGTCATTTGCTTCAACTGCATATTCAAGCTCAAAAGGCAAAACTTCGTTGACATAGGGACAAAGTTCAGCCAGCGGATATACCCGCTTATTCACAACCAACGTAATGTGTGCAGCAGGAAAATTCTCCCGAATTGTACGAATCGACGGTGACAACAAAATAAAATCTCCAACGTTATCAAGTTTGACAATTAAAATATTTTTGACCGGTTCATTGAAATTATCTTGAAAACCAAGATTCTTAAATACGTCCTCCAATGTCTTGGTTAATCCGCCTAAATACAAAGTTCTTTGCTTTTCAGTGTCATTTATAATATTTTCAATTATCTTATTTAGAAAAGCAAAATTTTCATTAATCATCCAAAAATCCCATCCTTTCGAGTGCATTTTAATCTTCCTCTTTTGTTTGTCAATCGCCAGTTTGACAAGGCGGCGGCAATTTTTTATAATTTGCTAAGATTTTTTTCATTTAAGGGAGGTTGATTAATTGAAATGAAATATCAGGAATTAGTCTTAGCATTACAAAAATTTTGGGCAGACAAAGGTTGTATAATTGCCGAGCCTTATGACGTGGAAAAGGGCGCTGGCACAATGAATCCCTTTACATTTTTGCGTGTGCTTGGTCCTGAACCGTGGAATGTGGTTTATATCGAACCTTCGCGCAGACCGGCTGATGGGCGTTATGGCGATAATCCAAATCGTTTGTACCAGCATCATCAAATTCAGCTGATTATGAAACCGTCGCCCGACAATATTCAAGAATTGTACTTAGAAAGTCTCGCGGCGATTGGACTTGAGGCGGCAAAGCATGATATTCGTTTTGTTGAAGATAACTGGGAATCGCCGACTTTGGGCGCGTGGGGTTTAGGCTGGGAAGTTTGGCTTGACGGTATGGAAATTACGCAGTTCACTTATTTTCAGCAAGTGGGCAGTCAAGACATTAAGCCTACCGCCGTTGAAATAACCTACGGCTTAGAGCGGCTTGCAATGTACATTCAAGGCGTTGAAAATGTTTATGACGTGGAATGGGGCGCGGGCGTCACTTACGGCGATGTTTTTCACCAAAACGAATTTGAACAGTCAACTTACGCCTTCGACATTTCGGACGAAGATTTATTGTTCAATCTTTTTGAAAAGTACGAAGCGGAGGCGGTGCGCGTTATCAAGCTTGGTTATGTTCATCCTGCCTACGATTATGTTTTGAAGTGCTCTCATACGTTTAATCTACTTGACGCGCGCGGGGCAATTAGCGTTAGCGAGAGGACGGCTTTTATTGGGCGTGTTAGGAAATTGGCTAGACTTTGCGCTGAAGAATATTTAAAGCAACGTGAAAAATTTGGTTATCCACTTTTGAAAAAATCGGAGGCGAACGCGCAATGACACGGACTTTATTATTGGAAATTGGCACAGAAGAAATTCCGGCGCACGCAATGCCGCTGATTTTAATGCAGCTTAAAGATTTAGCAGAAAAAACTCTGCGCGACTCGCGGATAGAATTTGGCACGGTGCAAACGCTCGGAACGCCACGCAGAATTTCAATGCTGGTAAAAAATTTGGCTGAAAATCAAGCTGACGTCGAAGAGGAAAAGCGCGGACCTTCAGTGAAAATTGCATTTGGCGCGGACGGTAAACTTTCGAAAGCTGGCATAGGATTTGCGCGCGGGCAAAAAGTTAATCCGGAAGAGCTAATTCAGCGCGACGGTTATATTTACGCCGTCATTCACGAAAAAGGCAAGGCGACGGCTGAACTTTTGAAAAATATTCTGCCGCAAATTATTTGTGATTTGAACTTCCAAAATAATATGCGCTGGGGCGATTTGGATTTTAAATTTATTCGTCCTATTCGCTGGATTGTGGCGCTTTTTGGCGAAGAAATTATACCCTTTGAAGTGGCGAATGTACGTAGCGGCAAAATTTCACGTGGGCACAGAGTTTTGAGCAAGGGCGATTTTCAGATTGACGCAGCAGACAAATACATTGCGGCTTGCGAAGAAAATTTTGTCATTGTCGACCAACAACAGCGTCGGGCTATGATAGTCGCGCAGATTGAGGCTGTCGCGCAGGAGCGGGGCGGCAAGGCTGATATTTCTGATGAATTGCTTGAAGAAGTTTTGTACTTGGTTGAATATCCGACGGCTTTAAGCGGCGATTTTGAGATTAAATATTTGAATTTGCCGCCGGAAGCAGTTATTACGCCAATGCGCGATCATCAGCGTTATTTTCCTGTGAAAGATTTTAATGGTAAATTGATGCCAATTTTTATCACGGTGCGGAACGGTGGCAGAGATTATCTTGACATTGTGCAGCACGGCAATGAGCGCGTTTTGAAAGCCAGATTGGAAGATGCGCAGTTTTTCTTCAATGAGGACCGAAAAAAAAATCTCGACCAACACCGCGAAAAACTCAAAACCGTCGTATTTCAAGAAGGTCTTGGATCAGTGTATGAGAAGACGGCGCGCCTGGTGAAATTGGCTGAAAAAATTTGTGACTTGCTCGGCGATAAAGTTACTGCGGCTGATAGGGCTAATGCTATTCGCGCAGCGGAAATTTCTAAGGCGGATTTGGTAACTGGTATGGTTACTGAATTTACTGAGTTGCAAGGAATTATGGGGCGCGAATACGCGAAATTGGACGGCGAAAAGCTTGAAGTGGCGACGGCGATTGACGAACAATATATGCCGCGCTTTGCTGGCGACGCTCAGCCGAAAACTACTGCAGGTAGAATTTTAAGCCTGGCTGATAAAATTGATAATCTTGTGGCTACCTTCAGTCGCGGCTTAATTCCAACCGGCTCGCAAGATCCTTTTGCATTGCGGCGTCAAGCTTTAGGCGTTGTCAATATGTTGGCGGCGGCAAAGTGGTCAATTTCGATTAGCGCGCTGGTTAATTTGGCAATGGATTTGCTGAAAATAAATGATTCGGTCGGGCGTGAAAAATTGCAGTCTGAAGTTGCTGAATTTATGCGGCTGCGCGTGAAAAATATTTTGTCGAACTCTGCGCGATATGATGTAATCGATTCGGTAATTGGCAATGTGGATGATTTATACGCGGTGAATTTAAAAGCGGCGGCGATTGAAAACTTCTTAGCAACGCCGGACGCAGTTAAAAATATTCAAGCGTTTGTACGTGTAAGCAACCTTGCGAAAAAAGCTAAGTCCACTGAAATTAACGAAGCGCTGATAAAATTGGAAGCCGAACAGAAATTGTACCGCGCGTTTGAAGCCGTGAAAGTTGTTGCCGATGAACTCATTGACAAGAAAGATTATATTGGCGCACTGGACGCATTGAAAAAACTTACCACGCCGATTGATTCATTTTTTGATTCGGTTATGGTTATGGACGAAAACCAAGACATAAGAAAAAATCGTCTCGCACTTTTAAAATCTATTGATGATCTTTTCGCCAAAATTGCAGACTTCAGCAAGCTTGTTGTATGAAAGATTTTTGCAGGAACTTTAGCGGCAGTGTCGAATTGCAAAAGTAAATAAATTGTGGGAGACTGAAAAAAGGAAGATATACATGAGTACAAACCAAACTCCATATATCGGAGAAAACTCTCCACTTAACCGAATAACGACGTACTTCAACGCGTTGCAAAGTTCAGCGGAGGAATATCTTTTTGTCGTCGACTTGGACACTAACGTAGTTTTGCTGTCTGACAATTTCATTCGGGATTTTGATTTTCCCGCAAATGTGGTTGACGACCTTGACAATTTAATTATGCCGTTCATTCATCACGACGACCGCGAAATTTTCGACAAGGCAATGAAAGATATTCTATCGGAAAGTAAAAGCAAATCTATTACTTGCGAATTTCGTCTCTTGCATGATAACGGTGAATATGGCTGGGTGAATTTGAATTTAACGCTCGGCTCGGACGAATATAATCAGCCTATAATTTTGTCCGGAATTATCAGGCGGCTGGATACGCCAGTCAAAGCCGACAATACCACAGGGCTTTTAAAGCGCAATGTTTTTTATACCGATTTGCAGCGCGAACTTGAAAGTCATTCAAATCCTCACGGCGCGGTTATGGTGATTGGATTGGATAATTTCAACGTCATTACCGAAACTTACGGACACAAATTCGGCGATACGGCTTTTAGGCAAATCGCGCAGAATATTACCAATGTTTTGCCGCCCGATATTCGCCTGTACAAGCTCGATGGTTATATGTTCGGCTTGTTTATTCCGGACGCTATACCTGAGGAAATTGAAATTATTTTTGCCAGTGTTCAACTTTGTATGCGCGAAATTCGCAACGTCGAAGATACAATTTACTGCACGGCGTCGGCGGGTACTGCATTTTATCCGGCTGATGCTGATGACGTAATAACTTTGGCGCGATATGCTGAAGTTGCACTTGATATTGCGCGGCAAAAAGGTCGCGACCAAGTTGCATTTTTTGAGCGCGAAACTTACGATCGCTGGCGTTATGATATTGGAATGCAGAATCTTATGCAGAATAGCATAGCGCGCGGTTGTGAAGAATTTTTCCTTTGCTATCAGCCACAGGTTGACGCGAAAGATGGGCGTTTACTTGGCGCGGAGGCACTTTTGCGCTGGTACGACCAAGACGGCAGCGTTGTTGCGCCTATGCAATTTATTCCGATGCTTGAAAAGTCGCGTATGATTATTCCGGTCGGGCACTGGATTATTGAAAATGCGGTTATCGTCGCCAAAAAGTGGCAACAGTACATGCCCAATTTTCAAATGAGCATTAATATTTCATTGTATCAACTGGAAGAAAGAATGTTTTTCCCGTTCGTCCAAGATTGCATTGAGCGCCATCAGATTGACCCGAGCACTTTGACATTTGAGCTTACCGAAAGTCAGCTTGTTTATGATTGGGAATTTGTAAATCATCAATTTTCAGCTTTTCGTAATTTGGGCATAAAAATTGCTATGGATGATTTTGGGACGGGTTATTCTACGCTGGGCTTTTTGAAAAATTTCAACTGCGACATTATTAAAATTGATAAAGTTTTTGTGGATGATATTTTGAAGAGTGATTTCAACCGCAACCTTGTGAAGTATGCGATTATGCTTTGTCATTCAATCGGCATGGAAGTTTGCATTGAGGGCGTCGAAGAAGAAGACGTTTATTTATACCTGCGCGACGAATGCAAAGCGGATCAGATTCAGGGCTTTTACTTTGGTTTTCCGGAGCGCGAAGAAGTTTTTGAAAGGCGTTTTCAGAAATAAAAGTTGACAAAAATTTTTAGCCGTGATAATATTTGCGGCGTTGATAGGGGTATCGCCAAGTTGGTAAGGCACCAGACTCTGAATCTGGCATTTCGTTGGTTCGAGTCCAGCTACCTTATTTACCGACATATATACTTGCCGACAGTCATTAAGATTGTTGGCTATTTTTATATCTAGGAGGTTTTGAATGTTTGACGAAATTTTGAAAGAATCAATTCAACGTAACGCTTCAGATATTCACTTGACAATTGGGCAGCCGGTATTTTTGCGCGTCAATGGCGAATTAATATTTTGGGGCGAAATATTAACAGCGACTGACATTGAAAAAATTTTAGCAGAAATTGTGCCGCCGCGCCTCTCAGAAGAATTAAATCAGCGTTTGTCAATAGATTTTTCGTACAAAAAGTTTTCGCGCAGATTTAGAATCAACGTGTATTATCAGCGGAAATTTCCGGCGTTGGCAATTAGATTAATCGCAGAAAAAATTCCGTCGCTTGAAGAAATCGGCGCGCCAAAAGCTTTGAAAAAATTTTTAACAGCAACGCAAGGATTAATTTTAGTCACTGGCAAAACCGGTTCAGGCAAATCAACGACACTTGCCGCGTTTTTAAATGAACTGTGCAAAGTTCGGCGTTGCCACTTATTGACGCTGGAAGATCCGATTGAATTTGAATACGTCGCGCAGGATTCGTTTATCAGCCAGAGGGAACTGGGACAAGATTTTTTAAACTTTGCGGACGCGGTAAGGGTAGCACTGCGCGAAATGCCGGACGTTTTATTAATCGGCGAAATTCGAGACGCTGAAACAATGCACGCGGCACTTGAGGCTTCGGCGGCGGGCGTATTAGTTTTGGCAACGCTGCATACAAAATCGGCGGCTGAAACGGCAATGCGTGTTGAAACAATGTTCCCGCTGGTACAACGCGACGCAATCCGAGATTTATTTGCAGACGAATTTTCAGCGATAATTTCACAGCAACTAATAAAAATTGGCGGCGGGCGAAAATGCGCGGCTGAAGTTTTATTAGCGAATCCAGCGGCACGCTCGCTAATTCGACAAGGAAAATATGTGCAGTTGCCAACGGTCATGATGAGCAACCAGGCGGCAGGTATGCAGACAATGGAAATGGCGCTTAAGAAATTGGAGACGAAATGACGAAATTTAAGTATAAGGGTTATAACATAAATTCGGTCGCGCAGGTTGGAACGCTTGAGGCTGAAAATTACGCTGAAGCTTACGCGGCACTTCAATATCAAGGCGTGAAAGTTGTAAGTCTTGCGCCGGAGCGTGTAAGTGTTGTAAAATTATTGACAGATTATTTAACACGGCTGAAATTAGGCGGTCGATGGTGTTCAGTATTTTTCCGCGAATTGAGCGTAATGCTTGGCGTTATGACTTTGCACGAATCGCTTTTGACATTGACGCGGGCAGCGGCAGGTCACGTATCGGAAAAAATTTTGTCAGATTTAGTTGAAACGGTTGAAGGCGGCGAAACATTCAGTGCGGGATTGCGGAAGTACGAAATAATTTTTGGCGCAGATTCAATTCAATCAATCGAAGTCGGCGAAGCAAGCGGCAGGTTACAGGAAGTCGCGGCAAGATTAGCAGAGCAACTTGAAAGAAATTACGCCACAAGCCGGAAAGTTCGCGGCGCAATGTATTATCCGCTGATTGTAATGCTGGCGGCGATAATTGCTGCGGGCGTGATGATGAATTTAACTTTGCCGGTTTTTGAATCATTTTTCAATGAGCAAGGCGGCGAATTACCGCTGATAACATTAATTTTGTTAAATGGCGGCAGATTTTTAACCGAGCATTTATTTTTAATAGTTATATTTATTTTGGCGGGAATGATTTTATTGGCGGCGGCTTATCGAGAAGTTGAAGAAGTACGATATTTTTTTGACAAGTTGAAAATGCGAATACAAGTCCTGCGCGAAATAGAATTGAGAAATTTATTCAGTCGATTAAGCTTTTTATTGGAAAGTGGCGTAACTTTGGACGCGGCGATAAAATTAAGTGCGGCGTCGAGCGGCAATTTACAAATGCGGCAGTTGCTTGAAAAAATTCAAAGTTCGATAGAAGCTGGCGAAAGATTCGGCGTAGCATTGCGGCACGTACTGAAAGATTTTTCGCCGCTTTATTTGGGCTTAATAGTAACCGGCGAAACAAGCGGCAACTTGGTAGAAATGCTCCGGCAGTGCGAGGCTATGGCAGATTTTGAAATTGAAGAAACTCTCCGAGCATTACCGGCAAAGGCTGAAGTCTATGGAACATTAGCGGCGGGTGCGATAGTTGCGGCATTGGTCTTTTCAATTGTCTTGCCAATTTTGAATATGACAAATTTATTTTAGCGGTTGACATTATGATAATCTATGAAAAAGTCTCGCGCAGTGTTGATTTGCGGAAATTTGACGGCAAGCGCGAAAGTGGCAGTTTTGATATTGATTATGATAAATTTATTTTAGCGGGTGGGAAGTTGATTCATTTAAAAAATGTGACGAAAATTTACGAGCAAAATGGCGTTGTGGCTCTCGACGACGTGACTATTGACATTAACGCTGGCGAATTTGTTTTTCTGGTGGGAACTTCGGGCAGTGGCAAATCTACGCTTATGAAACTTTTAATGCACGAGGAAATTGCAACGAGCGGCGAAATTTTTGTTGATGGGCGCGATGTAGTCAGACTTTCGCGAAAGGAAGTTCCATATTTGCGGCGCAGTTTGGGCGTTATTTTTCAGGATCACAGGCTTTTGGAAGATAAAACTGTTTATGAAAATATTGCTTTTGCAATGCAGGTAATTGAAGCGCCGAATAAAACGATTAAGCACAGCGTTGAAGGCGTGCTTGATATTGTTGGACTGCGCGACAAGGCTAAAAGTTTTCCTTCGCAATTATCGGGCGGCGAACAACAGCGCGTAGCCATTGCGCGGGCGATTGTCAATAAGCCGCAGATTGTTATTGCAGATGAACCTACTGGAAATCTTGACCCGAATACCAGCCGCGAGATTATGGATATTTTTAAACGGATTAATGACGCCGGTACAACAATTATAATGGCGACGCACGATAAAGACATTGTTAACAGAATGCAGCGGCGCGTAATTGCTATTGAGAACGGCAAGATTATTCGCGACCAACTGCGCGGGCGTTATGCTGGCGGCAGATAATTTTTTTTGAGGAGGCTGAACGCGCAGAATGAAATTTCAAACAATCCAATATTATTTCCACGAAGTTTTTGTATCTATGGTACGAAAGCGCTGGATGACTTTTGCGTCAATCGGAACGGTGGCGGTGTCGCTGTTCGTGCTTGGCGTGTTTTTAATTTTAATAATGAATATGACTAAAATGGCGTCGTCGCTCGAAAGTCAAGTTCAAATTTCGGCTTATTTAGTAGATGGATTAACTCCGGAAAATCGCGCAGAAGTCGAAAGAATGACGCGCTCATTAAGTACGGTTGCAAAAGTCGAATACGTAACGAAAGAACAAGCCTTGATAACATTGCAGGAGCGCTTAGGCGATCAGAAAAAAATTTTAGACGCGCTCGGAGAATCCAATCCTCTGCCGAATTATTTTTTAGTGACAGTGAAAAAAGCAAGCGACGTAAGACGAACGGCGGCGGCAATAGCTGATTTGTACGGCGTGGAAGAAGTTAAATATGGTCAAGACGTGGCGGCAAATTTATTTGATTTGGCGCATTTAATCCGCGTATTCGGATTTATATTAATGCTGGTATTGGCGCTGGCAACGATTTTCATAATCTCAAACACAATCCGCCTCACAGTATTTGCGCGGCGGAAAGAAATTGCGATAATGAAATATGTCGGCGCGACCGATGAATTTATACGTTGGCCTTTCGTTTTGGAGGGAATGGTTTTAGGATTTATCGGCGGCAGTTTGAGCGCCATAGTTTTAAGCAGTTTTTATTCAGCAATGTCGGCGAAAATTTATAAAACGCTAGCATTTTTCCCGCTGATTGAGCAAACACCGTTCATGATATATTTGACATTTGCGCTGATAATTTCCGGAATGGCGGTAGGAATTTTGGGCAGTACGGTTTCACTTAAAAAATTCTTGGAGGTATGAGTCGTGCGAAAAACATTAGCAATGTTGATGGTACTAATGACGGCAGCACCGGCAAGCGCGGTTTCAATCGGCGAAATGGAAAATCAAAAGGCGCAATACGACAAAGCGGCTGAAGAATCAAAAGAGCGGGCGGCTTGGTTAGAAGGCAAAATCAATTCCATTTCCGAAATTAAGCGCGAATTGGACGAAGCGGCGGCTATAGCGACTGCCGACTATGACAAGAAAAAAGCGGCTCTTGACGAAACCGTCAGCCGCATTGAGGCAAATGAATTAAAATTGATTGAAACTGAGCATAAATATGAAAAGTGGCGTGGGCGTTTAGAGCAACGTGTTCGGGACGTTTATATCAATGGGCAACTTTCATATCTTGATGTTATGTTTGGCGCGCAAGATTTTGGCGATTTTTTAACGCGAATGGATTTACTTAAGCACGTGTTAGTCAATGATTCTGAAATGGTTACATCGGCAATAGAATATAAAGCTGAGCTTGAAGAACTTAATGTTGAGCTTGAGAAAGATCGGAAAGCTCAATCTGACTTGGCGCGTTGGGCTGAGAAGGCGAAATTGGCTAAAGTTCAAAAAGTTGAAGCGCAGCAGGCGTTAATTACGCGCATGGAAAATGATAAAAATCTTTACAATCAGCGTTACGACGAAATGAGCGCGGCGTCCAAAGAAGTTGAGAAATTAATTCAAGAAACGAAATACAAGCAAGCGGCTGAAAAGGCTGCTAAGGAACAAGAGGCGGCAGAACGTGCGGCTAAGGCTGAACGTGAAAAAGTTGCCCGCGAGCAAAGAGCTATTCAAGAAAAATACGAGCGTGAACAGCGTGAAGCTCAGCAACGTTACGAACGTGAACAACGTGAAGCCCAGCGTCGTGAAGAACGTGAACAACGTGAAGCCCAACGTCGTGAAGAACGTGAATTGCAAGAAACTCAAAGACGCGAAGCTAGAGAATTACAAGCCGCTCAGCAACGCGAAGCTAGAGCTCAGCGTGAATCTCAACAGCAATCAATCAGAGAACAGCGCGCGGCTCAACAATTAGCTGAACGTGAAAGACGCGCCTCTCAACAACAATTGCTTAGAGATCAGCGTGAAGCTCAACTGCGCGAAGCAAGAGAACAACGCGAGGCTGATAGGCAACGGCGCGCGGCTGATAGAGAGCGTCCAGCTCATACTTATATTAAGCCCGAACCGGAAGATGATTTTCAATTTCCGGATGGCAGCGGTGAAATGTTGTGGCCGCTCACTGGTCCGATAACTTCAGAATTTGGCTGGCGTACTCATCCGATTTTTGGCGGCTCTAAATTCCATAGCGGGCTTGACATTGGCGGCGAATATGGCGCTCCGATTAAAGCGGCGCGTGGGGGCGTTGTAACTCATTCGGGCTGGATTGATGGCTATGGTAATACTGTTATGATTGATCACGGTGGCGGGCTTGTGACTTTGTATGGGCACAATCAAAGTTTAGCTGTCAGTGTTGGTCAAAATGTGCGGCAAGGTCAAATCATTGCTTATTGCGGTTCTACTGGCAATTCTACAGGTCCTCATTGTCATTTTGAGGTTAGGCTTAATGGCGAGCCAGTTAGCCCCTACGATTATTTATAAAGGATTGGTTTAATGATTCAAGATTCGTTTAAGATTTTGGAATTTGACAAGATACGCGAAATGCTGCAATCCTGCGCGAGTAGTGCATATGGCAAAGAATTAGCGGCGGCTATTGTGCCCGCTGATAATGTTGACACGGTTAAGGAAAATCTTTCATTGACTACGGAAGCTGTTAAGATTTTTGCTGTGACTGCGCCGCCTTTTGGTGGGGTTCGTGATATTCGCGAAGTTTTAAAAAAGATTGCTTTAGGCAGTTCTGCAGGTGCTAGCGAATTGTCGGACGTGCTTTCAACTATGTTTGCTATGCGCAATGTCAAGAAATTTTTCAAGGAAAATGACGTTGACGCACCTAAACTTAGATTTCGCGCAGGACAGATTGAAATTCTTGGCAATTTGGAAATTCAACTTAGCAATGCTCTTGACGAGCGCGGCGGCGTGAAAGATACCGCCAGCGCTGATTTGCAAAAAATTCGACGTGATCTTCGACTCGCGCAGAATAGAGTTAAGACTGAGATTTTTAATATTCTTCACGACCCTGCCAGGCAAAAATATTTTCAAGACGCAATTATCACAATGCGCGGCGACAGATATGTTATACCGGTTAAACTTGAATACAAATCTCAATTTCCAGGCATTGTCCACGATCAATCAGCGACAGGTGCGACGCTTTTTATTGAGCCGATGGCTATTGTCAATCTGAATAATGACATTCGGCAACTTGAAATTTCCGAGCAAAATGAAGTTGCACGAATCCTGCGCGAATTGTGCGAGGCTATACGCAAACATTCAACTGAACTTTTATTGAACGTACAGATTTTAGGCGAATTTGATTTAATTTTTGCGAAGGCGAAATTGGCGCAAATTCAAAACGCCACTGAGCCGATAATAAGCCCGTACACGCATTTAAAAGCCGCTAGACACCCATTAATCGACGCGAGGGTAGTCGTACCTATAGACATTGAAATTGGCAGCGTATTTTCGATTTTGCTTGTCACAGGACCGAACACGGGCGGCAAAACTGTTTGTATGAAAACGCTGGGGCTCTTGGCATTAATGGCGCAGTCTGGAATGTACATACCAGCGGCGTTTGGCTCGGAGCTGGCGGTCTACACAAACATTTTCGCGGATATCGGCGACGAACAATCAATTGAGCAAAGCTTATCGACATTTTCAGCGCATATGACAAAAATTGTCGACATACTGAAAAAAGTTCAAACTTCGGATTTGGTATTGATTGACGAAATCGGCGCGGGTACAGACCCAGACGAAGGCGCGGCGTTAGCGATGTCGATTTTGGGGCGGCTGTTAAAAATCCAGTGCGCCACAATCGCCACAACTCATTATTCAGAGCTAAAAACTTTTGCTTATTCAACGGCTGGTATTGAAAATGCTTGCGTTGAATTTAACGGCGAAACTTTGTTGCCGACGTACAAGCTTTTAATCGGCATTCCAGGCGCGAGCAATGCATTCGCGATTAGTAAGCGCTTGGGTTTGCATATGAGCTTGATTCGCAAGGCTAAGAAATTTTTGAAGGCTGACCACGCCAATTTTGAGGAAGTGCTTGCTGAACTCGAAAATAAGCGTCTGATTTACGAAAAGCGCAACGCCGAAATTCTCAAGCTGCAAAATCAAATTGCCAAGCGCGAAAAAGAAATTGCCGCAATGCGTGACGAAATTGCAAAGACTAAGGCTGACCTCATTAAAAAGGCGCGTGAAAAAGCATCCGAAATTATCAAGGAAACTCGCCGCGAATCTGAAGAAATTATTTCGTCGCTCAAGGAACAATTTGATGATTCGGGCGTCAAGAAACGTCAGCAAACTATTCAAAATGCGCGTGATAAAATTCGTGCGATTGAATTTGAAAATGCGCCTGGCTTGATTGTCGACAAATCGATTGGCAACCGCATTAATAAAAAATACCTGCTGATTGGCGACACGGTTTACGTTAAGACGCTCGACCAGCGGGCAACTGTGCTATCTATTGACAATGACGGTAATGATTTAACTGTGCAGGTTGGCGCGTTGCGAATGACTGTAAAAACTTCAGATTGCCGCTTTATCAGCCATGTGCAGGAAGAAACTTCGCCGCCGGTTGTTAATGAAAATCGCGGTTCAACGGGTATTCTGCAGAAAGTTTCTAACGCCAGCCGGAATTTGGATATTCGCGGAATGATGGTTGACGAAGCGGAGCAGATTTGCGGGAAATTTCTTGACGACGCACAATTAGCGGGGCTCAGGCAGGTTTTGATAATTCATGGCAAAGGTACAGGTGCATTACGTCAAGGCGTTCATGAATATTTGCGGCATCATCATTCGGTTGAAAGATTCACGCTGGCTGATATGGACGAAGGCGGCGCCGGTGCTACGCTTGTTATTTTGAAATAGGGTGCTGATATGGAAAAAGTTAACATAAGCGGCAAGATTAAAAATTGGATTAGATTTGGCTTGGTAATTCCATTGGCGACAAGTGCGGCTATAGGCTACAGTGCTTTTGAGCGTCAATATCCGGATGAGAATTTGCAAATTGTTGACGCGAAAGTTACCGGCACGATGGTTTCAGTTCGCAGTTTGGTTAATGGCAAGGTTAGCGAGCTTATTTTTAATGATGGCGATATGGTTCGCGCTGGCGATGTCATTGCTCGCTTGGAAGTCAGCGTAACCGAAGAGGCTATCGCGCAGTTGGAAAGTACAGTTGCGCTTGCTCGGCAGAACTACGAAGATTTAAAATTGGGGCAGATTGTGACTATACCGGTAAAGCGGCTAATAACAATTCCAGCGCCATATGTACCGCCGCGAATTGAATATTCTGCTCCGAGTGTCAGCTCGGCGACATTGGCGGCATTGGAAGAGCGGGCTAATAGAATGGACGCGCTTTTTGAAATGGGCGCTGTCAGTCGCGTGGAAAGAGACGCGGCGCGGGCTGAATACGAAAATGCATTAGCTGAATCTTACAGCTCGCCTTCGTATATTCAAACAGAGCCAGGTTACCAACCAGAACCGACGATTATTGAGGAAATTGACTATATTGAGGAATGGCAACCTACGCCGCCCGAAGCTTTGTTGAATGCGGAAAATGCGATTAAGCAGGCTGAATTATCGTTGAATGTAGCGTTGCAGAAGGCTCAAGAAACCGAAATTATCGCGCCGGTTAGTGGTACGATTTATTATTCTGCGGAAATGGACGGTGATTTGCAAGCGGGCAATACTGTTGCGAAAATTGGCGACAGCAATGAACTTTGGCTAGCGGCTGAAGTTTCGGAGGATACTTTTAATAAAATTCCGCTTGGCAAGCCGGTTGATTATGTTTTGGCGGGCTATAATTTGAGCGGCACTGTGATTGAGAAAATTGCTCCGGAGCCTGAAGAAGATATTGACCTTGAAGAGTTTGGTTTTGAAAATATTGGCGAAGCAAAATCTGCTTGGATAGCGCCGACTGCTGATAATCCGCATCCTGAAATTAAATCAACTGCCTGGATCCCTCCGACGGTTGAAAATTCTCATCCTGAAATTGAATTTCCCATTGAGGAAAACGCGCCCGCAGAGCTGGTTTATACGCTAAAATTTTCATTGCCCGCTGAAAGAAATTTTGAGTGCAAGCCGAATACTTCAACCACTGTCAATGTTCGCTTATTTTAAGTATTTCGCGCAGAAATAAATAATGGAACTAAAAAAGCCCGACCAACAATCGGGCTAATTTTATGCGGTCGGTGAGACTTGAACTCACACTCCCAAACGAGAACTACCCCCTCAAAGTAGCGTGTCTGCCAATTCCACCACGACCGCGTATTCAATTTATTATACGCCCGAACGAGCACTACCCCCTCAAAGTAGCGTGTCTGCCAATTCCACCACAACCGCATATTTACCTCAATCAGACCACATAATTTTCATTATCTTTGGATAAGCTGTCTTAACCATTGTCAGAGCCGCTGCAATATACGCCATCAATGTATCCGGATGAAATTCGCCATCGCGCAGATCTGTAACCAAATCACCTTCAAAAATAACATCACCGTCGGAATCGATATGGAACTTGAAAAATTTGTAAGCTCTATTCAAATCATTAAAAAGGTCGTAAACAGCGAATCTCTTTTCAGGATCATTGATAGTTGCGATTTTCAAAACCACAATCTTAACATAATCATCACCAAAGACTACCAATACCTCGACAACGCCACCAGCTTCAAGGTTTTGCGGAATGCAGAAAAGCTGAGTGCCATCACGGAAAGAATCTATCTTGTAAAAAATATCTTGCTCCTCCAAAAGTGCTTGAAATTGCTCAAATTCGCTCATCGTAAACACCCCACAACAAGTTGAAAACCAATGGTGCGGCAGAGAGGACTTGAACCTCCACAGGGTCGCCCCCACTAGCGCCTGAAGCTAGCGCGTCTGCCATTCCGCCACTACCGCTAAAAAAATACTTAAGTGCCGAGGACCGGAATCGAACCGGTACGAGGATCACTCCCCGAGGGATTTTAAGTCCCTTGCGTCTGCCAGTTCCGCCACCCCGGCTTAAAAGCGGGTGATGGGAATCGAACCCACGTAATCAGCTTGGAAGGCTGGAGCTCTACCATTGAGCTACACCCGCAAATACAGAAAGCTGGCTATAGGACTTG
>CAJOIA010000039.1 GCA_905234505.1 uncultured Selenomonadaceae bacterium
AGACTAAGCGGCGGTCGCGCATTGAAGTTAACATTCTCAAAACTTCCCAAGCAGTGTCCAAACTTGTCAAGCAAGGTATACCGTGCTCAACTGTTGCCCTGCGAATTTTGAAACCATCGCGCAGAATATGTTTGCCTGGCGCGTGCGTGTTTACTACCATATGAATTTTGCCGTCCTTGATCCGCTGAATAATATCAACGCTACGCTGATGAACTTTGCCGACAACTTCAGCGTCAATTCCAATACTCTGCAATGCTTTAGCCGTGCCTTCAGTCGCCACCAATTTAAAGCCAAGCTCCGAAAAAGCCTTAGCAAGCTGTTTCATTTCGTCTTTGTCTTTATCGGCAACCGTGAACAGCACACAGCCATTCTTAGGAATATTCATACCCGCGCCGATAATTGCCTTGTACAGTGCTCGCGCATAATGATAATCAATGCCCATAACTTCGCCGGTAGATTTCATTTCTGGTCCGAGCGAAATATCCACGTCCTGCATTTTTGCAAAAGAAAATACCGGTGCTTTAACCGCTGTATAAGGTTTAGGCTCGACAAGTCCCGAATAGTAGCCCATTTCCTTGAGCGTGTGTCCCAATGCAACGCGCGTAGCTACATTTACCATTTTAATGTTGGTAACTTTACTTAAAAATGGCACGGTGCGGCTCGAACGCGGATTTACTTCAATAACATAAACTTTGCCTTCAACCACGACGTATTGAATATTTAAAAGCCCCTTGACATGCAACGCCAGCGCCAATCTTTTTGTGTAATCGGAAATTGTATAGATAACGCGCGCCGATAAAGTTTGTGGCGGATAAACGGCAATACTGTCGCCGCTGTGAACGCCCGCGCGCTCGACGTGCTCCATAATTCCAGGAATAACTACGTCAACATCGTCACAAATCGCGTCAACTTCAACTTCAGTACCCTGCATATACCTATCAACAAGCACAGGGTGATCCGGCGTAACCTTGACGGCGCGGCTCATATAATCGCGCAGTTCCTCTTCATTGTAAACAATTTCCATAGCGCGCCCGCCCAAAACGTAACTCGGACGAACCATAACCGGATAGCCAATTTCAGCCGCCCCGCTAATCGCATCTTCCAAATTCGTTACGCTAATCCCACGCGGACGCGGGATATTCACTTCAGCTAAAACTTCGTCAAAACGCTCGCGGTCTTCAGCGCGGTCAATATCATCAACGCTCGTACCAAAAATTTTAACGCCCGCTTCAGCCAAACTCGCCGCAAGATTTATCGCCGTTTGCCCGCCAAATTGCACAATAACGCCTTCGGGCTTTTCTTTGTCAATGATATTCAGCACGTCTTCAGTTGTCAGCGGCTCAAAATACAGCCTGTCGGAAATATCAAAGTCTGTCGAAACTGTTTCCGGATTGTTATTAATTATAATCGCTTCAATTTCCATTTCGCGCAGTGCCCAAACCGAGTGTACAGAGCAATAATCAAATTCAACGCCCTGCCCAATGCGAATTGGACCAGAGCCAAGCACGATAATTTTGCGATTGTTGCTAACTTCAACTTCATCTTCTTCTGCGCGATAAGTCGAATAATAATAAGGCGTGAAAGCGTCAAATTCGCCCGCGCACGTATCAACCATTTTGAATTTCGGCAAGATATTATTTTCAATGCGCATTTTGCGAATTTCTTTCATAGATTTGCCGGTAATTTCCGCGATAGATTTATCCGCCAAGCCAATATATTTTGCCTCGCGCAGGACTTCAGCCGTTAATTCGACAGTCTTAAGTTTGTTCTCAAAATCGGCTATATTTTTAATTTTTTCAATAAACCACTGATTAATTTTTGTGATATTAAAAATTTCGTCGACAGTGGCAAGCCCGCGCCGCAAAACTTCAGCAATAACCAAAAGCCGCTCGTCATTTACAAGCTTTAAGCGGCGCAAAACTTTAGCATCGTCCCAATCTTTGAATTGATCCATATAAAGCCGATTTACGCCAATCTCAAGGCTTCTGACGGCCTTTAAAATTGCGCCCTCGAAACTTCTATCAATGCTCATAACTTCGCCGGTCGCTTTCATCTGAGTGCCAAGCGTTTTATCCGCGTAAACAAATTTATCAAAAGGCCAGCGCGGGAATTTCACCACAACATAATCTACAACCGGCTCAAAAGCCGCCTTAGTTTTCTGCGTCACGGTGTTTGTAATTTCGTCAAGAGTATAACCGATTGCAATTTTGGAACTAACTTTCGCAATCGGATAGCCCGTAGCCTTCGACGCCAGCGCAGACGAACGACTCACGCGCGGATTAACTTCAATAACGTAATAATTTTGACTGTTAACATCCAAAGCAAATTGAACATTACAGCCGCCTTCAATTCCAAGCGCGCGAATCATTTTTAAACTGGCACTGCGCAAAAGCTGATAATCCGAATCTGTCAAACTTTGGCTAGGCGCAACCACGATTGAATCGCCGGTATGCACTCCGACCGCGTCGACATTTTCCATATCGCAAACCGTTATGCAATTATCGTTGCCGTCGCGCATAACTTCAAACTCAATTTCTTTCCAACCAGCCACGCTCCGCTCAATAAGCACTTGCCCGATCATCGAATATTTCAAGCCGCGAATGACAATTTCAACAAGCTCTTCTTCATTTTCAGCAATGCCGCCGCCAGTGCCGCCCAATGTGTAAGCCGGACGAACTATCAGCGGATAACCAATCTCATTGGCAAACGCTACCGCCGCGTGTACGTCTTCAACAATCGTAGACTCCGGTATCGGCTCACCTATCGCCTGCATCGTTTCCTTGAACATTTCGCGGTCTTCAGCTTTTTTGATCGCAGAAAGTGGCGTTCCCAAAAGTTCAACATTATTTTTTTCAAGTACGCCCGCTTCAGCCAATTTAACCGCCAAATTTAAACCTGCTTGCCCGCCCAACGTCGCCAATAAGCCATCGGGGCGTTCTTTTTCGATTATCGCCGTCAAAAAGTCAACTGTCAACGGTTCAATGTAAACTCGGTCGGCAATGTTTACGTCCGTCATTATTGTTGCCGGATTTGAATTGACTAAAACAACTTCAAGCCCTTCTTCTTTGAGCGCGCGACAAGCTTGAGAGCCTGCGTAGTCAAATTCTGCCGCCTGTCCAATTACTATCGGTCCCGAACCTATTACCATTACTTTTTTGAGATTTGCTTTTTTCGGCATAAATAAACCTCCTGTTGACTGCTTCCAAACTACATAGTTTTTCGGCGAAATTTTATCAGTTGCATTTTTCATTGTCAATTTCTGCGCGAATGCCAATCATTGTGTTCAGCTTCTACTTAATAATATTATATTCGTGGCAAAATTCAGCTCGGTTGCAAATTGCCAGCCATATTGTATTATACAGACTCTGACAACGCGCTTGAAGTAAAAACTTGATGTAGTTGAAAAAAATCTACACTTATAATAAAATAAAATGTAAATAGCAAAAAACTATTGATAATGTCTATAGAAAAAAATTAAAAATTTAAGGTTATAATTTTAGCTGTTGAGGTGATACAGTGACTAGTAAAATTGTCGAGGCTGCTAAAATTCTGCGCGACGCTGAGATTATTTTAATCGGCGCAGGCGCGGGCTTATCAACTGCAGCGGGCTATACTTATTCAGGTGAACGCTTTGAAAAAAATTTCGCTGACTTCGCCGAAAAGTACGGCTTTAATGATATGTACAGCGGCGGTTTTTATCATTATGAAACGCCGGAAGAATTTTGGGCGTTTTGGAGCAGAAATATTTTGGTGAATCGTTACGACCAGCCGCCTTCTGAAGTTCATTTGAAACTTTTAAATTTGGTTCGTGACAAAGATTATTTTGTGATTACCACGAATGTTGATCATCTTTTTCAAAATGCCGGTTTTGACAAATCCAGATTATTTTACACACAAGGCGATTATGGCTTGCTTCAATGCTCTAAGCCCTGCCACAATCGAACTTACGACAACGAAGAAATTATTAGAAAAATGGTTGCTGCTCAAAAAAATATGCGCGTTCCCGCTGAATTAATTCCGCATTGCCCAAAATGCGGCGAAGTAATGACGACCAACCTTCGCATAGATGATAAATTTGTTGAAGACGCAGGTTGGAAATTGGCGTCCGCGCATTATCATAAATTCTTGCACAAAAATTTTTTCAGCGATATTGTTTATTTGGAATTGGGCGTTGGCGGCAATACTCCAGGTATTATCAAATATCCATTTTGGAATTTCACCGCCGAAAATCCTAAAGCTCGCTATATTTGCGTCAACTTCGGTGAAGCTTTTGTGCCGAATCAAATTGCCGCGCAATCAATCGCTATTAACGCCGATATTAAAGATTTTCTCGCGCAGATTTGAGGTACCGCCAATGAACAAACTTTCAAAAATAAAATGGCTTAATGCAAAATTAATTGCCGAAATGCCGGAAATACAAATTCCGCCCGTGCCGAACGATTTAATTTCACAGCGAAAATTATTGCGCGCGCTAATGAATGTCCGCCCGCCAATGCCGCTTGACACAGATTTTTTAAAAGTGCAGGATGAAATTCTGTCCGCTGAAGTCCAAGAGCGCGGCGTTGTTAAACTTGCCGATATTCCCGATATTGAAAAAAATATCAAGCTATGGCAGGGCGATATTACGCGCCTTGAAGTTGACGCCATTGTTAACGCGGCTAATTCTGCTTTGCTCGGCTGTTTTGTGCCGCTGCATAATTGCATTGACAACGCGATTCATTCAGCCGCCGGTCTTGAGCTGCGCGACGCCTGCAATAAAATTTCTACCGGCAATGAGCCCACCGGTCAAGCGAAAATTACTCCAGCTTTCAATCTGCCAAGCAAATTTGTAATTCATACTGTCGGTCCAATAATTTATTCCGATAAACCAACCGCCGCTGAAGAAAATTTACTCGTAAGTTGCTATCAATCTTGCCTTGAACTCGCCGCGAGAAATGATTTGAAAAGCATCGCGTTTTGTTGTATTTCGACCGGCGAATTTCATTTTCCGAATCGTCGCGCCGCTGAAATTGCCGTTGCCACTGTTAAAAAATTTTTGGCGCTCGATGATTTAATCGTCGTGTTCAATGTTTTTAAAGATTTAGACGCCAAAATTTACCGTGAATTATTATGTTGACATCGATAATTTTAAGTTTGGTGCTGACATTTTTTGGATCGCGGTGGATAAATTTTTTATACAAATTACCGACAGCGCCGTTAAGTTTCCCGAATGAAATACAAAGCCGCGCGCGATTTAGAATACCATTATTAGCCATAATTTTGTTAGTAACTTTTAACAACGTCGCGCAGGTGCAAACGCCGTTACAAATTTATTTAATGGCGGCGAATTTTTTTCTGGCGCTGATCATTTTCACTGACTTTGAGCAGTACGTAATTTTTGACCGGATGCTATTGCCATTAGCGGGCGTAGGGATTTTGGCGGTGATACATTTGGATTTACCAGTAGCTGATAGATTTGCAGCGGCTTTAATTGGCGGGGGAATATTTTTTTTAATAGCGATGATAACGCACGGCGGGATAGGCGGTGGAGACGTGAAACTAATTTTTGTGCTGGGGATTTGGTTGGGTTTGGAAAATTTATTGAGCGTTGTGATAATGGCGTGCATAGTGGGCGGGATAGTGGCAGCGGCGCTAATTTTATTCAGACAGAAGAATAGGCAAAGTTATTTTGCTTATGGTCCATACTTTGCATTGGCAACGATGTATATTTTATATTACGCGAAGGGTTTATGATCACATAAGAAATATAGGAGGCGCGCAGGACGCGCGCCGTCCGCGCCATTTTCAGGATTGAAAATCTGCGCGGCTGTATATTATTTTTTTAATCACTCTTGTCTGATCTCGCGGGAGTAATTAAAATTCGTTTTTCTTTCTTTGCTGGCGTTTCTTGCTTTTTACAAAAAGAAAGAAATGCCGTTATTATTTACAAATTCTTAGTTTTGTGCTACCCTTCAAAATATAATGATTTAGAAGCGAGGGGATTGAATGGTTCATGTAGTTATAGATTTGGAAATGAACCCTGTGCAACGTAGTATGAAAGAAGTACGCAAATTACTTTTGGAAGAAGTAATTGAAATTGGCGCAGTGAAACTAGATGATAATTATCAGCAAATCGGAGAATTTCAATGTTACGTGCGACCGGAATTTAGCTCTATAAGCAAGCACATTACAAATCTTACCGGAATAACCAATGAGATTGTTGCTGATAAAAATATGTTTGTTGAGGAATTTGAAAATTTCTTTAACTGGGTTGGCGGCTGGGATATGAAAATTTATTCCTGGAGTTCGTCGGATATCAATCAACTAAAAAGTGAATGCGCATATAAATTGCCCCAGTTCGACGTGAGGCGGCTTGAAGAGCAATGGATTGATATTCAGAAAGAATTTGACGACAGAATTGGTTTGCACAATAGTCTTGCTTTGAAATACGCTGTTGGTGCAATGAATCGAAATTTTGAGGGAACACATCACACGGCTTTGGCTGACGCAGCAAACGCAGCCGCTATTCTTGCGCTAATGCAAGATGAACCAGCTTTTTTTAGGACAATGCAGCCAGTTATAGATTTGCTGAAGCCGCAGGAAATTTCTCAATCAATCGGCGATCTTTATCCGGAACTTAAAAATCTGAAGTTCGATTAATTCACGGCAATAAAAAATACTCCGCTCAATTCGTTTTATGAGTGGAGTATTATTTTTTTTTATTGAGGTTACGCTTCTTTAGGTTTAACTTCCTTAGGATGAATCTCTTTGGGATGTACTTCCTTAGGTTGTGAATTATGTCTAGGTGGACTTGGAGGATTTTCTTTGGGCGGCGTTACAGATTCGCGAAACTTCCGCCAAAATTCGGCTCGTTCTTTTTCGTGATTTGTATCTTGAGATAATTGTATTTTAATGGCTACATCGGTATTCTTCGGAATTGAATCATTAAACAAAATCGGCGAGAATCCCACGCTTAAAAATGCACTTCCGAAAAGCACCGCAATTATCGCATTTCTCACCAATTTCTTCATAAAGCTCAATCCTTAAAAAAAATTCCTTATCGATAAAAATTACCAACGCGGTCCGTGATGCGGAGGTGGTGGCGGTGGGTAATGATGATGCCATCGATCGTGTCCAGGTTTCGGATGCTGAGGTGGCGGTCCATACCAATCATCGTGCGGTCTTGGTCCAGGACCTGGTGGTGGAGGTGGCGGATCATAAGGATGTTTTTTAAGTTCTTGTGTTTCGGGCAGATTTGGTGTCAATTCAAGTTCTGAAGCTTCGACTTTATCTGCTGTTAATCCCAATCCTAAAGAGCCGCAAATTAACAGCGCTGCTAATGTTTTGTTGAAGATCTTCATATTCAACACCGCCTTTCTTAATTTTTGATGTAATTTTACAATGCTTTTTCAGTTTTGTCATTAACGCAGTATTAAATTTCTATTATTCTTTAAAGACAGCATTAACTTTTTTGCAAAAATCCTCAGCAATGTGCCTATAAGCATCTACCGGTTTATCATCGGTGGCAGTATAAGTTTCAGATATTATAACGTTGTTATTTTCGTCAACCAGCCAAAAATCCGCGTGAACTGCCCAATAAAAACTCCAATATGCAAGATAATCATCAATAGTTTGGTCGTAATCTGTGATTGTCATGGTATGTTCTTTTTTGTCTTTGTCATACCATTTTCGGGTTTCTGTATGGACGGTGTAATTTCTAACAGAATAACTTGGGTCGTGCCAAATTGGAATTAATTCACCTGCACGGACGCGACTACGAATATAAAAATTCACATTGCGATTATTGGTAATGACGCCCGCATTTTTAATTTGCTTAAGTGCCAATTCTTGCAAAGTGTAATCAAAAGCATTACTAAAATAAATATCTTCGGCGTGTTCGTCAGCAAAGATTGTCGGGGTAAATCCTAAATTGATGCGCTTGGATTTATCATCGGCTTTTTTATTGTCACGCGCCTCAAGAAAAGCCTTTTGAAAGCGTTCAACTAAATCTTTGAATTGACCTTCTTCATTGACGCCATAACTGCGATCTTGCTGAATTGAAGTCATAATTTTATTGGCGTCCTTATCGTAGCCGGTAAATTCCAACTGCATAATGTGAAGATAAATTTTTTCCGCGTTAATGACGTGGTGAACAGTTCGAGATTTTCTATTGTAGGTTTTGCTGCCATTCGGACCTCCGCGCTCTTCAGTCCAAGATTTAAGCTCAATTTCCCATTCACGACGCGGCGAAATATCTTCTTGTATGCGATTTTCACGAAATCTGGGCACAATGTACATATCCGCCATAGTTGCTTTTTCAACGGCTTCTGCGCGAGATTTTTCGTCTTCAAATGGATTTAATAACTCGCCATATAAATTAGTTAGAATATCGCTTTTTTCATGAATTTCATCAGCCAATCGAATAAAATTAACTTTTTTGAGTTTCTTGCTCAATCTGTCGTCAATGTAGGAATTAAATTTGAAATTGCGCGAGCCTTCAACGCCAAGCTGATAATCATCGGGTGCGTCCCAAATATTACTCAGCGGGAATAATACAATCTTAGCAAATTTATTAAAATTAGTGTATCGGTCGTACCAAAAAATTTCATAGGCTGAAACTTTCGCATTCGTTGCCAATATTAAAAATGCCGCAAAGAATAACAAAAGCTTTTTCATTTTATCTTACAAAAACAACCGCGCAATTGTCGAGAAATTGATCTGTCTGATTGGCGATTAAAATTTTATTGGAGTCATCAACAGAAACGACAGGATTTGAATTGAATTTTTCAAGTTTGACGGCTTTAATTCTGAGCGGATTTTTGCCCGCGCGCTCAAAAGAAACACTGTCATTAGGATTATTAGCATAAGACGCCATACCGATTTCAATAACTTTGTCAATGTCGAGATTTTTATAGCCGTAAATGGATTGACCTTCATTATTTCTGATAACCGGCGACATTACCGGATTAAGTTTCATCCCGCTGCAATCGACGATTAAACCAGTGTAATTATTTGTTGCAGCGCCTTCAACTACAGAGCCATCTTCGTCTGGTTTAATGGTTGGTTCTGGGAAAGGTTCGCGCTCTTGATTTTTAAATGGCAGAAAAGCCGCAGTTGCCAAAGCGTGATTGGCGCCGTACATAGGCATTTCGTAAACAACTTCGCAAGTGCCATCTTCAAAATATTTTACGCTGGATTCGCTCATTCCGCGAATAATTGTGTCAAGACGAGTATTAACAACGTCGTATTCAAGCGCCAAATCTTTTACCGAAGACTCGGAGGTAATTTGAACGCCCATAACACATTCTGCAAGAGTGCGTTGTGCGTCAATAGTGGCGGCGCGTTTAGCCTGCGCTCTTTGTAAGCCTGGATTCGTTTCGCCTCTTTTAGCTGCGCCAATTCCAGTTGCGCGAATTATGCCTTTGCTCCAATCTATAGAGGATTCATTGGCAAAAACTGTCGCCGCTAACATTATTACCGAAATTGCCATAGCGAAGAAACATTTCATAAATTTTGTTTTCAAGATAAACACTCCCTTAAAAAATTCCCTAACAATTTATAAATCAAAAATCAACTTTCAAGCCGCTTTAGCTTTTCACCTCCAATTTGTGCTTAGAAAATTGACAGTGATTACCTATTAAATGTTGCGCTTGATTTTATCGGCAATTTCCAATGCCGCCATTTCCAGAGCCTGATTCAAACTGTCCTCCGAAAATTCAAATTGTCCTGCGCGAAAAACATTGCCAATGCGATTAGCGCGCGCCTTAGCAACACCGTGACCGGTAAAACTTTTAATCTGCTTGCCAGTTGACATATCAAAAATTCGCACGCTCAAATTTGCGCGGATTCCATCGCCCTTGCCAATAATCCGCTCGTCAGTCGTGCGACTCAAATTCATTAAATAGCCGACAATCAGATAATCACAACCTTCCGCCGCATTTGAAATTTCCGGCGTTAATTTTCCCGCCTGCGACATTATCAACATTTCGTTCAGAACAGCTTTGGAAGTTTCGCCTGTCAAATCGCGCAGTTCGGCGTAATTTATCAATTCGTCCATAATGATATCAGCCGCTGTTTGGAAAGTCAAAATTTGCTCTTCGCTTAAATTCGTGACAGTGACGCGGCTTGTAAAATCCACAATGCCAATCACCGGTAAAGACTTTGCTCCTGCGCGAGAAGTCAAGATTAACAAAATCAGCAAAGTTAAAACTGCGCGAAATTTTTTCATTTAACTCACCGCCTGCAAACCGCGTTTCAAAATATTTTTCACAAGTTTATCAGCCTGATCTTCCAAAACATAATTAACCATATCGCCGACAGTATAATTATTGCCGTACTTGCCAATTAAAATGTTCGTGGTTAAGCTCGTGCGCTTATCGGAATTTTGCCCTTCAAAAACATTGCCGGTCTTAACGTTAATCAAAAAATATTCCATTTCCACTTGAACTCGCTTACCGCGTAAATCAGCAGAACTTGGACTTGCACCAAATATCCCGCCGGTTTTCCGCCAAACGTCAGCATCTCGAACATTGCAGAAAAGCATATAATCAACGCCGTACTTTTCGCCGAGCTCGTTAACATAATATCTAACTTTCGGCGTCAAAGTGTAAGGAGTGCCTTCAGATTTTTGCCGCGCCTTAGTTTCAACTTCATCCTGATAATAATCCTTGCCCATAACAGAATCGCCGTACCGCGTCATTTTCACATTGGCTAATTCGCGGCGGTAAAGGTGACTGTGAGCAATGGCGTCCATGTGAATCATTGAAAAAATTTCGGATTCGTCGTCACCTTCCTCAAGCAAAGTCATTCGCGTTTCAACTTCAAAATTCGCCTGCAATTTCTCATTGATAATATCGGAAAAATTATCCATGAACTCCGGCTTCAACTGATATTGCCCGTAACTTTGAACTTCTGCCAATAAAATTCTTGGCGCGCCCGAACTTTCAAATGCCGCTTCCGCCGGTGCAATCCCAAAAAATATCGCAGCCAGTATAAGGATTAGTTTTTTCATTGATTTAACCTCTGCCGTACTGCATATGCGCCATCAAATTATCAACCAATGCAACCGCCGCTTTTTCAAGTGCATCGCTTACAAGTTCTTCATTAACCTCATTGCTACCAATGCGAATAATTCTGAGCGGCGCCTTAGTCAATTTGATTTTCGATTCGGCAACCGCGCGCCCCGTTAAAACTACGCGGCTTGTTTCAACGTCAATCATTCGCGCAGAGAGCCGCGCAACCACTGTGTAACTATTACTGCCAAAACCAAAAACTTCTCCCACGCGCTTTTTAGTGCTCAAACCATCGATACTGCCGACTAAAATATATTCCGCGCCTTCGAATGCCGACGCCTGTGCAGAATTAGCCAGCAACTCTTGAAGCGTTTGCTCATTAAGAATTTCCTGCAAATATTCACGGTCAAGCAAATCAAACTTGCCTGTTTGAAAAAGTTCATCATAAAGCACGCCGGTCACATTAATTTGATCATCCCAATTAATATCTGAAGAAACTGCTGCTTTTTTGGTAAATGGAATAACTGCCACGCGCGGATTGTCATAAATTCCCGCCGCGCAAATTTCCGGCAACATTATCATCAACGCCCCGAAAGCTAATAAAATTTTCCTTAACATTGCCAATCACCGCCGACATTTTTTTTAGTATACAACGAAATTATAAGAAATGCATTAAAAAAAGCGGCTTGATACAAATTTTGTTAGCGCTTATAATACCATTGAAAAATTGTGGCGGTTGGGAGTTTGAATGCGAATGGTTAAATTTGCAAAGATTTTTTTTCTGGTAATGGCAACGGTAATTTTTATTGATATAAAAAGCTGCACAGCAGAAAGTTTGAAGTTCATAGATTCCGAAGGCGATACTGGATATTTTGTAGACACGGATTCATTTGCTGAAGAAAATAATTCAGTTTTTCGCGTGAATATGGTTGTAATAAGAATTAATCTGAATGAAATGGACGCTGTGAACTTGCGAATAAATCATCGCCTGCAAACTTATATCATACGCTCGATAAAAACTTATTCCTACGACAAACGCACCGAAATAAAATCCGACGACCAAATCAGACCTACGCGAAATTATCAGGAAAAATCTTTAATGGGCGATTTGGTGAAGCTTGTATTGGAGGGCGAATTGGATTGAAAAAAATAATTTTGGCGGCACTTTGCGCATTGATAATTCCAGTAACAGGCGAGGCGGCTTATAAATCTACTTCAGATACCGGCACAACGATTTTTGATTACATAGAAAATCGGCGTCGCGCAGCACGAGAAAATTTATGGAGCGAAGACCAAATAAAATTAAAAGCCGATATTGAAGAAGCCAAGGAGCGTTTGCCACAAGCACTTGAAGAAGGCGCGCCGGTTCCGGTAGCATTTGAGGGCGACGATTTAATTTTTAATGCGGTGACCGGCGAATTTCGAGCAACGGGACGCGTTGATATTATTCAGCTTGAGGGCTATAGATTTCAAAGTACAGAAGCTAGCGGTAATATTAACACCAATGAAGTTCGAGTTAAGGGCAAATCGCACATGATTCAGATTAACGAAAATGCGCCGCGCGTGACTTTGGATGGTTATAATACAGTTTATAATTACTCTAAAAAAACCGGTTCAATGGAGAAAGTTAAAGGCAAGGTCGGCGAATATTACATTGCGGGCAAGCGCTTTGAATTTTATCCCGACCACATTGTTGCTTATGACGCGTATCAAACGAAATGCGGCGCGCGCGAGCCGGATTATCGGGTTAGCGCCAAGCGAATGGAAATTTGGCCCGAACAAATTATCAGAATGCACGATGTTGGATTGTGGATAGGAGATTTTCTCGTTGGCACTCAGAAATATAGCGAGCGAAAACTTGACGGCACTGAAAGCACTTATTTTCCGCGTTTCGGTTACAGTTCCAATCACGGTTTTTATGTGCGAGATACTTTTACATTCCCAATGAAAAATGCGCATTACCAAGCTATTTTAAACGCGCATATTGAAACAAAGCGCGGCGTTCGGAGCAGTGGCGAATTTCATTACATGAACAAAGATTTTACCGCGCGGGCTCTGTATGGTTTTTATTATGACAGTGACGGGCGTTGGATTAAAAAAGAACCGTCGCTTGATTTATTTTACGAAAAGAAAATTGAAGGCTTGCCTCTTACTTATACCGCTGAATATGAAATTGGCGATTGGAGTGCTAATAATGTTGCAAGTACTCACAGAGAATTTGAAGTTGGTTTATCGCACGATCCAATTACTCTTTGGCAAAAATATAATTTAATGTTGCGTATCGGCTATAAAATTACGGACGATGATGTTAAACATGCTGACGGCGCTGATGTGAATGTTAAGGGTCTCAATTATGGCGTGACGCTTTTCCGTGAATTTGATGATACATTCGCTGCGTATACTTCATACGAATATCAAAAGAATACTTCTAAGAATTCGCTTTATGATTATGACAATGACAGTTATTCAAATAAATTTTCAATTGGTGCTAGCTATCGTTTGACTGACAAAGACCGCGTTGTAGCTGGCTTGAAATTTAATACTCAAAGCGGTAAACTTGAAGACGCTGACTATTATTGGTATCGCGATTTGCATTGTTCGACGGCGATATTTCGTTGGCGGCAAAAGCGTGACAAGGTAGAAGTTCACTGGCAATTTACGCCGTGGTGATTTAAAAATTGGAAGGAGTTTTTTATTAATGTTTAGCGAAAAACACAAAACAGCAGGAGTGACATATCCGCAAGGTTTTAAAGCGGCGGGCGTTCGCGCAGGAATCAAAAAAAATGGCAATTTGGACGTTGCCTTGATTTACACTGAAAAAGTTGCAGTGGTTGCGGGCGTATTCACTCAAAACCAAGTGGCAGCGGCTCCGGTTCATGTTAGCAAAGTGGTTGTTGGTACTGGTTTAGCTCATGCTGTTGTTGCAAATGCGGGATGTGCTAATGCTTGCACTGGTGAGCAAGGTTTACACGACGCCGAGAGAATGGCTGAAATTGCTGCGCAGGAATTGAATTGTCGCGCAGATGACGTTATCGTTGCGTCCACCGGCGTTATTGGCGTTAATCTGCCTATGGACAAAATGGAAGCCGGCATTAAAACTGCTGCCCGTGAACTTTCAAAAGATGGCAGCGTCAATGCGGGCAACGCGATTATTACCACTGACACATATTCTAAAGCCTGCGCGACGGAAATTGAGATTGACGGCAAGGAAGTTCGACTCGGCGCCATTGCCAAAGGCTCCGGCATGATCATGCCGAATATGGCGACTATGCTTTGTTTTATTACGACGGATGTTGATATTGACCAGAAACTTTTGCAAGAGGCTTTAAGCGAAATTACCGAAGTTAGCTTTAATATGTTAACTGTTGACGGCGATACTTCAACAAATGATATGGTTGTGATTATGGCGAATGGCGCGGCTGGCAATGTTAAGATCACTGAGAAAAATGCTGACTACGTTAAATTTTACGCGGCGCTTAAAGAAATGTGCATTGAGCTCGCCAAGAGAATTGCGGCGGACGGCGAAGGCGCAACCAAATTCATTACAATCAATGTTAGCGGCGCACAAAATTTCGCTGATGCTAAAAAAATTGGCATGGCGTTGCTTGTTAAAACTAGCCTGTTTGGAGAGGACAGCAATTGGGGACGCGTGATCTGCGCGATTGGCTATTCCGGCGTCAAGATTAATCCCGACAAGATTACAATTAAATATGGCGGCATTCCGGTTTATGCTAATGGCGTTGGTGTTAAATTCAATGCTGAAGATATGAAGAAAATTTTATCTGCAAAAGATATAATTATTGATATTGAACTCGAAATAGGGGCTGCTAATGCAACTATTTGGACTTGTGATACCAGCTTCCTCTATGTTAAAATCAATGCCGACTACACGACGTAATTTTTTATTGTTTATTGTAAACAACTGGAGTATATTCTAAAATGAGCTCAAAAAGAATTGGAATTTATTTAATTACTTGCACAGAAAATGGCAAAAAATACGTCGGGCAGAGTATTGACCTAAAGCGTCGCTGGAATCAGCATATACGCAAGCCGCCGCGTCAAATGCAAGAGGATTTTGATAAATACGGTAGAGACACGTTCACATTTGAGATTATTGAAGAATGCGACGAATCGGAGCTTACCACCAGAGAAGATTATTACCTCGACGTTATTAAACCGGAATATAATATCAAAACTGAAGGCAACGCTATTTCGGAAAAGGCGCGGCAAAAACTTAGTGTATTGCATACTGGCAAAAAGCGTCCCGATATTAGCAAGCCCGTGAAATGCGTTGAACTTGACAGGATTTTTCCCAGTTTGAGAGAAGCTGCTGAATTTTGTGGTGTGCCTTCGCCCAATCTCAGTGCATTGTTGGCGGGCAAAGGTCGTACACTTGGCGGCTATCATTGGATTTGGGCTTACGATGATCCGGAACTTGAAAAAGCGGCGCTTGATAGAATCGCTCAAATGCCGGAGGGACATAAACCTACCGAAGAAACACGCGAAAAGCAACGTCAAGCCAAACTCGGTAAAGTTATGTCTGCGGAATGTTGCCTTAAAATGAAAAAATCTCATACTGGCAAAAAATGGAAACCTTCAACCTATGAAAAGCGTTGCAGAAAAATTCGTTGCATTGAAACCGGTGAAATTTTCCCTAGTATTAAAGCTGCCGCTGAAGAATATGATTTGAACGCGCCGAATATTTCAGCTGTATTGGCGGGAAAGTTACGCTCCATTAAAGGCTGCAGCTTTGAATATGTTGATGACAATGGTGAGCCCGTTCATAAAAAAGCTAGTCAACCTGTGCGTTGCATTGAAACAAATCAAATTTTTAAAAGTATGGACGAAGCTGGGCGCATCATGAATATAGACTCTTACGGAATTGGGCTTGTTTTGCGCGGCAAGCGTGAAAATGTTCGTGGCTATCATTTTGAATTTATTGATAAGGAAGGGTGATAAAATGCTTACTGAAGGCGAACTTAAAAATGAATTGGCAGATCGGCTGCTAAAAAAATTTTTCGCCGACGCTGGCTCATTTGAAGATAATTTGACTGATGCTAAACTTGGCGAAGATTTGATAAAAAAATTGACGCGCGAGCTTATTGGAAATGTTTCTGCCGAATTCAACAAAGCTGAAGATACTGAATCGGATGCAATTCTGCAAGAAGAAAGTGCAATCTCCGGCGCTCATCATAAAACCGAAATTCTGATTGAAGCTTTGCCTTACATTCAGCAATTTTATGGCAAAACTATTGTTGTTAAATACGGCGGCAATGCGATGATTAATGACACGCTCAAAGAAAAATTCACTCAAGATATAGCGCTAATGAAATGCACGGGCATTAATGTTGTGATTGTGCACGGCGGCGGTCCAGAAATTACCGGCTTTTTAAAGAAACTCGGCAAAGAAAGTAAATTTGTCAGCGGCTTAAGAGTTACCGACGAGGAAACTGTTGAAATTGCTGAAATGGTTCTTGACGGCAAGATTAATTCTGAAATTGTTAACTTGCTGAATCGTCGCGGCGTTCGCTCAGTCGGTTTGAGCGGCAAAGATGCCAATTTAATTCGCGCAGAAAAGAAACTCGCTACGGTTTATGAGCAGGGCGCAAGGACTAAGGTTGACATTGGCTACGTCGGCAAGACTAAGCAGGTTGATATTCGCATTGTCGAAGATTTGATTAATGGCGGCTATATTCCGGTCATCGCGCCTATTGGTGTTGGCGAAAATGGCGAAAGTTACAATATCAATGCCGATTATGTTGCAGCGGATATTGCGGGCGCGCTTAAAGCGGAAAAACTTTTGCTTTTGACTGATACTGAGGGCGTTTATAAAAATTTCGAGGATAAGACTACTTTTATATCCACTTTGACGGCGCAGGAAGCCAAAGAATACATTAAAAGCGGAATTATAGCCGGAGGTATGATACCAAAGGTTGAGGCGTGTCTAAGGGCTTTGCAGAGCGGCGCAGGCAAGGCTCACATAATCGACGGCAGACTTCCGCACTCGATCATTCTGGAACTTTTCACAGCTTCTGGTATCGGCACACAGGTTGAATAATTTAGAAAGGACACGCAATGGCAGAATCAAATATTGGCGTAAATCTCATTGAAATTTTGACAACGGGAATGTATAAAGACGCGCGAACGATTTTTCGCGAATACGTACAAAATTCCTGTGACGCTATCGATAAAGCTATGAAAGCCGGAATTTTGGCGGCGGGCGAAGGCTCAATTAAAATCACGATTGACCAAAATCATATTTGCATTGAAGATAATGGCTGCGGTATTGCGGCGATGGATTTTAAAAATACGCTCCGCAATATCGCGCAGTCGAATAAATCTCCAAACTCTGATAAAGGTTTTCGCGGTATCGGAAGACTTTGCGGGTTGGCTTATTGTCGCGAATTGATTTTCACTTCAACAGCTGCGGGCGAAAATCAAGCTAATTCAATGCACTTTGACGCCAAAGAACTTCGCGATAATTTTTACAAAGGGCGGGACATTTCAGTTGATACCGTAATTCAACAAGTTACAGAAATTGAGAGCAAAACTGTTGACGCCGATTCTCACGGTTTCAAAGTCGAACTGATTGACGTTGAAGAAAAATTTTTGACTGATGAAACTACTATAAAAAATTATCTGTCGTTTGTTGCGCCGGTGCCATACAGCGAAGATTTTTCCGAATTTAGCGCGCGCATTCACGATTACGCCGCGAATTTAGGTTTCCAAATCGACGAATACAATATCACGGTTAACGGCAAGCAGATTTTTAAAGGATACAAAACGCCCTTCCGCATTAATAAAAATACCAGGGACGAAATTTTTGATTTGAGTTTTCGTGATTTTCGGGACGGCAGCGGCAAATTAATTGGTTGGGCGTGGAATGGTCTTTGCGGTTTCAAGGGGCAAATTTCTGATAATGGCGATAGGGATTTGCGT
>CAJOIA010000040.1 GCA_905234505.1 uncultured Selenomonadaceae bacterium
CGAATGTTGACGTTGACTAACGGCACAACTTCATTGAATCTTGATAAAATCAATATATTTGCGCCGGGTAATGTAGACCTTAAACAAGACGATACAATTCATTTCATCTACAATGCAAATGGACTTGACACTTCGCTTTCGGATTCAAGCTCAAGCGCTGATGTTGTTGGAAACGCCAGCTACAATGGCACAATTACCAAAGGTTCCACAAGTGTTTATGATTTAAACTTACAAACTTCGGACGACGCTACAAGCCTTATGGGTACGGTAAACGATTATGTGGGTCCTACTGAAATTGTGCCCGCCATTCCTAAGCCCGTGAATATTCCAACGATAGTCCTTCCGCCTACTCCTTACATTCCAGAAATTTTACCGTATGATAGAGACGATGATGGATATTTTGTGGATACAAATGAAAATGTCGGTGGCGGTGAAAATTTAGGCGAAGATGCAAACGGCGAAGAAAATTCTAATGGCGACAAGGTTGAATTGAAAGATGTAGTTCGAGAATCTCGCGGGCTGGAAATTTTTATGGATATTGGCGCAGGTCATATGAAAACTAAAACCGGCGGCGGTTCGCATATTGTTTCCAATACCCAAAATTATGATCTTGGCGCCGGCAAAATTGTTAAAAATCAATCTTCCAAAAATTATTTTGCTCCGCTCTTGGAACATCACACCGGCGATTATGACAGCTACCTCAGCAACGGTAAAAAAGGCGTGGGCGAAACTAAATACACCGCCGCAGGATTTATCACGCGCCAAATGCAAAATAACGGTATGTACTATGAAGGCAGCATTCGCGCAGGACGCGCCAAAAATGATTTTTCTACAGATGATTTTGAGCTGAACGGTACCCCAATTCACTTGTCTTATTCAATGTCAGCGCCGCTTTACGCAACTCATCTCCGCATTGGCAATTTCAAGCGCCTTTCGCCAAGTGTCGTGTGTGATGTTTATGGAATTTACGCTTATGCTCGGCAAAATGGTATGAGTTCAGACCTTTCGACAGGCGAACATGTAAGTTTTGGCGCAGTGCATGCCAATCGGCTTAAACTTGGCTACAAAATGACAACTCGCACGAGCAGAATCAGCACGGTATATACAGGACTTGCTTATCAATACGATTCAAATTCCAGTTCAACTGCGCGAAGTGCGGATTGGGAACATACTTCCGCCGGCGCAAGCGGCTCAAGCGGTATGATTGAATTGGGTTGGCAAATAAAACCCAGACAAGACATGCCCTTGATGGTTGATATCTACGCAACCGGATGGGTCGGCTATCACAAAGGCGCGACTGCTATGGCAAAACTTAGAAAAACTTTTTAAGGAGGCGTTTTAAAAATGGCATATATACCAAATAATATCCCCGATACCTTGTTAATCGGTACAAGCGACGCTGATACAATCTACAATGACGGCGGCGATAATGTGACGATAGACGGCGGAGATGGCGATGATTCGATTGTCAATGGCAACAACAATTCGGCGAACGGCAGCAATAATGTGACGATAGACGGCGGCACGGGTAATGATACAATTTACAATTACAGAGGCGACAGTGTGACGATAGACGGTGGCGCTGGCGATGATTCAATTAACAATAGCGGCGACAGTGTGACGATAGACGGTGGCGCTGGCGATGATTCAATTACCAATAGCGGCGACAGTGTGACGATAGATGGCGGCGCTGGTAACGATATTCTTTACAATTATCAAGGCGATAGCGTCATGATAGATGGCAGCGCTGGTAATGATATTCTTTACAATTATCAAGGCGATAGCGTCATGATATCTGGCGGCGATGGCGCTGATTTAATTTACAGTTGGTGTGGCAACAATGTGACGATAGACGGCGGCGCTGGTAACGATACTATCTACAATGGTAATGCTTTTTACGATGGTGGCGAAAATGTTACAATAAATGCCGGTTCAGGCGACGATTATATTATGGTTAGAGGTTCAGATAATATAATCCAATATGCAAATGGCGACGGCAACGATACTGTCAGCATCCATTCGGGAGCAACTTTTACCCTGCAAGTCGATTACAGCGGGCAGCCTACATCTGTTAACAGCGGCAATAATCTTGTTGTGCAGGTTGGCGACGGCAGCATAACTTTTATTGGACAAGCCGGTCAATCATTGGACATTGTCGATCCTTCGGGCAATGCAATTAGTTTGACTGGCGGCGGCGATAATTCCGGCGGTACTGATTCAACAGATACTAACACCGGTTCAACCGATACCGACACGGGCGCAACTGACACCGATACAAACACTGAAACCACTAATACTGATTCAACTAATCCTGTTTCTGATGGCTCACTTTTGAAAGGAGATACTGATATTGTATTTCTTATCGATACTAGCGGAAGCATGGGCACATATATTAATCGTGTTAAAAATGCTATCAGTAATTTTGTAGATTCTTTAAATGACGAAAAAGTCAATGTTCGTTTAGGATTGATTGATTTTGGTGGCAGCAGCTCAATTTATGATAACTCTTTAAATAAAACTTATGATTTTACAGCTGACGTAGAAACTTTTAAAAATAATTTGTCGAGCCTTTCAACTACCGGCTATGCAGAATACGGATTGAGTGCAATAGACTCGGCGCTCGCCATGGATTTTCGCGATAATGTTACCAAAAGATTTATCATGCTCACCGATGAAGGTTACGAAGAAAATAATTCTTCCGATAGCTTAACCTATGTGCAAGCAAGTACAATTCTTTCTAAATTAAATTATTCCAACGTTGTTTTGGACGTTGTGGGAGAAATGGATAGCGGTTACACTAATAGCTGCTATGACGAATATAAACCCATTGCTAACGCTACCGGCGGTGATTTTTATGATATAAGTACTTTGGATTATACAAAAATCTTTGAAACCATTGCTGAAGATATTGTAGGTCAACTAGAAGCTATTACAGTCAATCTTAATGACGTACCGGACGGCGAAGCGGGCGTATTCCTGCTCTCTTCAACAACCGACGAAAACGGCTCAAAAACTTTTTTGACAGATACAACTTTCATTTCGTTGGGCTTTACTCCTTACAAGTACAATGGGCATTACTACGGCATTTATACAAATCAATCAAGCTGGGAAGACGCAAAGGCTTTCTGTGAACGTATGGGCGGACATTTAGCTGTCATTAATGATGAGGCTGAAAATATTGCAGTTTATGATTACATGAAAAACGCCGGTTACGATAGCGCATTTTTCGGTTTATCCGATGCCGAATCTGAAGGTCATTGGAAATGGGTTAATGGCGACGAGATAACTTATGTAAATTGTGCGGAAGGCGAGCCCAATGGCGGCACTTCCGAAAATTACGCAATGTTTGTTCCCAGTGTTCCGGAATATCAGTGGGTCGACGCCGGATTTTCAGAGGGCAGCGCTTTTATCTGCGAATGGGATGTTAGCGATATTGAAAATATCAAAGTTGTTGGTACTGTCACGAATGACAAAATTTATATCGCCGATGATTCAAATGATTTCAGGCAAAATATAATCATTCCCGATAACTGGAATGTAACCGCGACAAGCAACGGCGATACTCTCAACGTAACCGGCGACAACGTAACAGTAGCGGGCGGTGACGGCAGAGATTCTTTCGTTATTGGAAGCGAAGCTGACGGCATTATTTTTGCCGATATGTCAATAACTTCAGACAGACTTTCATTTGAAAACGCCATTCCCGAAAGATCCCTTGATTACGCAACGGAAACCGAACTTGAGCTTTTTTCTGATGACGTGCATCTAACTTTCCAAAATCAAACAAAGCTCACTACAAACTTTTTAAGCTACATTGTCGGCAACGGCGACGGTTCAAATACAATTTCCGAATTGCTTATCAATCCGCCGATTGATGCTCAAACTGAAATAAATCCCGATGCCAGCGTGCGAATGTCATTTTCACATTGGGACTACGGCTTTGAACCGGCAACAACCTAATTTTCATTTCTGGCGCGAAAAATTTTAAAGGCGGTTTCGACCGTCTTTTTTTATTGCGTCAAATATTTTTTATGAAAAAAAACTGTAAAAAGTCTAGCAATTATTTTCAAATATTGTATAATTATAGGCGGAAATTTGGGCGAATGCCTCTATTAAAAAAAATAAGGCGGTGATAAGATTGAGTGAAGTTGTTAAGATTCGGGGTTTAAAATCTGGGCTGCAACTCATTTTTGACAAAGACGCTAGCTTTGACGAAGTGCAATCGACGCTTCTTGATAAGCTTCAAACCGGCGACAAATTTTTTATACGCGGCACGACGGTTTTTGCTCCAAAAGATTATTTCGACGATGAGCATAATGAAAAGCTAAAAAGAATGTTTAATCGGCACGGAATGCTCTTTAGTACTGATTTGAAAGAACCGAAATTTACGCAGGAAAAACCCATTGAGCCGGTGACAAAAATTGTTGAAAAAGCAAAACCGGCTTACATTTTAAATCGGACATTGCGCGGCGGGCAAGAAATTAGAACTGAATCGTCGGTACTGATTTTTGGCAATGTAAATCCAGGCGCACAAGTAATAGCGGGCGGCAGTATTGACATTCGCGGCGCTTGTCGCGGAACGGTTCATGCGGGTGCATTTGGCGACGAAAATGCTTGCATTGTGGCGGATAAATTGCGTCCTATGCAAATTCGCATCGCAAATATCATAGCGCGTCCGCCGGATAATCTTCAAAAAGTTGAGAGCGCCGAAAAGGCGTCCATCAAAAATGGGTATATTGTTTTCGAGCCGGTTATAAGATAAAATAATCGGCGCGTTGTAATTTTTTTCGACTATAACTCCCAATCGGAGGTTCAAATTTATGTGCGAAATAATAGTTGTTACAAGCGGCAAAGGTGGTGTCGGTAAGACAACGACGACGGCGAATATTGGCGTTGGGCTTGCATTGCGCGGAAATAGAGTGGCGCTCATTGACACCGACACAGGGCTTAGAAATTTGGATTTAATACTTGGGCTTGAAAATAGGATTATGTATGATTTGGTTGACGTAACCAGCGGGCGCGTTCCCTATAAAAAAGCCCTTGTTCGCCACAAAAAATATGATTCGCTGTTCCTCCTGCCAACTTCACAGATTCAAGATAAATCTGCAGTTACGCCGGAACAACTTGTTAAACTCTGCAACGAAATGAAAAATGAGTTCGAATTTATCATTATCGATTGCCCCGCTGGAATTGAGCAAGGTTTTAAAACTGCGATAGCTGCGGCTGACGTGGCAATAGTGGTTACAATGCCGGAAGTTGCGGCGGTTCGTGATGCCGATAAAATTATTGGCGAGCTTGGACGCGCTGATAAAGAAAATATTAAGCTGATTGTCAATCGCATTCGCCCGCAGATGGTTGAAAAAGGCGATATGCTTGATATGGCTGATATTAATGAAATTTTGTCGATTGAATGCATTGGGCAAATTCCTGACGATGAGCTAATTGTCACTGCCACGAATAAGGGCGAGCCGGTCGTTGCGCTTAATGAATCGCTTGCTGGTCAAGCTTACAGAAATATTGTCGGTAGGATTTGCGGCGAAAATATTCCGTTTCTCAAACCACCTAAAGAAGGGTTCTTTAAAAAATTAAAACGCCTATTCGGCATGTTGTAAGGAGGGAGGCTAATGCTGGAGATTTTTAAAAGACTTCTAGGCATGAACGAAAAAAAATCCGGTCAAATCGCCAAAGAGCGTCTTCAGTTTGTGATTATTCACGACCGCGCCACTGTTTCCCCCGAAGTTATGGAGCAACTCAAAGCTGATATTATTGCCGTCATTTCAAAATACATGGACATTAATACAAGTGCAATGGCAATTACTTTTGAAAAGGATTCTGAAAGTGTTGCTCTTATCGCCAATATTCCTGTACAATCCTTGCCACATTCTCCAAAAAAAAGATAATGCTTTGGAGGTGGGACTTTGTTTATTCGTTTTCTTGAAATTATTGGTAAGTTTATAATTAATTGGTGTGAAGATTTTGGCAGAGTGATTTTGCTTTATATCGATACAATGAAGCAACTTCGCCACAAGCCGCGAATTAACCACATTATCGCGCAAATGTCTCACCTTGGCGCAGATTCTTTATTAATCGTTTCATTGACATTGCTTTTTACCGGCGTTGTTTTCACTTTGCAAACGGCGCATGAACTTATCAGATTTGGCGCTCAATCGACGGTTGGCGGAATAATCACCATAGCGATTAGCCGTGAACTTGGACCGGTATTAGTCGGCGTAGTTTGTGCGGGGCGCGTTGGCGCAGCAATTACCGCTGAAATTTCAACAATGAAAGTTACTGAGCAAATTGACGCGCTGCGAGTTATGGCGGTTAGTCCGGTTGATTATTTAATTGTGCCGCGAATGATAGCCTGCATGATTGTAATTCCAATTCTGACTGTTTTTGGCGATGTCATTGGAGTTTTCGGCGGCTGGATTGTAGCGGTTCATTATTCTGGCATTAGCTCAACGATTTATACTAATTCAATTCAGATTTTCGCCGATACGTACGATTTGACGGGCGGCTTAATTAAAGCAATTTTTTTTGGAAATGTAATTGCGGTTCTTGGTTGCTATTACGGGCTGAATTGTCCCGACGGCGCAGAGGGCGTTGGTAAAGCTACGACCAAAACGGTTGTTTCTTCCATTATTGTTATTTTTATTTTGAATGCACTTTTGACTTTTATTATTTATGGTGACTAAATGATTAAGCTAAAAAATGTCAGCAAGTACTTCGGCGAAAAAGCCGCGCTTAAAAATATCAACCTTGAAATTGCTGACGGCGAAACGCTGGCGATAATTGGCGGCTCTGGCAGTGGCAAATCCACTTTGCTTCGATTGATGATCGGACTGATTAAACCTACTGAAGGCGAAATTTGGATTGGTGACGAAGAAATTTCCAAAATGAGCGACGAAGAAATTAATAAAGTTCGTCTCAAAATGGGAATGGTTTTTCAATATTCGGCGCTGTTCGATTCCATGACAGTTGGCGATAATGTTGCATTTGGTTTAGTTGAGCATACCAATTTCAGCAAAGATAAAATTCGTGGGATTGTGCGCGAAAAGTTGAATCAAGTTGGTTTAGAAAATGTTGAAAATCTGATGCCAAACGAGCTTAGCGGCGGTATGAAAAAGCGCGTGTCATTGGCGCGAGCGATTGCCTTTGGTCCGGAAATTATTTTTTATGACGAGCCGAGTTCTGGCTTAGACCCCGTTACCACGAACAAAATTGACGAATTGATAATATCGACGCAGCGCCTTTTGAAAGTTACCAGCATTGTCGTGACGCACGATATGATTAGTGCCTGTCACATTGCGGATAGAATTGCTATGGTTTATAATGGAGAATTGATAGCTATTGACAATGTTGAAAATTTTAAAAAGATAAATGACACACGAGTAAAGGAGTTTTTACGCGGGATTGTTTAAGAAAGGAGTGGTAACGTGTCAGTAGAAGCGAAAGTTGGAGCGTTTGCGATTGGCGGAATTGCCATGCTTGGTGCAGCGTTGATTGGGATTGGCGATATTCATTTTGGCGCAGAAAAAAATATAACTTTATATGCCGGCTTTAAGCAAGTGCTTGGTTTGGAAAATCAGGCGGACGTGCGGCTTAGCGGCGTGCCTGTTGGAAAAGTTGAGCGCATTGAAAATGACGGCGGCGGCGTTACCGTGACTTTAAAAGTTAACCAAGACGTTAAAATTCCCGATAATTCCACAGCGACGGTTTTAAGCGTGGGCGTTATGGGCGATAAATTTGTTAACATTACGCCTGGCAAGGACGAAGGAGAATATCTGCGCGACGGCGATCACATTAACGTAACTGAAGAAGCCGATATGAATAAAATGTTTGACGGTATCGATAAAGTTTTGTCGAAGGTTGAAAAGCTGTTGCAGTCGGTTGAAGATATTGTCGGTAATGAAACTTTTCAAAAATCTATCGTCGAAATGAGCGATAATATGAAAGGCGCCTCTGAGCATATGAATGGTTTAATGGCGAATTTAGAGCGCGTTTCAAAAGATAACGAGCAGAATATTAATCAGATGGCGACGCAACTTAATACGCTTTTGGCAACTATGAACGCGAGTATGGCGAATGTTGAGCATATGACGGCAAATCTTGATAAATTCGCGGGCGACCCTCAAACTGTGACTGACTTAAAAAATACCTTAACAAATATTTCTGCGATGTCCAAAAGTATTGCCAATACAGCGGAAAATATTGATAAATTTGTTGGTGACCCAAAAGTTACCGATGATATGAAAATCACCATTAGCAACGCTCGAAATTTGACTGAGCGCGCCGATAGCATGTTGGAAAAATTTCAAGGCGCGGGTGATAAATTTTCGCAAATTGAATTCACGCCGTCAGTTGATATTCTGTACAGCGGTAAAAATTCTGATTGGAATACCAATTTGGCTCTTCAAGTTGCCATGAATGATACCACTTTAAATTTGGGCGTTGAAGATATTGGCGATAGTTCAAAATTAAATGCGCAGGTTGGCAAATTTTTGAGTGAAGATTTTGGAGCTCGCGCAGGGATTGTAGCTGGCAAGGTTGGTTTAGGAGTTGACGCATTTGCGGGCGACAAATGGAAATTTTCTGCCGAAGCTTACGATTTAAATGACGTTAAAGTTCGCTTGAAATCTCAATACAAAGTCGCCGATTCAACTTATATTCTCGGTGAGTGGCACGCCGTTAATAAAGACGAACGCGCCGCATATTTTGGGATTAAAAAAGAATTTTAGTTTCTTAAGGAGGAGAGTAATTTGAAATTTCCTAGTCGTATTAAAAAGAAATTAGCCGGTGCAATTCTGGCGGGCGTTATGAGTTTTTCGCTAAATATCGGCACAGTCAGCGCTATTGATGTTGTTGATATAAATTTGGACGAAACAATTCAGCGCGCCCTTGAAAATAACCGCACAATCAAAAGGTCAATTTCCAGCCGCGAATCTGCTTATTGGGCGTATAGAGAGGCACGGCGTCAAACCGGTCCTGTAGTAAGTTGGTCAACTCAAGCTGAAGCTGTTGGCGGCAGTCAATATCGCAGTTATGATCATAGGCTTTTTGGAAATACCGCTTCGGTCACGTTGCCACTTTATGCTGGCGACCGTTACAAGGAAGGCAGAATTTCCGCGCGCTATGGTATTAACTCTGCTGATTTGACGCTTGAAAATACACTTCAAACAGTTAAACAAACCGCTACAAATTATTATTACAACGTTTTGAGGGCGCGCAATCAGATTGAAGTTGATGAAGAAAATGTACAGACTTTGACTGAGCACTTGAGTAACGTAAACGCGCAATTTGCAGCCGGTACAGTTGCTAAGGCTGACGTTTTATCCTCTCAAGTTCGTTTGGCTAATGCACAACAGTCTTTAGTTACCGCTCAAAATGATTATGACATTGCGGTTGCCACGCTCAGCAATTATCTTTTGCTGCCTGCCGATACGATTTTGCGCGCTCAAGATCAATTAACTTACACGCGCTACAATCTGAATTTGGCTAATTGCGTTGCGTTTGCATTGGAAAATCGCCCCGACGTTGCCGCTGCTGAATTTGCTATTAAACAAGCGGAATCTGGCGTGCGCGCGGCGAAATCTTCCAGTAAGCCTAGCGTTAATGCTATTGCTTCAAAAGGCTTAAATGGCAAAAGTCCTTTCAGCGATAGTTATTCAGATTCTTGGACGATGGGATTTAGCGCCAGTTGGAATATTTTTGACAATGGCATAACAAAGGCAGAAGTTAATTCTGCAACTGCCGCGCTCAATCAAACTATCGAGCAAGCGGCAGAACTGCGCGAAGCTGTCCAACTTGAAGTGCAATCGGCGTATTTGACATTGCACGCGGCTGAAAGAAATATTTCCACAACCAGAGTTGCCATTGCCAGCGCTGAGGAAGATTATAAAATCGCGGTTGTTCGTTATCAAGCGGGCGTCGGTACGAATCTTGACGTTATGGACGCCAGCGAAAAATTGACTGAAGCAAAGAATAATTATTACACGGCACTTTATACCTACAACACGGCTAAGGCAGCGCTTGACAAGGCCATGGGTATTCCGGTAAGTATTGACGTTGTAAGGTATGTTTCTGCCGAAGCCGAAGGCAAATCTGCTGAAGAAGCTCGCGAAGAAGCTGCATTGACGCCCGAAGCTTCCGAAGTTCCCGAAATGGAAGACGCCGCTCCGCCAGTCACCATTGATTTATCTGACGCGGAGCCTATGCTTTTAGAATAAATTAACGCAGAAAGGAGCGTTATCCGTGAATGCGATTTTTAAGGCACTCAGTGCATTGCTGATTGTCGCCGCGTTTATCGGCGGATTCATTTTAAATTCGCAGCGTGACGCTCTTTTAGAAAAAATTATTCCATTTGCTGAAGAAAAGGCGTCCGAAATTTTAAATACGCCCGTTAAAATTGGCAAGGCTGAAATTGAGTACTGGAATTTTTCTACGCTCAAGGGCAGTCAACTTGTCCTGCGCGACATTGAAGTTTTCGATAAAAATTCAGAGCTCATTGCAAAAGCTGATTTGACAAAAGTGTCATTTAAATTGCTTGGATTTTATTATGACGGCGCGGGCGCGATTGACGAAATAAATATTACCGGCGCGCAAGCTAATTTGATTAAGCACGAAGATAATTCTTGGAATTTCAACGACATCAAGCCGAAAGACAGCGGCGAAAGCAATTTTGGCGCGAAAATTTTTCTGTCTGACGGAATTTTAAATGCGGCGTTTGACGGCAAAAATATCGCGGTTGAAAATATTTCAGGTTCGGCGGACTGCGCGAATATGAATGCAGTTGACGTGAAAATCGAAGCTGAAACACTCGGTAGCAAAATTGACGCCATCGGTACCGTCGGCTTGGAAAATCAGATCGTTACAGCTAAAATTGATACCGCTGACGTAACGAAAATTTTATATTATTTGCCTGAAAATCTTTTAACGCTGCCAGAAAATGTTGAAATTCGCGGCGGCACTGTTAGCAATGTCATTTTAAATATTTTGAATCGCGGCGACGTTTTGAGCTATAGCGGCTCTGCAAATCTCGCGGACGGCGCGGTGAAAGTTGAAGATACTGAAGTTGAACAAATCGACGCCAGCGCGCGTTTCACTGACGCCGAAATTAATTTTGTTGCTCAAGCGCAAGCAAACTCTCAGACGGCTAAGGTCTCCGGCGCTATTCGCACGGATACCGATAAGCCGTTTTTTGATATTGACGCTGAATCTGATAGTTTTGAACCGGCGGCAATTATTGAAAATCTCGGCATTAAGGGCGCGGTGCAATTCGCAGCGCATTTAGCTGGAACTTTTGAAAATCCGCAAGTTGAAGGCGATATTTCTTCAAATTATCTGGTGTACGATAAAATTTCCGCGCAGAACCTCAAAGCTCACGTGAAATATTTTGACAACGCCGTTTCAATTTCCGAAATTTACGCTGAAAGTTTCGGCGGCTCATTGCGCGGTGAAGCGGAAGTTCAAGCACAAAAATTAGCCTACAATGCTCACGTTAAAGCGGCTGATATTAATCTCGCGCAGGTCAAAGATTTTTTTGATATTGATTTAAACGCTAATGGAATTGTTTTGGCTGACGTGGCACTGAATGGAATTGGCGCTGATTTAACCACGTTGAAAATTTTTGGCGAGGCAACGATTCAAAATGCGTCTTATGAAAATTTCGCGGTTGATGGCGTTTCTTCGTCTTTTTTTGTTAGTGATGACGATGTGAAGATTGATTATTTGAATGTGCAATTGCCAGGTCGCGGCAAATTTAATCTCGAGGGTACGATTGTTGACAAAAATAAATTGAACTTGGAATTTTACGGCTCGCACGTGGATTTAGCGTTGGCAAAAAAATTCGACGCACTGATTGATGTTAGCGGCTTGAGCGACTTCAAAGGCTCGGTTAATGGCAATATTGATAATCCGGAGGTTGAAATTAATCTGACGGCAGTTGACAGCACAAATCACGACGGTTTTGTTGGTATGTTTTTCAATCAGCCGTATGATTCGATTGAAATCGCGGCTTCAGGAAGTTTGGATAATTTAAGCGTTGATAAATTCGAACTTGAAAAAAGCGGCAAGCTAATTTGGACTGTCATTGATGGCGTTGTTAATCTCAAAGGCGATAAAACTATCAATCTGCGGCTTGACACGATCGGAGCGCGCGTGGAAAATATTATCACGCTCATAACCAACGATTTTAAAGTAACCGGCAACATCGACAACACAATCAGAATCACCGGCACGCTGGACAATCCTCACATTGTAGGTTACGCTGAATTTAATTATGGCTCTTTCAAACTTGGTGATTTTGATACAATATTGCTTACAAGTTTGCGCGGCGATTATTATGTTAATGGAAATATCGTGCGACTTCAAGATTTTGTCGTGACGTCGCCTATGGTCGATATGGTTTTGAATGGCACATTGGATTTGAAAACTTACGATATGGATTTCACAGTTGAAGGGCGCGACATTGATTTGAAGCGCTTTCAAGGTAAATTTCCAAATGATTATATTGTTTCCGGTCACGGCACATTTGCGGGCGCGTTCAAGGGCAATTTTTTGAAAGAGCAAATTTTTGACGGGCAATTGACGGCTCCGGCGTTTGTTTTAAATGGCGTTGAAATTCACGCAGTACAAGGGCATATCAGCGCGAAGAATACGCCTGGCGTCGGTTTACAAATTGCGCTGGAGGATTTTAATTTTTATCAAGACAATGGATTATATTCTGTGCAACTTTCCGGAAATACGCAAACAAAAAATATTAACGGCAAAGTGGAAGTTCGAAAAGTTGATATTCCTGAGCTGGCGGCGCTGGCGAATAAAGAAACTAAAATTCTCACGGGCAAATTGAGTAGCGAAATTATTATTGCTGGTACGATGGAAAATCCTTCAGGCAGATTGAAAGGCGAAATTTTGAAAGGTGAACTGGCAGGTTCTGATTTGCACGATGTCAAATTGGATGTTAATTTGGCTAATCAAGTTGTGTATGTGCAAAAATTTGCAGGAAAACAAGGCGCGGCTGGTGAATTTGACATTCGCGGCACGGCTAACTTAGCTGGTCCTCTGGCACTTGTCGGCAAGGCTACGAATTTGGAATTGGCAATGATCGGCGCAGTGGCTGGGATTGACGCTGAATTTACCGGCACGACCAACGTTGACGCGAAAGTTAACGGTACTATTGACAATCCGGACGGTGAATTTATTTGGACGGCGACCGGCGGCATTAAGGGTTCAACTTTCGATTTAATGAGCGCGAATGTTTTGCTTAAAAATTGGGTTTTCAACGTCAAAGAATTTATTGTGCGGCGCGAAATTAGCGATAAACTTTACCAAGTACGAGCGCAGGGGACAATTCCTATTCAAGCGCTGACAATGGATTCAGGCAAACATTATGCTTTAAATGACCAGATGAATTTGAAAGTTTCGCTTGACGACGCAGATTTAAGTTTGTTACCGGTTATGAATAATATGGTTGCTTGGGCTGTTGGAAAAATGGGCGGCAATTTGGTTGTGACTGGCACGGCGTCGCGTCCGCAGGTTAATGGGCAAATTTCGCTCAATGATGGCTCTGTGAAAATCAAGGGCATGAGCAATAATATTGAGCATATAAATATCGCGACGCAATTTAAAGGCGACCGCTTTGATATTGAAAAATTTGTAGGAAATATCGGCTCGGGCAATTTTGAAGTCACGGGCGGATTTAGTTTTGCCGATTATACGATCAACAATTATAATTTCGATTTAGTTGCAAATGCGCTGGATATTCAGAGCGCATTTTTCAACGGTCCGATAAATGGCGAATTTAATTTGACTGAGGAAAGCTTTTGGCGTCAAACTATGCCGAAAATTTCAGGATACGTGGACTTTGATAAATGTTTAGTTAGCGTTACTGCAATTCCAGAATCTGATTCGCCGTTGCCGGAAATTTTAATGGACGTTACAGTTAATCTCGGTGATAAAGTTCATTTTTACAGCTCGCGCTTTTATAATATGTATCTGACTGGCTCGGTGAAATTTGAGAATACCACTTTGCACCCAAAAACTTCTGGCTTGATTAGCGTTAAACGCGGCGGCACTGTTACTTATATTCAGACGGTTTTTAACATTCGCGAAGGCGAGGCGCTTTTCAATCAGATGGATTCATTTTTTCCGAGTCTGAATTTAAC
>CAJOIA010000041.1:0-22215 GCA_905234505.1 uncultured Selenomonadaceae bacterium
CAAAGATTTAACCGCCGCTTTTCCAACTGCAGGCTTAAGACAGTTGCCAGGATTTAATTTCGTGCCGCTTTTCGACGCGCAAGAAACTTTTGTTGAAGGAGCTATGCCGATGTGTATTCGTGTTTTGATTTTGGCTGACCTCGATAAAGATTTGAAAGATATTCACCACGTCTATTTGGGCGACGCTAAATTGTTACGTCCAGACCTCAAATAAAGCAAAAAAAATTAGCCAATGCGCTTAACGATTGTTAGGTACATTGGCTTTTTTTATTGCCTAAGTTTTAAGATTTCAAGCCCGCCGCTTTTCTGATAAAAATATTTGTTAAAACGTCGGCGCTTGCCACTTCAATATCATCTGGGACGCTCTGCCCCGTCGTCACATAGGATATTGACATATTTTCATTGCGGAGCAGATTTAAAACCATACCAAGACTGCCGGTCTCATCAATTTTTGTAATGATAATTTTTTCGGGAGCAACGGCGGAAAATCTTTTCAAAATTTCCTGCGCGTCAGTTAATTTCGTCGTGGAACTTAGAACCAAATGCTTTTCAATGCGCGGATTAACAGCAAGAAAATCAACCAGCTCTTTCATTTGAAAATCGTTATGCTGACTGCGCCCCGCCGTGTCAATCAAAATCAAATCTTTATTTTTGTATTGCTCAATCGCATTAGCCAGTTCCTGCGGCGTGTAAACAACTTCCAGCGGCAAGCCGAGAATATCTGAATAAGTTTTGAGCTGTTCGACGGCTGAAATTCTGTAAGTATCAGCAGTTATCAGCGCGAGTGAACTGTTACTATCAAGCACAAATCGCGCAGCAATTTTCGCAAGCGTGGTAGTTTTGCCAACGCCGGTCGTACCTAATAGCGCTACAATTCTGACGCCATGCCGATTTAATTTTATGCCGTCCGAAAATTTCAGGTGCTCATTGATGTAAGTTGAAAGCGTCCATTTGGCGGCGCTGGATTGACAATCAACAAGCGTATCGCCCGCGCCAGCATTTGACGCCATTTCAGTTAAAATTTCTTCGCTAACTTCCTGCATTTTCAGCGCTTCGTGAAGGCTAATCCCACCTTTAGCACTTTCCTTGCCGAGAACTTCAGCTAACATCGCCTTCATCTGCGCGAGTTCCCCTTCAAGGCGACGAATTTTAGCTTGCTCCGGACTTTCGTCTTCAGTTGGCATTCGCAAGCTTTCACTTTTAGGTTTAGGCTCGGATTTATCAATTTTTGACGCAGCAGTTTTAGTCGGATTTTTCGGCTCATCTTGCAAAATTTCTGCGTCAGATTGTGATTCAATTTCAACCGGCGCTGTTTCATTATCAAAAACATTTTTAAAATTAGATTCAGTCTGCGCGGCTTTTGGAGCGGGCGTAGTACTTTTATAGCGGCTCAGAAGGGCATTTGCCATAGTTGGAGACATATTTGGTTTAGGTGGCGGTGGCGGCGCGCTAGCAGGTTTTGGTGCGCTCTCAGAGGCAGGTGTATCTTCATCAAGCGCGGCGGTAATTTCAACAACTTCTTTGCTACGAAAACCTAAAAGCCCGCTCTCACGATATTTTTTGCTGTGAAGAATCACCGCGTTTGGTCCAAGTTCCGCCTTCATTGCCGCAAGTGCATCTTTCATTGAGCCGGCTTTAAAAACTTTTATCTGCAATTAAAATTCACCTCACAATCTTACAACGCCCAAAATTTGAATTTCTACCGATTGGCTGATTTCCGCGTGTGAAACAATCGTAAGTCCTGGCGCAGAACGCGCTACTAATTTTCTGAAGTACAGACGAACAGCGGGGCTTGTCAAAATAACCGGCGGATAACCCATATTCGTCATTTTTTCTAATTCAGCATTGAGCGAAGAAATCATACGCCGCATTGAATCGGGGTCAAGATTTACATACGAGCCGTGATCAGTGCGTTGGACGCCGCCTGCAATTCTATTTTCCAAACCAGGATCAAGCGTAATGCATGCCAAAGTGTTATCCTGCACGACCATTTGAGTAATTTGCCGCGCCATAGCGTGACGCACATATTCAGTCAAAATTTCTGGGTCTTTCGTGACGCGCGCATAATCGGACAAAACTTCCATAATCGTTGCCATATCGCGAATTGAAATTCTTTCGTCGAGTAAGTAAGCCAAAACCTTTTGCACTTCGCCGACGCCGAGTAATTCAGGAATAACTTCGTTGACAAGCGATTGATGCGTCTTTGCAAGGTTGTCAATAAGATTTTGAGTTTCTTGACGCCCAAGAATTTCAGAGGCGTGTTGCTTGATAACTTCGGTCAAATGCGTAGCCAAAACTGAAACCGCGTCAACAACCGTGTAGCCGTTCAATTCAGCCTGTTCACGCTCACTTTCTGGAATCCACAGCGCCGGAAGTCCAAATGCAGGCTCGGTCGTTTCAATACCAGGAACTTCTTCAAAAACTGTGCCGGAATTCATCGCTAAGAAATGATCAAGCATTAATTCGCCGCGCGCAATTTCCATTCCTTTCAGCTTGATAATATACGAGTTCGGCTTAATCTGAATGTTATCACGGATACGAATCGTCGGCACAACTAAACCAAGTTCAAGCGCGCATTGTCGACGAATCATAACAATTCTATCAAGTAAATCGCCGCCCTGTCCGGTATCAACCAGCGGAATCAGCGAATAACCAATTTCAAGTTCCATCGGATCGACCTGCAACAGCGAAACAATATTTTCGGGGCGCGTTGCCTCTGCTTTAGCTTGAGTTTCTTTTTCGTCAACTTGCTCTTCTTGGACAACAGCCGATTTTCTATGCAAACTGTAACCGATAAATCCGCAAATTACCGCTAAACTGAAAAACGGCACGCCAGGCAAACCTGGAACTAACGCAAGCATCGTTAAAACGCCGCAGTTTATGAAAAAAATTCGCTCGTTATTGAAAAGCTGTTTGACAAGATCTGAGCCTAAATTGCCTTCAGACGCCGCGCGCGTAACAATGATACCAGTTGCAGTTGAAATCAACAGCGCCGGAATTTGGCTGACAAGACCTTCACCAACCGTCAACAACGTGTAAGTTTGCAGAGCCGCCGCCGCGTCCATATCGCGCTGCACCATACCAATTACAAAGCCGCCGCCAATATTTATCAACATAATTATAATCGCGGCAATAGCATCGCCCTTGACGAATTTTGACGCACCGTCCATAGCGCCGAAAAAGTCAGCTTCGCGTTGAATTTTTTCACGGCGAACTTTAGCTTCCGCGTCGGTAATTGCGCCCTGATTCAAATCAGCGTCAATAGCCATTTGCTTACCAGGCATAGCGTCCAATGTAAAACGCGCCGAAACTTCAGCAACGCGCTCTGAACCTTTTGTAATGACGATAAAATTAATGATAACCAAAATAATAAACATAATGAAACCGACAACCGGATTGCCGCCAACGACGAAATTACCAAAAGCCGTGATAACTTCGCCCGCGTATCCATTAATCAGAATAAGTCGCGTGGAAGAAATATTCAGCGCTAATCGAAACAGTGTTGTCACAAGCAGCAAAGACGGGAAAACCGATAGGTCAAGCGCCTCTTCATTGTAAATTGCGCTCATTATGACGACAAGCGCGATTGTGATATTCAAGCAAATCAGCACGTCAAGGAGCGCAGTCGGCAACGGGATTATCATCATTATGACAATCATTACCAGCGTCACGGCAATTATAACGTCGCTGTACTTTTGTATGAATCCGCCCAAAGTCATTGAGCCGCTGCCTTGTAAACTTTCATCGGGTGCAGCCATTTACTTCGCTCCTTTCGATTTACGCCGCCTTGTTTGACGGAATTTTTTTCTTCTTAAGCTTGTATACGTAGGCTAAAATTTCAGCTACGGCTTGATATAATTCCTGCGGCACGAAATCGCCAATCTCCACAGTTTGATATAGCGCGCGTGCCAGTGGTTTATTTTCCACGATTGTAATGTTATTTTCGCGGGCAATGTCTTTAATCCTCTGCGCGACTAAGTCTTGTCCTTTAGCAACAATTTTAGGCGCGGGCATGCCTTTTTCATAGAGCAACGCAACTGCAAAATGCGTCGGGTTCGTGATAATAACGTCAGCCTTTGGGACTTCCTGCATCATTCGGCTCATTGCCATTTGCCGCTGTTTCTGTTTAATTTTGCCCTTGATTTGCGGATCGCCTTCAGTTTGTTTGTATTCGTCTTTGACTTCCTGCTTGGTCATCATCAAATCCTGCGTGGTTTGCCATTGCTGATAGGCGTAATCCGCCGCCGCCAAGACCATTATAACCGCTATGACTTGAAACGCCATCGTAAAAATTTTGTCCGCAATTTCCGCTAAACTATGCGCCAAATCGTATGATATAAAATACGGCATGAACGGTATTTCGTCCTTCAAGTAAAGGTACAGAAAAAATCCGATAACCAAAATTTTGAACAGCGATTTAAACATTTCGACGAGTGAGCGCTTTGAAAAAATTCTTCCGAAGCCATTAATTGGATTTAAATTGTCAAGTTTTGGCTCAAGTTTTTCAGTGGAGATAACGAATCCAACTTGAAAAAAATTTATTCCCAACGCGATAATCATAATCCCAAGCATTATCGGCAATGCGGTTCTCAGCAAGAGGAGTATCATTCCTAAAAATAATTCCATGATTGATTCGTAGGAAACGCTGACCGTCGCCAAATTTGCGAAAATGTACGCTGAATACTCGGCGATATTACCATAAATGTATTCCCACAAAACACGAATTACGAAAAAACCGGCAAGCAATACGAAAGCGGCGTTAAGCTCTTGACTTTTAGCAACTTGTCCTTTATTTCGGGCGTCGCGTCGCTTTTTATCGGTCGGCTCTTCAGTTTTGTCACCTTCCGCAAATCGCTGTATATCAAAAAATAATTCGTCAGAGCGTAGCGATAATGTTTCCGTACATTTCATTAAACATCACGTCCAAGAAAAAGTTCAATAACGGCGTTTTTCGTCACGGTGAAATTAATCTAAGTGCAGCGGTAATATTCCCGTACATTTCATTAAACATCACGTCCAAGAACAAAATGTAAAATGGCATTAACATCGACAGCATAAAAGTACCAATCATCAAGTGGAGAGGAATACCAATGACGAAGATATTCATTTGCGGCATTGTGCGGGCTAAAATTCCCATTCCAACATTAACCATTAAAATTGCAAAAGTAACCGGCATTGCAATTTTCATACCGGTTAAAAAAACTCCCGCCGTAAAATCAGCGATTAAATTTGTGAGAGATGCATTCCAAATCAGCCCGTCCAAAGGTATTCGCTGAAAACTATCAGCCAGCGCCGCAATAAGCATATGGTGTCCATTTGCAACTAAAAAATAAATTATAGCCAAATTATAAAGAAAACTTCCGATAAGCGGAGACTGCTGACCGGAAGTCGGATCCATGACGTTTGCAACGGAAAAACCTACCTGCATATCCATAATTTTACCGGACATATTAATAGCGGCGAAGGCAACGTAGGCGATAAAGCCAATCAACCAGCCAATAAATAATTCCTGCGCGATAGTTCCAGCAAACATTAAAAGCGTATCGGGCGCAGTTACAACAGTCTCTTTGACGATAACCGGAAAAGTTACAACCGCCATAACGATAGCCACAGCCGCGCGGATTTGTACAGGAATATTTAAACTGCCGAAAAATGGCGAAATGAAAAAAATTCCGCTGGTGCGCGTCAAAACGAGCAAAAACGCCGCAATTTGCCCCTGTATTATGTCAAAAAAATCAATCTCAGTCATTTTTAACTAATTCGCATTGGTAAATTTACAAAAATGCCAGCAAAAAATTCAACCATAACGCTCAACATCCAGGGACCGAAAATCAAAATTGCCACGAATACCGCTATAATTTTTGGTATGAAAGCCAGCGTTTGCTCTTGAATTGAAGTGGTTGCTTGAAAGACGCTGACCATTAAGCCGACAGTCAAACCTAAGCCGAGCATTGGCGCGGAAACTATGAGCACAATCATCAGTGCTTCTTGCCCAAGTTGAATTACCAAATCCCCTGACATTTTTAATCACCTAAAACTTACGATTAATGAGTTAATTAGCAAGTGCCAGCCGTCAATCATGACGAATAGCAGAATTTTGAACGGGAGCGAAATCATAACCGGCGGCAACATCATCATACCCATTGACATAAGCGTCGTTGCTACGATCATATCAATAACAATGAACGGGACGTAAATCATAAAGCCAATTTCAAAGCCTGTTTTCAGCTCGCTAATCATAAATGCCGGTATAAGTACGAAGGTTGAGACTTCATCTTGAGTTTCCGGTCTTTCGGCGTCTGCTAAGTTCACGAAAAGTGCTAAATCCGATTCGCGGGTTTGCCGGAACATAAATTCACGTACCGGCGCTATAGTTCTTTCAAGTGCTTCTTCCTGCGAAATTTGCCCTGCTAAGTACGGCTGTATTCCTTGTTCATTTGCTTGAGACCAATAGGGTGACATTATGTAAAACGTCATGAACATTGCCAATCCTAAAATAACCTGGTTAGGCGGTACGTTTTGAGTGGCTAATGCATTGCGCAAAAAACCTATCACGACGACGATTCTGACAAATGAAGTTGTCATAATCAGAACTGCGGGCGTGATTGAGATTATTGTTAAAAGCGCTATTACCTGCAAGGTTGACGAAACTTTTTCCGGAGAATCAGCCGCGCCGAGTTCCACGCTTACGCTTGGGAGCATTGGCTCAGCTCCTGCGGCGTTGGTAAGCGCTAATAATGATATTAGCGTTAAGCCCAAGTATTTTAATTTTGCCATTAAATCACCAGTTGATGGTTAGGTTTTAGTGGTTAGAAATTTTCACTATTCCCTACCCACTAATCACTAATCACTTTTTCTTAAAGATTGGCGGGATTTTTTGTATTAAATCTGAAATAGAATTAATATCTTGAGAAAAAATATCATTCGCCGCCTGATTTTTCTCGCGCAGGACTTCAATCGTATTGTCATCGGTAATTTCGCTTAGAAGATTGATATTGCCTTCAGTTACACCTAACAAAAATACTCTGCCAGCCATTTCAACTATGCAGACAGAGCGATTCGGTCCCAGCGGTAAATTTTCTAACACTCTGCCGCCGCCTGTCGACATAGATAAATTTAGCCGTGAAGTAAGCCATAACGACCACGACTGCAAAAACGGCGACTAGACTTAACAGATATGCAAGCGTCGACCACCAAGAGACTGCGGTAGGTTTAGGTTCGACTTCCTCATAACCGGAAAGATAGCCGCCGACCGCCTCCGCAGTCCCACAGCCAAAATTTAGCAAAAGCGCGATTATAACCGGCAGAAATATTTTCCAATTCGAATTCATCAGCCGACAGCTTTACGAACCGCCTCAAGTACGCGGTCCGCCTGAAACGGCTTAACGATAAAGTCACGTGCGCCCGCTTGAATTGCCTCGATAACCATTGCCTGTTGTCCCATAGCAGAGCACATAATGATTTTAGCGTTTGGGTCAATTTTTCTAATAGCCTTGACGGCGGAAATTCCGTCCATTTCCGGCATTGTAATATCCATAGTTGTCAAATCGGGATGAAGCTCTTGATATTTTTCGACGGCTTTCATACCGTTCTCTGCTTCACCAACAACGTCATATCCGTTTTTGGACAAAATATCCCTAACCATCATTCTCATAAATGCTGCGTCGTCAACGACCAACACTCTTGTCGCCATAGTTCATCTCTCCTCATTTGACATTATACCCCATACATTTAAAATCGGCAAGGGCAAATTTTAACTATCTCAATCTTGCGGCGCGCTCTTTAGGACTTGCAATTTCTGTAATACGCACGCCGAAATTTTCATCGATAACAACAACTTCACCTTTTGCCAGGTAATGACCATTAACTTGAATTTCAACCGGCTCGCCCGCCAATTTATCCAGCTCGACAATTGAATCTTTGGACAGCTCCAGAATTTCCTTGATAGATTTTTTTGTTCTGCCCAATTCAACAGTTATTTGAAGCGGCACATCCAAGATCAAGCCGATATTATTTTCATTGACTTGGACCGGCTCCATTGAAAGCGGCGCAAATTGCACTGGCGCGACCGGCGGCATTCCTTGTACAACTTGCGGCTGTTGTGGCGGATATGGTGCATATTGAGGCGGCGGGTAAGGTTGCTGCGGATACGGTTGCTGTGGGGGATAAGGTTGTTGCGGTGGCGGCGGATAAGGCTGCTGTTGTTGCGGCGGGTAAGGTTGCTGCGGTTGTGGTGGAGGCGGCGCTGCTTGTTGCGGTGGAGGAGGCGGCGCTGCTGTTGGTGGTGAAGGTGCGGCTGGTTCGGGTGCTNNCTCCGCCGCCCATTAATGCCGCGACTAATTCTTTTGCAACCGGCAAAGGCAAAATTTGCATTATCTCGCTATCAATCAAGCCTTCAACTTTCATGCGGAAAGAAATTTTTGCAACCTTTTCGTCATCCTTAGCCATTTCGGTTACAATATCTTCTTTGCCAAAATCAATGAGCGTAACAATCGGCGGCGAAATATCGATTTTTTTGCTGAACATAGTTGACAAACTCGTTGCAACTGCGCCCATCATTTGATTCATAGCTTCGCCAACAGCGCTCATTTGAATTTCGCCGAGCGTGGCGTCCGGATTTGTACCGTCTCCGCCCATCATCAAATCGGCAATTATCGCTGCGTCTCGCGATTGGATTGCAAGGATATTCGTACCATTAATGCCCATCGTGTAAGTTACTTCGACCAAAAGATATGGCATCGGGTAACTTTCTCGAATTTTTTTCATGGTAATAATATCAACCGTCGGCGTGGTGATATCGACTTTGTGATTTAAAAGATTTGAAAGGTTAGTAGCCGCGCTACCCATTGAAATATTGCCGATTTCGCCGATAGCGTCGCGCTCCATATCGGACAAAACGGCAGCGGGATTTTCTTCTTCAGCTGGCAGCGGAGGCGGAGCGCCCGCGCCTGAACCGCCATCTGGTGCTGGCGGCGGGGGGGTATCATCATCGTCACTGCTTCCGCCTGATGCCGCTAAAAGCGCGTCAATTTCGGCTTGTGATAATTCGTTATACATTATCCTTTTCTTCCTCCTCCGGATTTACGACGCGCGTTATTTGCACCGCCATCTTTTTGCCTGAAGTTCCTGGTCGGCAGTAAAATTTTGCATTTTTGCCTATCCGACAAGGTAAATCGTCATTAACTTTTGTCATTAATCTCAAAACGTCACCAAATCCTAATGTTAAAAATTCTTGAATGGTTATGTATACTTCCCCAATTTCGACTATGAAAGTTACTTCGGTTTTTTCCAATTTAGATTGAATAATCGCTACTTGGCTTTCAGTTTCGCTCTTGGAAATTGACGAGGCAACCAAGAATGTTGTGGTTAATCTCGGCATAATTGGTTCTAATACCAGGTAAGGAATACAAATTGTCATGATACCTTCAATGTCGCCGATTTTAATTTGTACAGTAACGATAACGACCATTTCATTTGGAGTAACTATTTGCGTGAATTGCGGATTAGATTCTGTTGTTTCCAAGAAAGGATTCATCGGCGTAACATTTGACCAAGCCTCTTTAAAATGAATCATAGCAGCATTGACAAAGCGGCGCATAACAGCATCTTCAATTTCCGTTAAAACGCGCGTCTTCATTGTAGTATTGCCGTCGCCGCCAAAAACTCTATCAATATATGCAAAGGCTATTTCTGTACCAAATTCTATGATAATATTGCCCTTTAAAGGCGGAACGCCGAGTATACTTATAAAACTTGGATTCGCCACAGACTGCACAAATTCTTGATAAGTGAGCTGTTCAACAGAAGCAACGTCCACATTAACAAGCGTTCTTAAATGAGTGCTAAGATAAGTATTGAGAAGGCGAGCAAAGCTTTCATGTATCATATACAGCGTTCTGATTTGGTCTTTGGAAAATTTATCTGGGCGCTTAAAATCGTAGACTTTAACTTTGCGCTCTGGTTCTTTTTTAGCTTCTTCAGCGTTAACTGAGCCGTCCATAACACCGGCAAGCAAAGCATCTATTTCCGCCTGACTTAATACATCCGGCAATCCATATTCACCTCTCTTTAAGCGGAAAAAATTTTAAAGCTTATTGTAACATAAAACTGGTAATATAAATTTCGTAGACTGAACCGGATCCAAGTTCGGAGTTAAGCGCGTCTTTAAGTTGCCGTTTAAGCTCATCTTGTTTGGTTGCGTCAAATTCTTCAAGTTTTGTAGCGCGCAAAAATTGCGTTGTAATGTCCATAATTTTAATTTCGGCGTCAGGTTGGAAAGTATGAGTTTCTTCATTGATAACAGAAGATCTGCCTGGATTCATTTCCAAAACGATGCCGGCTCTAAGAAATTTTCCTGCGCGAGGACCGCCAACATTAACGGTAATACCATCTTTTGGGTCGCCCAATTTAAGATAAATTCCATTGTCATGGTGACGACTTTCACCGCCGCCATCGTCATTAACAGCGTCCGCCATAATCCTTGTGGTAACGAAAATTGAAATTCCAACCGCAAGAGCCAAACCTAATACAGCCAAAACCGCAATCAGAATTATAGGCGAGCGCTTTTTGGGTTCAGCGGCAGCTTCGCCCTCGGGGGCGGCGGCAGCAGCAGCAGCTTCTTTTTCATTATCAGCCATAAATAATTCCTCCAAACTTAATATTGTCTCAAAGCACGGCGATATTTCATAACACGGCGTACAACTTCCTCTGCGGGTTCTTCAACAATGAACTTTTTATCGTTCATTAAAGTTATAACGGTATCGGGAGTTTCTTCAATCATCTGAATAACTTCCGCGTTGAGAATAAATTCACCCTTTTTTTGGGTCTGAGAATTAAACCTAGTCAACTTAATCACGACTTACCCCTCCTTCAATAATGCATACATTTTCCTTCAACTTTCGCCACAAAGTTTTAAATTCCTTTAATTTCACTACAATCAATGCGGCTTCAGTTAAACTTTTTCCAAAATAATTTTACACGGCTGAAGATCTTTGTCAATAATTATTCGGTACAAAAATTTTCAGATAATACTTTCGCCGCGCTTTTAAGCGTGTTATAATCGACAAAAATAATTTTCCGAATGAGAGGAGCGATTTTAATGGCGATTAGTGAAGGCAAATTTCAAGACGTGCTTTCGGAATTTGCGGCAACGCCTGAATTTATCCGCGAAGTTGCAACGGACTTTCAAAAAGATTTACAAATTGGACTGCGCGACCCGAAAAGTTCATCAATGCGCATGCTCAAATCTTACGTTGGACTTCCAACCGGCAAAGAAACCGGCGAATACCTTGCGCTGGATTTCGGCGGCACGAATGTTAGAGTTTTCCGCGTGCGTTTGGACGGCGAAGGTCGCTACGAAATTATTAAGCGCGTAGGCGAGCCGCTGATTATTCCTGGCGAATATGATTATATCGGAAAAAATTCCACTGCCGATCAAATGTTTGGTTTTTTGGCGAAGTTAATTGACGACGCGATTGACGGCGACCATACCACGAAATTTTATCTTGGACATACTTTTTCATTTCCGTCCGCACAGGAAGATTTGAATAACGCAAGGCTTATCATTTGGACGAAAGAATTTGCGACGCCTGGCGTTGAAGGTAAAGTTGTCAACGATTTGCTTTTGGACGCATTGAAAAAACGCGGTATTGAAAATGTTGTTCCGGTTGCGGTTATCAATGATACCGTTGCTGTACTTTTGTCAGCCGCTTACAAGCAAGCTGATATTTACACCGGCTCAATTTACGCCACCGGTCACAATACTTGTTACCTCGAATCTAGCATTCACGACCCAAAAGGTTTTGGCGTTGGCGGTATGATTTTGAATCTTGAATGCGGTAATTTTATGAAGTTGACGCCGAATCGCTTTGACGTGGAACTTGACCAAAAATCTGAGAAACCTGGTGAACAGCGTTTTGAAAAAATGGTTTCCGGTCGCTATATGGGCGAACTTTTCAGTATGGCAGTTACCGAGCTTTTGAGCTCCGATAAAAAATTTGACTTCACGTCCATTGATATGTCGGCAATTGTTTCAGACGAAAGCGCAAACCTTGAAAAGGCGACGGCGATTATTACCGAGAAAACCGGACAGAATTTGGAACTTGCCGATTTGAAAAAAGTTAAAGAACTTGACGCGGCAATTATAATTCGTTCTGCGCGATTGGTGACTGCTTCATACGTAGGAATTGTTTGGCAACGTGCAAATGGCGGCGAAATTGTCAAGCAACACGTGGCGGTTGATGGCTCTGTCTATGAAAAAATGCCGCTTGTCCAAGAAAATATCAATAAAGCATTACAAGAACTTCTTGGTGAAAATGCATCAAAAGTTACAACGATTTTGGATGTTGGCGGCTCTGGACTTGGAGCAGCGATTGCGGCGGCTATGGCTGTTGTTAAGTAATAAAAGGTTGTCACATTTCACCAAAAAAAGGCGTCGTGCTAAATCGGCTCGGCGCTTTTTTCTTTTGACAATGCGCGCTGTATGTGATAAATTCTAGCGGGTTTTAATTCTGCACGGAGGAATTGATATGACGCAGTTTGACAAACGCAATATTAGCATGATGATGGATTTTTACGAAATGACAATGGCGAACGGCTATTTTGAAAGCGGCGGCGAGCATTCACGCGTTGCGTTCGACGTTTTTTATCGGCGCAATCCGGACGGCGGCGGCTTTGCAATTTTCGCCGGTCTTGAACAGGTAATTGAATACGTTGAAAATATGCACTTCACGGCGGAGGACATTGAATATTTCCGCACGCAAAATCTTTTCAGCGACGCATTTTTGAATTACCTTGCCAATTTCAAATTTCACGGCGATATTTACGCTTTCCCCGAAGGAACGATTATGTATCCCAATGAGCCGTTTATGACGGTAATAGCCGATCTGATTGACGCCCAACTGATCGAAACGGCAATTTTGACGCAGGTTAATCACCAGGCTTTAATCGCAACAAAGGCACGGAGAATTGTGCGCTCGGCTGAAGGCAGATTTGTTTCAGATTTTGGGGCGCGGCGTGCTCATAATATGGACGCGGCGATTTACGGCGCTCGCGCAGCTTTTATCGGCGGTGTCAATGGTACGGCGACTGTTTCAGCCGGTCAGCTTTTCAACATTCCAATTAACGGCACGATGGCGCATAGCTGGGTTATGTACTTTAAAGATGAGTTCGAGGCGTTCAAACGTTACGCGGAAGTTTACCCGAAATCTACCACGTTGCTTGTCGATACTTACGACGTGATCCATAGCGGTGTACCTAATGCTATTCGTGTTGCGAAAGAAATTCTTGAACCGGCGGGTAATAGGCTGAAGGGCGTTAGAATTGATTCCGGCGACTTGGCATATCTTTCAAAGCGCGTGCGGCAAATGTTGAACGACGCTGGGCTTGAAGATTGTAAAATCGTTGTGTCGAATAGCCTTGACGAATTTACAATTACTTCACTTTTAAACCAAGGCGCGGAAATTGACAGCTTCGGCGTTGGCGAGCGATTAATAACTGCGCGAAGTGAGCCGGTATTTGGTGCGGTATATAAAATTGTGGCTGTTGGCAATGGCACAGAATTTGTGCCGCGTATCAAAGTCAGTGAAAATGTCGAAAAAATTACTAATCCTGGCTTGAAAAATGTTTATCGCATTTACGACGAACAAGGGCACGCGGTCGCCGATATGATCGCTTTAATGGATGAAAAAATTGATTTAACTCAGCCGTTCAGATATATAGATCCGGTTAAGCCGTGGAAACAGCGCGCCTTTGCGAATTGTACTGCGCGAAAACTTTTGAAACTGTACGTGAAAGACGGCAAACGCATTGAAACTTTACCAACATTGCAAGAAATTCGCGATTATGTAAAATATCAGCTTGACAAAGAAATTTGGCAGGAAGAACAACGCTTTGAAAATCCGCACCGCCATTATCTGGATATGACGCCCAATTATTACGAAATGAAAATGAATTTGCTCTACAAAACTCGTTCTCAAATGAACGGATAATTTTTTGAGGGGAGCTGCTATTTTGGTTTCTGACGAAATAAAAAATTTTGGTATTCTTGGATGGCCTGTTGGTCATTCGCTTTCGCCTAAAATGTATCTGGCGGAATTTAAATTCTCCGGCTATCCAAATTATAACTATATCGCAATTCCGGTTCAGTCCGGTCGGTTAATGTTGGCTGTCGAAGGCTTGCGCGGTTTAAATTTTCGCGGCGCTAATGTCACAATTCCGCACAAATCCACAGTTATAAAATTTCTGGACGCGGTTGATTCTGACGCAATGATTATTGGCGCTGTGAATACTATTGTCAATGACGGCGGAATGCTCACCGGTTACAATACTGACGTTACAGGTTTTTTAAAGGCGTTGGCTGAAATTAATTTTATGCCGGACGATTGCAACGCGGTAATTTTAGGAGCTGGCGGAGCGGCTCGCGCAGTTTTATGGGGACTTTGCAAACGCAAGGCGGCTTATATAACAATCGGCGCGCGCAATTTCCAAAAAGCAAAAACTCTTGCCGATGACTTCCTTGTCTACGGTAATATCGAGGCAATGGATTGGTTATCGGAAGAGTTTAATGAATCTTTGAAGTCGGCTGATATTATTATCAACACAACGCCGCTCGGAATGTATCCGAATGTTGACGAAATGCCGCCAATCGATTTAAAACTTTTGCCGGAAAGCGCGCTTGTTTATGACATTATTTATACTCCAGCGAAAACAAAACTTTTGCAAACTGCTGAAGAACTTGGCTATTCAACGCTTAACGGTTTATCAATGTTAATTTTGCAAGGGCAAGAAGCTTACCGGCTTTTTACAGGCGAATTGCCCAATCTTGAAGTTATGCGTGAAGTTTTGGAAACAGAATTGCACTTGCGATAATCATTCATAGCGCAGGGCGTCAATTGGATCTAATTTCGCCGCCTTTCGCGCAGGTAACATTCCAAAAAATACGCCAACAAACAGCGAAAATCCAAAACTGGCGATGATACTTTCACTGCTGATAACAGTCGTGAAGTTGCCGAACTTTGAAATTGCCTGCGCGAGTCCAATACCTAAAAAAATTCCAATGATACCGCCCAAAATACTAATCATAGTCGATTCAATCAAAAATTGCATCATTATGCTGTTGTACGTCGCGCCGATAGCCTTTCTAATTCCAATTTCGCGCGTGCGCTCGGTTACGCTCACCATCATAATATTCATAATGCCGATACCGCCAACAATTAATGAAATGCCTGCGATTGAACCGAGCAATAAAGTTATCATTGTGGTAGTTTCATTCATAGTTTCCATTAAGCTGGTTAAATTTCGGACGTTAAAATCATCTTCAGCGCCTGCGCGAATTCTGTGACGTTGACGCAGAAGTTTTTCAATATTGGCTTGAACCTCGTCCATTTTGTCGGCGTTAGCAACTTGAACATTGATACTACGAACGTAAGTAATGCCAAGCAAACGCTCCTGAGCAGTTGTCAATGGAATTAGCACAACGTCATCCTGATCTTGACCGACGCTGGATTGACCTTTGCTAGCAATAAGACCAATTACCGTGTAAGGCGCATTGCCTACACGGATTTTTTTTCCCACAGGATTGACGCTGCCAAAAAGATTAGTGGCAACAGTCGTACCAATGACAGCAACGCGGCTTCGTACGTCAACATCATGCTCAGTAAAAAAAATTCCGCTCTGCATTGTCAAAGATTGAATCGCCGCATATTCGGGAATAACGCCGGTAACTGTCGTACTCCAATTTTCGTGACCATAAACAACTTGATATGAACCTTGAGCAGTCGGCGAAACATAGGCAACGTCTTTGATTTTGCTTTTAATGGCTTTAGCGTCGTCATATGTAAGAGTTTGAACTGAACCAGCGCCACCACGAACTCCGCCACGATTTGAACTGCCAGACATTACCATTAACAAATTCGATCCAAGCCGCGAAATGGAATCTGTGACATTTTTTCGCACACCCATACCCACGCTGACAAGAGCGATAACCGCGCTTACGCCGATTATTATTCCCAGCATTGTTAAAACCGTACGAAGTTTATTTGCAACAAGACTTAAGCCAGCCATTTTCAAAAGTTCTGTGAACAGCATTAAATAATATCAATCCTTTCGTCAGTGCTTGCCGTGATAATGTCTTTGGTAATTTTGCCGTCCTTAACTAAAATTTGTCTGTCAGCCGATTGTGCAACGTCCGGCTCGTGCGTAACAAGAATAATCGTCGAGCCTCCCGCGTGCAAATCTCTGAAAATCTGTAAAATCTCAACTGTCGATTTGGTATCCAAATTTCCTGTAGGCTCATCTGCAAGAATTATCGCCGGTTTCATAGCAATAGCCCGCGCAATAGCCACGCGTTGGCGTTGCCCTCCCGATAATTCGCTTGGTAAATGTTCAGCCCTATCTGCCAATGAAACTTTTTCCAAAGCTGCCATTGCCATTTTGCGCCGCTCAGTTTTATTAAATCCCGCGTAAATCGCCGGCAATTCGACATTTTCTAAACTGGTGAGCTTCGAGAGCAAATTAAAATTCTGATAGCAAAATCCAATCGTCTTGTTGCGAATACCGGCAAGTTCGTCGTCAGAAAGGCGGCTAACTTCTTTGTCCAAAAGTTTGTATGAGCCTTCGGTCGGTCTGTCAAGGCAACCAAGAATATTCATAAGCGTGGATTTGCCGCTGCCACTGGGTCCCATTAGCGCGACAAATTCGCCGGAATCTATTTTCAAGTCAACGCCATTCAACGCGGCAACAATTTCACTGCCCATCTTGTAAAGTTTCTTGACGCCCGTTATCGTTACGACGTTTGACATATTATCACCTCGCGCAGATTATATCATAAAAAATCTTTGAGTAAACCGATTGACTTGCAAAAGGCACTGCAACAGGTTAAAATACGCCTTCAAGGGAGGAATTTTAATTTATGGGAAAAAATTTAGAGCGCAGAAATATTGCTATAATAGCACACGTTGATCACGGCAAAACTACGCTGGTTGACGCAATGCTGAAACAAAGTCATATCTTCAGAAAAAATGAGCAAGTTGCCGAGCGCGTAATGGACAGCGGCGATTTGGAACGCGAGCGCGGCATTACAATTCTTTCAAAGAACACGGCAATTACCTACAAGGGAATCAAAATAAATGTGGTTGATACGCCTGGACACGCGGATTTTGGCGGCGAAGTTGAGCGCGTTTTGAATATGGTTGATGGCGTTTTATTGTTGGTTGACGCCTTTGAAGGTCCTATGCCTCAAACTAAATTTGTTTTGCGTAAAGCATTTGAGCATAAACTTAAGCCCATTGTTGTAATAAATAAAATTGACAGACCCGACGCCAGAATTGAGGAAGTGCTTGACGAAGTGCTTGAACTTTTCATTGAACTTGACGCGGACGACGAACAACTTGATTTTCCGGTTATTTACACGGCGGCTAAGGCTGGAATTGCTAAAAAGTCTATGACCGACGATAGTAAAGATTTAAAGCCGCTTTTGGATACGATAATTGAAAAAATTCCTGCGCCGGAGGGTGAACTTAACGCGCCGCTGCAAATGGTAGTTACGACTCTTGAGGCAAATGATTTTGTCGGCAAAATTGCAATTGGCAGAGTACAGCGCGGAAAAATTAAATCCGGTGAAACAGTTGCATTAATGAGCGACGGCAATATTAAACGCGGCAAAGTTAGCAAAGTTTACACGTACGACGGCTTGAATAAAATTGAAGCGGAAGAAGCTGAAATGGGCGAGATTGTCGCTTTAACTGGTTTAAGTGAAGTTTCAATCGGCGATACAGTTGCTGACGTTGACAATCCGGAGGCTTTGCCTGGAATTCGCGTGGACGAACCAACTTTGAGTATGACTTTCGGCGTCAATACAAGTCCATTCGCGGGCAAGGAAGGACAATTTGTTACCAGCCGCCACATTCGCGACCGGCTTTTCAAAGAGGCTCAAACTAATGTTGCTCTGCGCGTTGAAGAAACTGATTCAGCGGATGTTTTCAAAGTTAGCGGGCGCGGAGAATTGCACCTTTCGATTTTAATTGAAACAATGCGCCGCGAAGGTTACGAAATGCAAATTGGCAAGCCCGAAGTGGTTTACAAAATTATTGACGGCAAAAAATATGAGCCGATTGAAAATTTGACTGTCGAAGTTCCCGCTGAATATGTTGGTACGGCAATGGAAAGTTTAGGTCGCAGAAAAGCTGAAATGGTTGATATGACTGAAATTGCCGGTTATATGCGCATTAATTTTTTAATTCCTGCGCGAGGACTGATAGGTTTTCGCTCGGAACTTTTAACTTCGACAAAAGGCAACGGCATAATGAATCACGTATTTCACGGCTACGAACTTTACAAGGGCGATATTCCTTCGCGCAGTCGCGGCAGTTTAGTTGCGTTCGAAGAAGGCTTAACGACCGGCTACGGCATTTTTAATTTGCAAGATCGCGGCATTATGTTTATTGAGCCGAATCAGCGCGTTTACGAGGGCATGATTGTCGGCGAAAATTCCCGTGAAATGGATATTGACATTAACCCTTGCAAACAAAAACACGCGACGAATATGCGCTCTTCCTCAGCAGATGAAGCAATTAGACTTGTGCCGCCGCGAATTATGAGCCTTGAACAGGCGCTTGAATACATTAATGACGATGAACTTGTTGAAGTTACTCCGACAAGTATTAGGCTTAGAAAAGCTGTATTGGATAGAAATAAACGCGGGCGCGCTGCTAAAAACGCTCGCAAAGCTGAAAATTAATGCTGCAAGATATAACGCTGGGGCAATTTTTTCCTGGCAATTCGATTCTACACCGGCTTGATCCGCGCACAAAAATAATTTTGCTGTTTGTGCTGATGATTTTAATATTTTTAGCAAAGGGCGCGCTGGCTTATGCGCTTTTGTCCTGCGCGACGGTTTTTTTAGTATTAATCTCGAAAGTGCCGCCGCTGACAGTTTTAAAATCGCTAAAGCCGTTGATGTGGATAATTTTATTCACGCTGATAATTCACTGCTTCAGCCACGACGGCAAAGTTTTAGCTGAAATATGGATATTCAAGCTCACGGACGAAGGAGTCAAATTCGGCGCAGTAATTAGCCTGCGATTAATCCTGCTGATAATTTTGTCAAGCCTGCTAACCTTCACAACTTCGCCACTGCAATTAACCGACGCCACAGAAAAATTATTATCGCCGCTTTCGAAAGTGGGTGTGCCTTCCCACGAATTGGCAATGATGATGACAATCGCGCTAAGATTTATCCCGACGCTGATTGAAGAAACCGACAAAATAATTAAGGCGCAAAAATCGCGCGGCGTGGACTTTGATTCTGGAAATTTATTACAGCGGCTGAAAATGTTCGTGCCAATTTTAGTTCCGCTTTTTTTGTCAAGTTTTCGTCGCGCAGATGATTTAGCAATGGCAATGGAGGCGCGCTGTTATCGAGGCGGCGCGGGGCGAACTCATATGAAACAATTAAATTTTGGTCGCGCAGATTTTTTTGCAGCGGCGGCGGTGATTTTAATAGTTGCGGCGATAGGATTTTTGAGATATGAGAGCTGAATTGAAAATGCGGCGGCGAAATATCGCTTTGACTGTTGCATATGACGGCACGAATTACAATGGTTTTCAGCGGCAAAATCCGCCAAATGTAGCCGTGCAGAATGTTTTGGAAGAACGCCTTGCAAAAATTTTCGGCGAGCAGATTGAACTTTCAGCGAGTGGCAGAACTGATGCGGGCGTTCATGCAATTGGGCAGGTTGTCAATTTTTTTACTGACGGCAGAATTGAAATTGAAAAAATTCCCTATGCAGCAAGTGGCGCACTTCCGCCTGATATTGTCGTCAAAAATGCGTGGGAAGCTGATAAAAATTTTAGCGCTTTGCACAGCGCCCAGAGCAAAATTTATATTTACAAAATTCAACGCGGCGCGGTTTTAAATCCATTTATGGCGCGGTATAGCTGGCACATTCGCGCAGATTTGGACATTGAGCTTATGCAAGCGGCTCTTCAAATGATTGTCGGAACTTATGATTTTTCAGCGTTCAAAGCGGCAAGTTCCACGAATATGAATCCGGTTCGTACGATTTACGCGGCGGAAATTTTTAATGACGTGGAAAATATTTTGACCATTAAAATTCACGCGAGCGGTTTTCTGTATCATATGGCGCGAAATATTGTCGCGGCGGCTGTTGAAGTTGGGCGGCGCAGGTTGACGCTTGAAAAGTTTTGGCAGATTTTTGAGAGCAAAGAGCGCAAATTATTTCCGGCAACTGCCCCAGCGCACGGTTTATATTTGTACAAAGTTTTTTATTGACTTCCTGCGGGAAGTTTTTTTTATTTTAGCTATTACGTTATGCGGCGATTAATGCTAAAATACTTTTCAAGGAGGGACTTTTATGGGAAAGAATAAAGCGGCGCGCGGCGGAATTGTTTTTATCGCACTTTTGATTATTAGCGGAATTATTTTAATGTATCGAGGCAATGACGCAGTTTTTTTAGGCAGCGAAATTAAGGAAGGAATTTTGACGGCCGAGCAGGTTAAGTTAGCTTTTGATTCGGTCGGCGGTCGGTTGATTAATGAAGCTGTTATTGAGGGGCAGGAAGTTAAAACCGGCGATGTGATTATGGAAATTGATCCGATTGATACGAATTTATCTATTGAAAAACTCAAGGCGCAAATTGCACAGCTCGAAGCCCAAATTAAATCTACATCCGGCTCAATGAATGTTAATCTTTTCAAAGTGGATAATGACGAGCAACAATCTTTCCGGCAAATTGACAGTCAGCGCGCTTTAGTATCTTCGGCGCAGGCTACGCTAAAAAATGCTGAACTTGACTACAAGCGGAATTTAGATTTGGTTAAAGCTGGCGCAATTGCTCAATCTCAGCTTGACGATTCTACAATGGCTTTAAACGTGGCGCGGGCTAATGTGGAAACGCAACAGCAATTACTTGACAGACTTTTAGCGGGCGTCCGTGACAATGGTAGAACTGATTCTTTAAATTTGCCGACAATCGCGCAGGAGCGAGCAACGGCTGAAAATATGCAAAATGATATCGAAGCGCTCGAACAGCAGAAAAAATATCTTGAAGTTCAGCTACAGGAATTGGAAGTTGCAAAATCCAGATTGACTTTGCGCGCGCCCGAAGACGGCAAAATTATTAATATCCTGCAGAAACAAGGCGAAATGATTAGCCCGAATACGCCGGTAGTTTTGCTGGAGAGCAAGCGCATTTATTACGATATTTATATTTCAGAGGAGCAGGCGGTTAATCTTCACGAGGGCGACGAAATTATTTGTACGACAGTCGCGGGCAATAAGAAAATTCGTGGCACGATTCGATTAATGACTCAAGCGCCAGGCTTTGCAGATTTGAAACAATCTCGCGAAAAAGGACAAGCGGATTTGTCGGCGTTTCAAGTGCGAATTTATATTGATGAAAACAGCGGCGTTTTAGCGGGGCAAACTGTCAGCGTCAATTTCGATTAAAATAATTTTTCCAACAAAAAAAAGACTCAGTCGAGACGGCTGGGTCTTTTAATTTTTTTGGGGGCGTGAAGTTGAAATTAACTGCGGCTGCGTTTCTTGTAGGGAACAATTTCATCAAACTGTAAATATTTCACGTTGCCTTCTAAATCCGCTAAAATAATTTCGCCAATCTGGAATTGCGATAAAAATTCAAAAGTTTCTTCATTGGGCGCGTAAAAGCCGTCAATGTCCGCCACAACTGCAATTGCGTCAAATTCGCGCTTGCCGTCGGAAATAGCCTTAGACATTGCTACAAGTTCGGCAGGTAAGCTCAGTTCTGGTATCGGGTGATCTATCGTACAGCCGCTGTAAAGTGTGCCGTCTGCCGCCAATACGCAAGCGCCCGCAATTATTCCATCGTACAAAGCATAAGCATTGCGAATAGACTCCATTGCCGTCCTGATCATCGTGTCAGCAATATCAATGTTCATGAAAATCGCCTCCTATAAATTTTTACTTTATATTTTAGCCGTTGCCGCGAAAAATCCTTCACTTGGCAATATAATTATTTTCGTTGTCCCAATCGTCCGGCAAACCTTTAACAAAAATAACTGGACAAGTTGAATTTTCCAGCACATACCTTGAAATGCTGCCCATAATTTTCTCTTCAGCGCCGCCGAAACCGTGACTGCCCATAACAATTAAATCGCAACCGTCAGTCTTCGCAAATTCAGTAATAGTTTCGCCCGTATCGCCAATTTCCACGCGC
>CAJOIA010000041.1:22254-28881 GCA_905234505.1 uncultured Selenomonadaceae bacterium
CAATTCAGACAAAAAATCGTAAGCGGCGGCGTTCAATTCGCTTGGAATATAACCACTCATGCTAACTTGCTCAAATGCTGAAACTTCTTTACTAAGTTCCACGCACATCATCAAAGTAATTCGCGCATTGCAGACCGAAGCAATATGAATTGCCTGATTGAGCGCCTTAAATGCTTGTCCCGAGCCATCAGTCGGCACAAGGATATTTTTAATATTAATTCCCTGCCAGGCGTCAACCGCAACTTCGCCGTGCAAATGTTCAAGCGTTTCTTTTTTTACTGTTGCAAGTAATTCGTTGCGGCTCTTATAAAATCGCCAGCTGAACAACATTGCCACAATCCCCATATAAACCATAAACGCGCCGATTTCTGAACTTATCGCAGGTAAACTCGCGCCGCGCTGAATTATGTCTCGCGTGAAATGGAATTGCCAAGTGAGCGGGAAAATGTGTGCGAAATTCACGACCCACGGCGATAAATGCGACAGCGGAGAAGCTACGCCGCCCAAAATAAATCCGCCTGGTATGAATAAAATCATCCGGCTTGACGCTACGCCTGGATTTGCCGCCGTCCAGCCCATAAATACGCTTATCACGCCAATTGTCAGCGTCATGAAAATTTGTATCGTTAAAAATTCCAATACTCTGCCGGAGAAAACTAAATCGCCCCAAACTCTTAAGACCGCCATTCCCATAAATGTTGAGATTGTCAAGCAAAATGCGTAAGGAATTATGCGCCCGACCAAATCCCACGGCGTGCCGTTCATAATTGTTTTTTCGTAAACCTTGCTGAGTTTCAAGCGCGGCACCATTCCGATTGTTGCGAAGGTGAAAAACATTGCGCCGAAGAAAAATAAAAATCCCAATGTCTGCGTATTTGAAGTTGAACCGGCTGGATTGAAAAGCGACCGGCTATTTAAAGTCAATCCGCTGGAACTTGTTGCGCCGGAATAAATTGCGTTATCAATTGCGACCAATTCGGGCATAGCCTCTTTGATATCGGCGGCTTGTGCAGTGTTGCTGTTGTCATAAAAAATTCCAATCGGCGCTTCGGAATTTGTATAGCGATTTTTTTCAAGTCCTTCAGGCAAATAGACCACCGCAACAACTTGATCGCGGTAAAAAAGCGCTTCCGGATTCATAGGTGTATTGATAATCGCGGTAACTTTCATATATTCGCTGGAGTCGATTTTGGTAATTAATTCGCGGCTGTAGCGGCTGTTGTCAAGGTCGATAACTGCAACCGGTGCGTCCTTGCCGAAATTGCCGCTGAGTATCACCGACAAAGCAACGCTTATCACCATTGCCACCATTATGCAAACTTTTTCGTACGGCATACCGCGCCCGCTTAACAAAAATTTTACTTCGTCCATCAATGACGCCTTAAATCCCACGTAATCACGCCCTTTCATATTAATTTTATAATTTATTGCCGCGAAAAACAAGGAAAAAATTTGCAGGAATAACTTTGCGAATTGAAGAATAAAACTTTGAAAGGTGGAAATTATTATGAATAATTGTAAGGCAGTTGAAATTGCGAAAGATATTTATTGGGTCGGAGCTATTGATTGGTCGCTGAGAAATTTTCACGGTTACGAAACGGCGCGCGGTTCTAGTTATAATGCTTATTTGATTTTGGACGAAAAAATTACTCTGATTGACACGGTGAAGATTAATTTCAAAGATGAATTGCTTGAAAGAATTTCCAGTGTGATTGAGCCTGCGAAGATTGACGTTATTGTTTCTAGTCACGTTGAGCCGGATCATTCTGGAAGTCTGCGCGAAGTGGCGGAATTTGCCAAGAATGCGGAAATCATTACAACTAATCCAAATGGTTTGAAAGGTTTAACTGCGCGATATGGAAATTTGAATTACAAGCCGGTTAAGGCGAGCGACAGCATTTCAATTGGTGAACGCACTTTGCAATTTGTACCGACGCCGATGTTGCATTGGCCCGATTCAATGGTTACTTATTGTCCGGAAGAAAAGATTTTATTTTCCAATGATGCATTTGGTGAGCATTTTGCAACTTCAATGAGATTTGACGACGAAAACGATTTAGACACAATTTTATTCGAGGCGCAAAAATACTATGCGAATATTTTAATGCCGTTCGGTAAGCAAGCACAAACCGCGTTGAAAGCTCTTGGCGATTTGGAAATTAAATTAATTGCAACAGGGCACGGCGTAATTTGGCGCAAAAATATTGATAAAATTATCGCCTGCTATAAAATTTGGAGTAGCGGCGATGTTGAAGAACGTGCTGTAGTTGTTTTTGATTCAATGTGGCATTCTACAGAAATTATCGCGCAGACGATAACTGAGGCTTTTGCTAAGCGCGGCATTCCTGCGGCTTATTACGATATTAAAACTACTCCTATGTCCGATATTGTTACCGATATTTTTATGAGCAAATATTTAGCGGTTGGCTCTCCCACGATTAACAATCAAATGATGCCGACCATTGCTAAATTTCTTTGCTATATTAAAGGGTTACGACCGCTTAATCACAAAGCTTTTGCGTTTGGTTCATACGGTTGGGGCGGACAAAGTATTGGTCTAGTCGAAGACGAATTGAAAGCGGCGGGAATGGAAATTATTCTTGAAAAAATTAGGATTGCCAATGTCCCTACCAAAAATCAACTCGATGAAATCACTGAAAAAATTCTTGCGTTATAAATTAATATGGATAGTATCGGCATTTCTTTCTTTTTGTAAAAAGCAAGAAACGCCAAGCAAAGAAAGAAAAACAAAATATAATCGGTCGTGAGAGATCTTACGAGAGTGATTAAAAAAATGATGGACAGCCGCGCAAATTTTCAATCCTTGAAAATGGCGCGGGAGCGCTCATCCTTGAGCGCTCTTTTTTTTATTCGTTAGTTTAAAGCTTCACTCAAACTTTGCATATTTTTTCGCATACCTTCAACATAAGCGTTCGTATTTGCTGGAATAGCTTCGCCCGTAGTTATCGGGTCAAGTGTATAAATTTGCGCACCAGTCTCCCTTGCAATAGTCTCAGCTGCTTTAGGCGAATATTGAGGCTCGGTAAACAAAACTTTTACCGGCAAATCATTTACAATTTTAATCGTGTCGGCTAATTCTTGCGGTGTCGGTTCACTTCCTGGCTCGCGCTCTATCACTGCCGCGATATTCAATTTAAATTCCGCCGCAAAATATGGAAATGCTTCGTGAAAAGTTACAATGTCTTTATTCGGCAAATTATCCAATGCAAAATGCATTTCATCGCGCAGAGCTGAAAGTTTGTTCAGATATTCCAGCGCATTTTTTTTGTAATAATCAGCGTGCGCAGGGTCAAGCTCGCAAAGTTGCCGCTGAATTTCTCGTACTTGCGCCATCGCATAAGTGACGCTCATCCATACATGCGGATTTATTTCCTCGCCGTCCTTCAGCAAATAAATTTCGTCACTCTTCGACGCGTCCAATATTTTCAAATCTTTTCGCGCAGATGTCACCTTGTCTAAAAAATTTTCCATGCCCAATCCGTTAACTATAAAAATGTCCGCCGTCTCCAAAGTCTTCATATCTTCGGTTGTCAGTTGATAATCATGCAGGCAACCGGTTTGCGGTTTCGTCAAATTAATTACTTCAACGCCGTCAATCCCGCCAGCAATATTAATTGCGTCAATATACATTGGATAAAATGACGTAACAATTTTCAATTTGCCGTCGCCAGAATTACCGCCGCAACCGCTGACAATCAGCATTAATATTAGCAAAAAAATTTTCTTCATAAAAAAAGCGGTCAGAATCGCTCCGACCGCTGAACCTCCTTTATTTGCGGAAAAATTTTATTCGACAGTATGAAGTTGAATAGCGCTCGTGCCGCCCGCGCCATATTTAATGCCACTGGTCACAACGGTAATATCGCCTTTCTTAACGAAACCGTGATTAAGCGCTTCCTTAGTGACATATTCAAGCATTTCTTCAGGATAAAGCCAGGGAACTTCCGGCACAACGAAAACGCCCCAGCGCAAATTCAAATGACGTGCAATCATCTGATTAGGCGCAAATGCAACGATAACCGCTTGCGGGCGATACTTCGATACAATTTTAGTTGTGTAGCCGGATTTAGTTGGTGTGATAATTGCGGCGGCGCTGAGTTCATAAGCCAGCTGAACTGTGGCGTGAGCAATGGCGTCTGTGTGTGAAACTTTGCGGTGAATGCCTTTATCTTCAAAAATTTTCTTGTACTCAAGTGAAGATTCGATACGCTGAGCAATTCTATTCATTGTGGCGGTAGCTTCAACAGGATATTTGCCGCCCGCAGTTTCGCCGGAAAGCATAATAGCATCTGCGCCGTCCAAAATCGCATTGCCAACGTCAGAAACTTCTGCGCGAGTAGGGCGCGGATTATTTGTCATAGTTTCGAGCATTTGAGTTGCGACGATAACCGGCTTGCCCAAATCATTGCACTTTTTAATAATGGATTTTTGAATAAGCGGCACATCTTCAGCGGGAATTTCAACGCCCAAATCGCCGCGCGCAACCATAATTCCATCAGATGCCGCGATAATATCGTCAATATTTTGGACACCGGCGAGGCACTCAATTTTAGAAATAATTTCCATATGACCGCCGTTGCGGGCAATGAGTTTGCGCAAATCTTCAACGTCAGACGCGCGCTGAATGAAACTTGCCGCTACAAAATCCATATCGTTTGCAATGCCGAAAATAATATCATCTTCGTCTTGCTCAGAAATTGCGGGAAGTCCAAGCGTAATACCAGGCGCGGCAACGCGTTTTCTGGTACTCATTTTGCCGGAATTTAAAATCGTCGTGACAATATCTTTGTCTTTGATTTCGTCAACAGTCAATTCAACAAGCCCGTCATTAAGCAAAAGTTTATCGCCAGGTTTAACTTCGCTGTAAAGCAATTTATGACTGACTGAGCAATGGGTTTCGTCGCCTGGAGTTTCGTCCTGCGTCAAAGTAAATTTATTTCCGGCAACAAGCTGAACTTCGCCATTTGCAAACTCGCCCAAACGCACTTCCGGACCTTTCGTATCCAAAATCAACGATACAACGCGATTAGTTTTTTTGGCTGCTTCCTTAACTGCCTCAATGCGTTTTCTGTGCCCAGCGTGGTCGCCGTGCGAAAAATTAAATCTCGCGCAGTTCATGCCGTTTTCAATCAGCTTTTCGATAACTCCTGGCGCGTCGGTCGATGGTCCTTGCGTGCAAATGATTTTTGTTTTCTTCAGCATATTAACACCTCTTACATTTTATTTTTGTGGCAAATTAGCCAAAGTATCGTCGAGATTTTTTTTGTAATACTTATTTTCCGGCTCTAAATCGACAGCTCGCTTGTAAGCTTCCGCCGCTCGCTCATGAAGATCTTGTTTGCGATAGGCATTGCCAAGATTATTCCAGCTGTTTGCATCTTTGGCGTTAAGTTTAAGCGCGCGTTGATAGCATTTGACAGCCTGCGAATAATTTTCAAGGTAATAATAAGCCACTCCGAGATTATTCCAGGCGCTTGCATTTTTTGAATCGCGGTTCACAGATTTTTTATAGCAGTCAATAGCATCTTCAAAATTTTCTAGCCGCTGATAAGAAAGTCCGAGTTTGAACCAAGCATTTGAATAATTTGAATCAATTTCGGTGGCGTTTTGAAAACAATCAATCGCGGCGTCGTAATTTTTCTGCGCGAAATAAACATTGCCCAAATTGCACCAAGTAATTTTATCGTCCTGCGCGAATTTCAGAGATTTTTTCAGACAATCAACCGCGCGACCATAATTTTTTAAATGATAATAAGCAACGCCCAAATTATTCCAGGCAACGTCATCTGCAGAATTAATTTTCAAACCTTGATTGTAACACTGAATAGCAGAATTGAAGTCGCCTGCGTCAAAAAAATCATTGCCTTCAGTTAGCCAATCACTAGAAACAGCCTCAGCCGCGCAAGCAGTCGGCGTAAAATTAAAATTAATCGGATTAAAAATCAGCGCGCCGAAAGTTGCTGCTAATACAAATTTTTTCTTAAACAAAACTATCAACTTCTTTGACTAATGATATATTTTTTCAATAAAATTAGCAATACCGCGCGATACTTTTTTTATGATATAAAATGTTTGCCAAGCTCAAATGCTTTTTTATTCAACTCTAAAAATTTTGGCGGCACATTTGCTTTCAAAGATTCTTGCCATGCTTCTTCCGGTATATCAAAGTAATGTGACAGCCGTCCGAGCAAAACTATATTCACGGCTTTTTGAGAGCCTGCCTGTCGCGCCAATGATAAACAATCCATCGCGTCAACTTTTAAACCCAGCGCGCGCATTTTTTCAACAAGATTTTCCGGATAAACTGCCGCGCCCGTAATTACCGGCATTGGATCAATTTGCTGTGTGTTCGTGACGATTTGCCCGCCCGCTTTTAAACAATCCAACCACCGCGCCGTCTCTAAAATTTCAAACGAAACTATAAAATCCGCCTCGCCCTTATCGACAACCGGCGAATAAACTTTATCGCCAAATCTAACGTAAGTAATGACACTTCCGCCGCGTTGACTCATTCCGTGAACTTCAGAAACTTTCACGTCGTAGCCTTGATTTAAAAGTAAATGTCCCAAAATTTTGCTCGCCAAAAGTGAACCTTGCCCGCCCACG
>CAJOIA010000042.1 GCA_905234505.1 uncultured Selenomonadaceae bacterium
AGCGGCTTGCATTTTCATACACTTTGCGAGCAAAATTCTGATGCGCTTGAAGAAACTGTTGAGGTTGTTGAAAAGAAATTCGGCGCGTATCTGCAGAATATGAAATGGCTGAATTTGGGCGGCGGTCATCACATTACTAAGAAAAATTATGACATTGAGCGGCTAAAAAAAATTATTCGTCGCCTGCAAAAAAAATTTGGCGTAGAAATTTATCTTGAGCCTGGCGAGGCTGTTGCATTGGACGCGGGCTTTTTGGTTTCAACTGTTTTGGAAATTCAACCTGCGCGAAATGGTATCAGCAACGCGATTATCGACGCGAGCGCGGCTTGTCATATGCCCGACGTTTTAGAAATGCCATATCGTCCGGAAATTATCGGGGCGGCGGCTGTTGGCGTGAAAAATTTCAATTATCGATTTGGCGGCGCGACTTGTCTTGCGGGCGACGTTATCGGCGAATACAGCTTTGAGGAGCCACTGCGCGAGGGCGACCAAATTATTTTTTGCGATATGGCGATTTATACAATGGTCAAAAATAACACGTTTAATGGCGTGAAATTGCCTGCGATTTACGCGAAAAATTTAAATGGCGAATTGACGCTGATAAAAAATTTTGGCTACGAAGATTTTAAATCTAGGATTTAGGAGTTAGGATTTAGGGGTATTTTTCCTGATTACCTTAAAGCGACTGAAAGGAGCTTTTTCTATGGCTTTTTACTATAAAGAACCGTCACATACTTTCGGCGAATATTTGTTAGTGCCTGGCTACTCTTCGACAGAGTGCATACCGGCAAATGTAAATTTATCAACGCCGCTAGTAAAATTCAAGCGCAGCGAAGACCCTAAATTGACGCTGAACATTCCAATGACTTCAGCTATTATGCAATCAGTTTCAAATGACACGATGGCTATTGCGCTGGCGAAAGAGGGCGGCATTTCGTTTATTTATGGCTCGCAGTCGATTAAAGATCAGGCGGCAATGGTTAAACGCGTCAAAAATTATAAATCCGGCTTTGTTTCAAGCGATTCAAACGTCAAACCGACGACCACGCTCAAAGAAATTCTTGAACTCCTTGCTGAAACCGGACATTCGACAATGGCAGTCACTGAAGACGGCAAACCTACCGGTAAACTTTTGGGTATTATTACAAGCCGCGATTATCGAATTACGCGAATGACCGGCGACGAACTCGCGCAGGATTTTATGACGCCTTTTGAAAAATTAATTTACGCCGACGCCGATACCACAACGCTAACCATGGCAAATGATTTAATCTGGGAAAATAAATTGAATATGCTGCCGCTGATTGATAAAAAACAGCGCCTGCGTTATATGGTTTTCCGCAAAGATTATACCGATAACAAAATAAATCCGCTTGAACTGATTGACAAGCGCAAGAGATACATTGTCGGAGCAGGCATTAATACGCGCGATTATGCCGAAAGAGTTCCGGCGCTCATAAATGCGGGCGCTGATGTTCTTTGCATAGATTCTTCCGAAGGTTTCAGCGAATGGCAGAAGATTACTCTGCAATACATTCACGAAAATTTCGGTGAAGATGTGAAAGTTGGCGCGGGCAATGTGGTTGACGCTGAAGGATTTAATTTTTTAGCGGACGCGGGCGCAGATTTTATAAAAGTTGGAATAGGCGGCGGCTCAATTTGTATCACGCGCGAAACTAAGGGCATTGGGCGCGGGCAAGCTACGGCTGTTATAGACGTTTGCAAGGCACGCGATGAATATTTTGAGCGCACTGGAATTTATGTACCGATATGCTCGGACGGCGGCATTGTTCACGATTATCATATGACGCTGGCTTTGGCAATGGGCGCGGATTTTTTAATGCTCGGCAGATATTTTTCACGCTTCGACGAATCGCCTTCCGATAAAGTCAGAATTAACGGCACGTACTACAAAGAATATTGGGGCGAAGGCTCTAACCGCGCGCGTAATTGGCAGCGTTACGATTTGGGCGGCGATAAGAAACTTTCATTTGAAGAAGGCGTTGATTCTTACGTCCCATATGCAGGCTCGCTGAAAGATAATGTTGCTTTGACGCTGGCTAAAATTCGTTCGACGATGTGTAATTGCGGCGCGCTGAATTTGGCTGAACTGCGCGACAAGGCTAAAATTACATTGGTATCGGCGACTAGCATTGTTGAGGGCGGCAGTCACGATGTTGTCCTGCGCGACCAATTTGGCGTATGACGGAGATAGAATTTGCGGAAAAAGTTGCCAGAATCGGCGGCGTAGCATATTTGGTAGGCGGTGCGGTGCGTGATAAAATTCGCGGCGTTGTTGCCCACGATAAAGATTATTGCTTAACTGGAATTGTTGAAAGTGCGTTTGTTGAAAATTTTCCGGACGCGCAGAAAGTCGGCAAATCTTTTCCGGTTTATCTGCTTGAAATTGACGGCAAAATGAATGAGGTTGCGCTTGCTCGCACTGAAAAAAAATCAGGTACAGGCTATCGCGGTTTCAAGGTAAATTTTGATTCGACTGTGACAATTGAACAGGATTTATATCGGCGCGATACTACTATGAATGCTATGGCGTTTGACATCCTGCGCGATAAGCTTATTGACCCTTTCGGCGGGCGCGAAGATACGCTTAACAAAAAAATTCGTGCGACGTCGAAACATTTTATAGATGATCCGGTTCGAGCATTGAGGGCGGCGCGTCAATCTGCGCAGTTTGATTTTGAAATTACCGATGAAACTTTTTACGCGATGAATTTATGTGCCGTTGAATTGAAGGCTGAACCTGTCGAAAGAATTTTTGCCGAATTGGAACGCGCGCTGAAAACTGACAAGCCTTCGATTTTTTTTAGGAGCTTAGAGCGGGCGGGTTTATTGGAAATAACCTTTCCTGAAATTGCGGATTTGCGCGGAAAAACTCAGCCGATAGAATTTCACCCTGAAGGCGATGCTTACGAGCACACGCTGAATATTGTTGACGAAGTTGCAAAAGTTAATCCTAAACCAGAAATAAGATTTGCGGCGTTAGCTCATGATTTGGGCAAGGGAAAAACGCCTCTTGAAATGTTGCCACATCATTACGGGCACGATATGCGCGGGATTGAAGTTCTGCGCGAAATGAATAAGCGGCTCAGATTACCAAGCGATTGGAAGAAAATTGCTGAACTGGTGATTTTTGAGCATATGCGCGCGGCTGTTATGACCAGTGCCGGAAAAATCGTTGACCTGCTAATTAAAATTCATAAATCGAAAATTTCAATTGCTGATTTCAATGACATTATCAACGCTGACAATCACGGTTTGCCTCTGCACCTTGCGAACGCCGAAAAAATTCTTGACGAAATTTTGAAAGTTAATGGCAATTCTGCGCCGCGCGGACTTACTGGCGAAGAGATTGGCAAATGGATTCGCGCAGAACGCACTCGGCGATATGTGGCAATGCGTGATAAATTTTAGAGGAGGGTCTTTATGATTAACAATGGCATTGTGCTATCTTACAAGGGCAAGACGCCGAAAATTGCTGAGAATGTATTTCTTGCGCCGAATTGTTCAGTTGTGGGCGATGTCAAAATTGGCACTGGTTCAAGCATTTGGTTTGGCGCGGCGGTTCGTGGTGATTTTCAGCCGGTGGTTATCGGCGCTTTCACTAACATTCAAGATAACGCAACAATTCACGTTATGTACGACGTGCCGACCGAAATTGGCAACTATGTTACAATTGGACACAATGCGATTATTCATTGCCGCAGGATCGGCGATAATAGCCTGATTGGTATGGGCTCAATCATTTTGGGCTATTCGGAAATTGGCGAAAATTGCATTATCGGCGCTGGAACTCTCTTGACGCAATATAAAAAAATTCCCGATAACTGCCTGGTTTTCGGGAATCCTGCAAAGATTATGCGCGCGGTTCGTGAAGATGAAGTTGAAGCGTTGCGTTCGGCGTCAATGCAATATCACGACTGCGCGAGGGAATATGTTCAATATTTGTCAAAGCGCGGAATGTTTGACGAAGTTGATTAAATTTTTTGAGCGGCGAAATTTCCAGCAGCGTTACCCATTGCCCAAGCTGCCTGTAAATTGAAACCGCCGGTGTTACCGTCCACGTCGACCACTTCACCGACAATAAACAAACCGGAAATAATTTTAGATTCCATTGTGCGCGGATTAATTTCCTTGACAGAAACGCCGCCCGCCGTAACGATAGCTTCAGCGATTGGACGCGTGGCAGTTACAGTTAACGGCAAGCCGCGCAAAATATCAATTAACCTGCGACGTTCGTCCTTAGTGATGGCGTCGATTTTTTTATTTTCGTCGATAAATGCAAGGTCAATCACGACCGGAATTAATTTATTCGGCAGAAGTTCAATCAGCGCGTTTTTAATATTTTTGTGCTTGAACTTTTCAAAATCGCGCAGAAGTCGGGCGTCAAGTTGCTCTGGCGTTAAAGCGGGTTTTAAATTTATCAGCAATTCGACAAATGAACCTTCGCGCAGAAATTTAGCCGCCTGCCTGCTCAGCGTTAAAATTATCGGACCGGAAACGCCAAAATGAGTAAACAGCATTTCGCCGAAAGTTTCAGTGACGCGCTTATTATCGGCAAGCAAAGTTACGCGCACATTTTTTAGCGATAAACCCTGCAAAATTTGAACAAAATCTTCTTCAGTTTCAAGCGGCACAAGCGCGGGCAAAATTTCCGTCACGGTATGCCCAAGTTTTTTCGCGAAAATAAAGCCGTCGCCCGTCGAACCGGTTGCAGAATAAGATTTGCCGCCCGTCGCCAAAATCACCGCGTCAGCATCAATTAATTTCCCGCCAACTTCGACGCCACGAATTTTTTTATCAGCGATAATATTTTCAACCGGCGAATTTAATTTGACGTCGACATTCAGCGCCGCCAATTTTTTATTCAGCACGTCGATAACTTCAGCGGCGTTGTCACTTTCTGGAAAAATGCGATTGCCGCGCTCAATTTTCGTTTTCAAACCAAGACTTTCAAAAAAATTCACGGTATCATTCGCAGTAAAATTATTCAGCGCGCTGTTAAGAAATTTTCCGTTGCCAGGAATATTTTTAATAATTTCGGCGGTATCAGCGGCGTTGGTGAGGTTACAGCGCCCTTTGCCGGTAATGCTCAATTTTCTGCCGAGTCGATTATTTTTTTCAAACAAAATGACTTCAGCGCCATTTTCAGCCGCGCGAATTGCCGCCATCATTCCGGCAGGTCCGCCGCCTATCACAATTATTTTCATTTCAAAAACTCCAAAATTTTTATTAAGATATAGCACAGCGGCGATAAAAATTCAATTGGCAATTCTTGTATTCGGCAAATTTGTATGCTAAAATTTTTTTAATCAAATTTTGGAAAGCGAAGTGAAATATGCAATGAGCGCAATGATGCTGGAGAGGAAAATTTTAAGATATGCGCCGGTAGCTGAAACGTTCGTAGTTGCGACGCCCAAAAAACACGTTGAAGTTGAAGAGCCGCCCGAAGAAGAAATAATCGACAGAGGACCGTCCCAAGAAGAATTGGAGCGGCTTGAAAAGCTCAAGAACGATGAAGAAAATGTACAGCGAATGTTGGAAGAAGCATTTCAAAAATCGCAGGAAGCCGACGAAAAATTGAAAGAAGCCGATTTTCAATCAAAGCAAATGGTTCAAGATATTCAAATCGAGTGCGAGCAGATAATTGAAGATACAAAGAAGATGGCGGCTGAAGACGCTGAAAAAGTCAAGGAGGCGGCGAAAGCTGAAGGGCACGCTGAAGGGCACGAGGCAGGCTTTAAAGAAGGGCGCGAAGCTGGCTATGAAGAAGGCGTTAAGCAAGGGCGCGAAGATGGCGAAAAGGCTATTCGTGAGGAATTAGCGGAAATAATTCGTCAGGCAAATGCTAAGGCTGAAAAAACTATTCAAGACGCGAAAGAGCAAACTGCGGGTTATTTTGTTAAGGCGGAAGATGACGTTGCAAAAGTGGTAATGAAAGCGATTGAAAAAATTTTGCCGCAACATTTCATAGAATCGCCGCAAGTTATTTTGCCTGTAGTTCGTGAAGTTATTCAGCTTGTCCGCGACCAAAAAGATATTAAAGTTCACGTTGAGCCTGAAAGTTACGATTTAGTTTTAATGGCGCGCAGTGAATTTCAATCGATGTTAACTGACAGCACGGCGGATTTGGAAGTTGTGTCGGACGAAACGCTTAAACCTGGCGATGTTGTAATTGAAACTCCTAATGGCGGCGTTGACGCAAAACTTTCGACGCAAATTGAGCTTATGAAGGGTGCGATTGAAGCTGTACTGAATGAGAAAGGTTAAAATTATGAAAAACACAATCGATTTGCAACGGCTGGAAGAAGCGATTGGCGGAATTAATACGATAAAATTAATTGGCAAGGTAACTCAAGTGGTTGGGCTGGTAATTGAGACGCAAGGACCGCCTGTAAGCGTGGGCGAACTTTGCTATATTTACCCGAAAAATCCAAGTTTGCCGTCGATACCGGCTGAAGTGGTTGGTTTTCGTGAAGGTAAAGTTATGTTGATGCCGGTCGGCGAAATGCAAGGCGTAGGTCCAGGTTGCGAAGTTGTATCCGCTCAAAAAACATTGCAGGTTAAAGTTGGCGAAGAATTACTTGGTCGCGTATTAGACGGCTTAGGAAATCCAATGGACGGCAAACCGCCGATTGAATCAAAGCTTGAATATCCTTTGCAGGCGCCTCCGCCATCGCCATTAGCGCGTCCGAGAATTAATGAATCTTTGTACGTTGGCGTTCGCGCAGTTGACGGCTTGATAACTTTGGGCGACGGTCAACGCATTGGAATAATGGCGGGTTCTGGCGTTGGTAAATCGACTTTGCTTTCAATGATAGCGCGAAATACTGAAGCTGATATTAGTGTTATTGCTTTGGTTGGTGAGCGCGGGCGCGAAGTTAGAGATTTTATTGAGCGTGATTTAGGCGAAGAAGGCTTGAAGCGTGCAGTGGTAGTTGTGGCGACTTCCGATCAGCCTGCATTAGTAAGAATCAAGGGCGCCATGACTGCGACGGCTATAGCTGAATATTTTCGTGACCAAGGGCACAAAGTAATTTTGATGATGGATTCGGTAACAAGATTTGCAATGGCGCAGCGTGAAGTTGGTTTGACAATTGGCGAGCCTCCGGCTACTCGTGGATATACGCCTTCAGTTTTTGCGCTTTTACCCAAACTTTTAGAACGTGCCGGTACAAGTGACAAAGGTTCAATCACTGGAATTTATACAGTTTTGGTTGACGGCGATGATATGAATGAGCCGATTGCTGACGCTGTGCGTTCGATTTTGGACGGGCATATTGTTTTGAGCAGGAATATTGCTGCGCAGAATCATTTTCCGGCTATTGACATTTTGGGCAGTGTCAGCCGCGTTATGAATGAAGTTGTCAGTGCGGAGCATTTGCAGGCGGCTCAAAATATGCGGGCGCTTATGGCGACTTATCGCGACGCTGAAGATTTGATTCACATTGGCGCTTATGTCAAAGGTTCGAGCAAGCGAATTGACGCCGCCATTGCTAAGATTGACGCCATTAACGCTTTTTTGTGTCAAGGAATTTATGAAGTTGACACTTACGAAAATACTCAGCAGAAGTTGATTTCTATTGCGGGCAAAATTTAAATTAGCGTATGGGGCTTATCAATGAAAAAGTTTAAATTTCAACTTGAGACGCTATTAAAAGTCACGCGCAGGAAACGCGACGACGCGCAGATGGTTTTTGCCGAAGTTTCGCGCAGGCTTGAAGCTCAGCGGGCGCGTTTGCAAGAATTACTTCACGAATTGCAAGCGGGTCAAAAAGAATACGCCGATTTGACGGGCGCTGGCAAAACCGTTAACGTCAATATGATTGTGACTTATAATAATTTTTTTAATTGGAAACGCGAGCAAATCGAGCAGCAGCAGCAATTAATTTTGAAAACTATGCAGGAACGCCAGCAGAAGTTGAAGAAATTAATGGAGGTAATAACTTATTTAAAAAGTATTGAGCAACTCAAAGAAAAACGTCTGCGCGAGTACAATGAAGCAGTTTTAGCTGAAGAGCAAAAATTTTTAGATGAAATTGGGCTGCAGTTGCACGCGCGGCGAAATTGATGAAAGGTGATGGCAAAGTTGATAGAAAGTATCAAAGGTATTGAAGGCTTATCGGTATTGACGCGGGTTCAGGAAGTTCAGCAGCGGATTGACGCCATTGAAAAGCAAGTCGGATTAAAAGACTTTCAGGCGACACTTGAAAAAGAAATTGCTAAGCAGGAAAAAATTTCGCAACCGGCAAAAATGACTGAGCCTATGCCGCTGGAAAAATTTTTAGCTAAAGTTCGCGCAGATGAAGAATTTGACAACATGTTAAAAGCCGCACGGGAAGCCGCTCGCGCAGAAGCAGCAAAAGCCGCCGCACAAGCTAAAACATTTGAAGTATTTGATTTTGCGGGACAACCGACCAATTCCTATGCGCCGCATTATGAGATTTTCGACGAAGAATATTTTGACGAAGAAGAATATTATGACGCTTCGCTGGACGATTTCGATTATTACGATGAAGAAATTTCCTATGCGCCGACAACTGATGAAATGATTGAAACTGCCGCGCGCAGAAATGGCGTTGACGCTGATTTAGTGCGTGCGATTGGCAATGCCGAATCCAATTTGAATCAAGATGCGATTTCGCATGTTGGAGCTATTGGCGTTATGCAACTTATGCCGGAAACTGCCGCGAGTCTCGGCGTTAATCCTTACGACGAGCAACAAAATATTGAAGGTGGTGCGCGTTATATTCGGCAAATGCTGGATACTTTTAACGGCAACCTTCATAAGGCTATCGCCGCGTACAATGCTGGTCCTGGTGCTGTTCAAAAATATGGCGGTATTCCTCCCTATGGCGAGACTCAAGAATACGTCGGGCGCGTAATGGATTTTTACGTGAAGTGAAAGGCGGATTTGTATGGCTAAGAAGAAAAGCATTTTCCGGCGAATATTTAACTTTTTGCTGGCAATAGTAATTTTATTGGTAATAGCGATAGGCGCTTTGGTGGCGTGTTTGCATTTTGAAGTTGTTGAGCAGGCGCAGGTTGATGAAAAAGTTCAATGGGCAAATGAAAATGTCGGCTTATACAAATTGCCAGTGGTTGGTTATAATGGCATATTCCAATATTTTGAAGTACCGGAAGGCGTAATTTGGCCAGAACCTGAGCCGGAGCCTGAACCGGAACCAGATCCGGCGTTAGTGGCGAAACCGAATCCTCAACCCGAACAGCCGAAAAAATCTAAGGAAGTCAAAATTTCACAGAAGGAAATTGAAGAGCAAGCCAGACAACGCGAGGCAGCCGAAAAGAAACGCATTACAAAGCTTGCGCGAATTTATAACAATATGAAGCCGGAAGAAGCCGCGAAAGCTCTTGACAGCGTTAATCTTGATACTGTCGCGTCAATTCTTCAACTTATGGACGAAAGCAACGCCGGACAGATTTTAGCAAAAATGGATCCTGTTCAAGCCGCGCAGGTTACTCAAATGCTTTTTGACGGTGACAGACGACGCTTGTGATTTAGGGATTAGGGATTAGCGAATAGGGGTTAGGGATTTTTTCCCTAGCCCCTAACTACTATCACCTAATCCCTTTTTTATGGCAATTCCGGCAAGTTGCGGGCGACTGCTGAATATCTGACGATCTCGTCAATGCGCTGGTCAAGCACTAATTCTTGTTTGTGAATACTCTCCGCCGCCTCGAATGAAACAGCGTCATTGTTCGTTAAACCCTGCGCGTAAAATCTCCACGCTTGAATTGTAACTTTGGTTGATTCTTGCCGCAAATTTGCCAAATATCGCGCGCCGTTTGGAACAGTAATTTTATCCAGCTCAAATTGCCTTTTTTCCAACAAAGGGATCATTGTGTCGTTAATCCAATTAACAATTTCAGTGCGCTGGCTGCCGCTCATAATGCCGTCCGGTGTTTGCTGCATAACTATGAAACTGCTTTGCTCTGCGCGAAAAATTTCATTGTAATGGTCAATAACCCCCTGCGTTTCGTCAATGTAAGAGTTGCGCTGCTCAATTAAAATCGGCGCAACCGCTGCAAGGTATTCTTTGTAATTGTCAACGCTGGTAATTTTCCACGCATTTTCACCAAAAGCAAAACTTATTCCAGGAAATTTCAAATTGCGTCCAAAAATTTCAAAATCGCCGCCGCCTATTTGCACGCCGCCTTTGTCAAAATTCGTCAGCGTAACTTTCAGTTTAAATGTCATTTGCGAATTATTTTCCAGAACTTTAATATCGGCAGTTGCAGTTTCGCCGTGATGTTCGATATTTTCAGCGCCAATAATCGTGGTGTGGCGAATCAAACTTCTTTCAAGCAGTAAATCAAAATCAATACCGAGTTGTCGACCTTTCAAAATTTCTTCGGGCAAAGTCCATTTGTCAGTTGCAATTTTCGCATTGATAACTTTGATAGCGCCTTGACACATTTGCGGGCGAATCAGCACATAAAAATTTTCAAATAGCAAGCGTTCCTGCATTGAAAGCCGCGTATCGTATTCGAATAAATCACCGGTTAAATCGTCATAAGCTTGTGTTGTTACCATTGTCAAATCGACGTGTTTATTGAAATTGGTGACGTCTTCATTAGCAATCGACTCAAAAATTTTATTTACGGCGTAGATTGGCGTTTTTGTGTAGCTGGTGAAATACCAAATTACGCTTGACAAAATTATAATCAGCACGAAAAGCACAATTCGCCTCTCGGTTCGTCTGCGTTGCCGTCTTTTCTCAACTCTAGTATTCCAAGTATAATCGTCCACGAAATTCCTACCTTTAGATAAATTTATGTTATTATAGCCAATGCTAATAAAATTGTAAACGAGGGATGCTTTATGAAGTTGCCACAATGCGAAATTGATTGTGTTGAATTTAAGAATTTGATAATTGCAGGCGGGCGGCGTCCAAATTTTATTTGGTTTAAAGCCATCGCGCAGGACAAGAAAATTTTTGCTGTTGATAGGGGCGTTGAATTTTGCCGCGATTTTAATATTTTGCCGGAAAAAATTATTGGCGATTTTGACAGTGCGGAAATTTCAGCTGTTAATTGGGCGGTTGATAAAAACATTCCTATTGAGCGTCATCCGATTGACAAAGATTTTACCGATACGCAGCTTGCCTTAAGTAAAATAAAAAAGCCCGCGCTTATCACGGGGATTTTTGGCGGCAGATTTGATCACAGTTTCAGCAATGTTTTCAGTTGCGCCAATTGCGATGTTCAAATTATTCTGGCTGACGAACGCGAGATTATTTTTTATGTGAAGAGCGGCGATTGTTTTACTGTGAAATTTTTTCAAAAGCCGATAGCTCTGTCGTTGTTGCCGATTAGCAAAATTTGTAGTGGTGTGACTATTAACAATGTTCACTGGGCATTGGATAACGCAACTCTCGCGCAGGATTTACCTAATGCAATTAGCAATCGCGTTGAAAGTGATGACATAAAAATAAGCGTCGGCAATGGGACGCTTGCAATTTATTTTTGTTTTAGCGAATTAATTTCCGCTTGAATTTGCGTGAATTTTTCAGTTGCAACGGCGGCGGGGCTTTTAGACATTTCAGCAAGGACGCGCTGAAGTCTTGCGATTTTTTGAGCGTTGAATTTTCCTAACAGCGGCGATTCAGTTTTTTTTGTTTGAAGTGAAACTTCGGCAGGATTTTTAACTGCGCTGATGATTTCATAAATTATGCCGCCCGCTTCAGCCAAATCAACGTCTGCAATGAGCCATTGATTATTTTTTAGCCACGCACAAACTTTCTCAGCGGCATTCATTGGTTGCAAAATCAGTTGTTCGATTCTATTTGTAATGGGGCTGTTGAGAATTTCGCAAATTAGGCTGCCGCCCATTCCTGCAATACAAATTGTGTCAACTTCGCCTTCGCGCAGAACTTTTAGACCGTCGCCTAACCGCGTTTCAATGCTCAAACCTGCGGCGGCGATATTTTTTTTAGCGGCGTCAAGCGGACCAGAATTTTTATCGGTGGCAATGACGAAAGACGCACGTCCGCTTTTAACAAGTTCAATCGCCAGGTAGCCGTGATCTGTTCCAATATCGGCAACTTTACTTCCGCGCCGAACGAAATTTATAATTGCGCCGATTCTGTTATCAATCATAAAATTCACCATGCAAAAAAGGATGCGACTCAACGCACCCTTCAAAAAATTAGCTCCCCGGACTGGACTCGAACCAGTGACTCCCTGATTAACAGTCAGGTGCTCTACCGACTGAGCTACCGAGGATTAACACAAGCGCATTATAGGAAAAACTTTCGCACTTGTCAACACCGATAAAAAATTTTTTCAAGCTATTGCATTTTCAAAAAAAGCTGTTATAATTAGCGGCGTTCACGGGATGTAGCACAGTTTGGTAGCGCGCATCGTTCGGGACGATGAGGTCGCAGGTTCAAATCCTGTCATCCCGATTAATATTGAAAGCTCCTCTGAAATGAGGGGCTTTTTTATTGCGCATTTTGTTTCAACTTGTTCATTCGCATTGAATTTACAAAAATTGCCAGCGCTGAAATGATGACACCCGACAGCGACATGAACGGATGAAATTCCAGCGGCGGGTTTTCCATTGCCATTGACATTGACAGCGGCACGAGTATCAGTATTGTTGCGTAGGATATGCGATAATTTATGTTGAGCAAGTGCTTGGCGTGTTGGCAAATTTCGCGCAGTGTTAAAAATTTGTCCAGCTTTAAAATTTCAAAATCCATTTTGGCATCACTATCGTCGGCAACTGGCGGCATTGAACCGTCTTTCAGCAAAATTGAAACGTCAGCCGCGAAAAGCATTGGCAAATCGTGAAATTCGTTGGCAATGACGGCAATTTTTTTACCTTTAGCGCGGAGCATTTGCAATTCGCGCGATTTATCTTTGGGCGTCAAATCGGTTTTCACTTCGTCAAATTCAAAATCCTTAGCAATATTTTTCGCCGTGCGCTTATTCGACGCGGTTAAAAGAATCGTGCTTAAATTATTGCGTTTCAAAATCGACACAAAGCTTTGAGTTTCGGGATTAATTTCGTCCTTCAAAGCAACGATACCTCGCGCAGTGCTGCCCATACTCAAAAGTAGCGGCGTTTTGCCGTGTACTGCAAGCTGATCAAGTTTCGTCCAAAGTTGCGCGCTAATCGATACGTCCTGGTCTTTAATCCATTGCGGGTTGCCGATTCTGACGGGCGTATTATTAATCAAAGCTTCAGCGCCACGACTGGGAATTTCGTTAAAAGCAACAGCCTCTTGAACCGGCAGGTCGCGCCCAATGGCGGTATTATAAATAATTCTGGCAAAGGCGTGGTGGGCGTTTTGCTCGACGGACGCGGCAGTTGAAAGTAGGGCGTTTTGCGAAAGTCCTTCCGGAAATAAATCCGTTACAAAATATTCTCCATTGGTTAAAAATCGATTCATTGGCGTGGCGACGGTATTAATTTTTGTCATTGTTATAATTGCGTCTGAATTATTTACTTTAATGTTATCGGATTGGAGGACTTTTTTAGCGAAATGTAAAACCAAAACTCGCGACAGCCATAAACAAATTGGCGAAAAAGCTATAAAAATTGCCAGCCCTGTCATGATGGCAACTTCGTCGTCGCGCAGGAAAAATGCATAAACTGAGAAAATGCTTGTTGCGAGCATATCGAGCAGGAAAAATAATTTAACTCTCAACGTTAAAAACCGCCTTTCGATTGATTTAAACAATAAGAATTATAGCAGGTACAGGCGCGCTTGCAAAATTTGAAAAAAATTTTTTATGAGGGGTTGACAAAAGCGTTTTCGTGAAGTATTATACGCAGGCTGAATCACTTCAGCGGGCTCTTTGAAAATTAAACAATGTTA
>CAJOIA010000043.1 GCA_905234505.1 uncultured Selenomonadaceae bacterium
GCGCGGCAGATTGTATATGACGGGCGACGTTAGACTTGGTGAAAAAATTCGGCTGAGTTATGGCAACCCTGAAGAAATTTTAGCGGAAACTTGGGAAACTAGCGAACGAGTAAGAATGTTCGCCCCGCAAGCGATATTTGCCTACATATGCGGCGCGCGGACAGTATTTCTTGACGAAGATGCCGAACGCGAATTCAAAGATTTTCATAGAATAGTTCCTGAAGCGGTATATTGTTTTGGCGGCGGCGAAATTTATAAATATCAAGGCAAAGGCGGGCAATTGGCGACGGCGTTTGTATCAATCGGTATGCGTGAAGGTGAGGCGTGTAATTGTTCACTGCGCGATATTCCGCAAATTGAAACTGACAAGGGAAATCCTATGCAACCGTTATCTAAACGTCTTGCTTCATTTTTAAAAGCCACCACCGACGACCTCAAAGAAACCAATGCAAGATTCCGTGAAGCAGCACTTGCCGCCGAATCTGCCAATAAAGCTAAATCCGATTTTCTGTCAAATATGAGCCACGAAATACGCACGCCGATTAATGCTATTCTCGGTATGAATGAAATGATTCTGCGCGAGGCAATAGCACCAAATATAATTGAGTACGCGGAAAATATTCGTACTGCCGGAAATACTTTGCTGAGTATTGTTAATGACGTTTTGGATTTTTCTAAGATTGAAGCGGGCAAGATGGAAATTATTCCAGTCGAATACGCGCTTAGTTCGTTGCTAAATGATTTGGTGAATATGATTCAATCTCGCGCAGATAAAAAAGGTTTGGAATTTCATATAAAAGCGGCGAACGATTTGCCGAGTGAGCTTTATGGCGACGAGATCCGAATTAAGCAAGTGGTGACAAATATTTTAACAAATGCGGTTAAATACACCGAGCACGGCAGCGTCACTTTGACTGTCAACTTCACTAAAATTGGCGATAATCTCATAAAAATTTATTTCAGCGTCAAGGATACCGGCATTGGCATTAAGCAGGAAGATATTAAAAAATTATTCAGCGCGTTTGAGCGGATTGAAGAAAAACGCAACCGCTCTGTTGAAGGCACAGGCTTGGGTATGAATATAACGCAGCGGCTGTTGAATATGATGGGCAGTCAACTGGATGTACACAGCATTTACGGCGAAGGTTCGGAGTTCAGCTTTGAAGTAGAACAGAAAGTTATTAATTGGCACGAGCTCGGCGATTTTGAAGAAAATTTCCGCCACGCGCTTTCGCAACATAAAAAATACCGCGAAAAATTTACTGCGCCCGACGCTAAAATTCTCGTGGTTGATGATACTGTAATGAATTTAACAGTTGTTAAAGGTTTGCTGAAGCAGACGAAAATTCAAATTGACACGGCGGATAGCGGCTACGAATGTTTAAATTTGGTTACAAAGAATCATTATGATATAATCTTTCTTGACCACAGGATGCCAGGCATTGATGGAATTGAAACTTTGCAGCGTATGAAAGGAATGCACAACAATATTAATCAAGATACGCCGGTAATTTCGCTGACGGCAAACGCGATTAGTGGCGCGCGCAAACAGTACATTGACGCAGGATTTCAAGATTATTTAACAAAGCCGATTGACAGCACAAGATTGGAAGAAATGATTATTGAATATCTGCCGCCGAATAAAATTAACATAATCGCGCAGGACGAAACGGTCCCTGAAATTGTCGAAGATGAAACTTTGCCAGATTGGCTGAAAAATGTTGAAGGCTTGAATACGGCTGACGGCATTGAACACTGCGGGAGTGTTGACTCTTACCTTGACGCGCTAACTGTTTTTGCACAGTCGGTTACCAGCGGCGCGAAAGAAATTGCCAATTTTTATAAGGCTGAGGATTGGAAAAATTATACAACGAAAGTTCACGCGCTGAAAAGTTCTGCGCGAGTTATAGGAGCAAATGAATTGTCCGAGCGCGCCCGCCGATTGGAAGACGCCGGAAATTCGGGCTACATTAATGAAATCCAAGAATCAACTGATGGAATGTTGGAACTTTATATCAGTTTTGCGGATAAACTTGCGCCGCTACTTGGAACTGAAGAAGATAAATCCGATAAGCCGCTGATTGACTCTGATTCACTCGCTGAAGCTTATGAAGCGCTGAATGAAGCCGCCGCCGAATTTGATTTTGATACAGCGATGTTTGTACTTGAGTCGCTTGAAGATTATCGAATTCCCGACGATAAGCGCGAAAACTTTTTGCAGATAAAAACAGCGGCGTCAAAGCCCGATTGGGAAGAATTGAAACGGTTGCTTGCTTAAAAAAAATTTGGAGTGATAATTTTATGCCGGAAAAAATCTGGAAGAATCTTACAATGGACGTGAACGGTTTGACGCAGGAAGTTAGATTTTCGACTGCGGCGATTGATAAAGTTTTCAAGCCATTTCTGCGGAAATTAACCGAATTGCAGGGCATGATGGACAGAAAAGTTGTGGCTTTTATAGCCGCGCCGCCCGCTACTGGCAAAACTACGCTCGCGCAGTTCCTCGAAAAACTCAGCCGCGAAGATATTATGTTGACGAATGTTCGCGCGCTCAGTGTTGACGGTTTTCATTATCCCGCCGAATTTCTCAAGTCGAATAAAATTTTGCACGACGGCAAGGAAATTTTGATGAATGACATTAAGGGCGCGCCTGAAACTTTTGACGTGGATACTTTGCAAATAAAACTGCGCGAAGTCCGGCAAGAAGGCACCGATTGGAATATTTACGACCGCAAGATTCACGACGTGGTTGAAAATGCGTTTAGCGTTGAAGATGATATTATTTTGCTTGAGGGAAATTATTTGCTGTTGGAAGAGTCGCGCTGGACTAATATTCGCGTGCTGGCTGATTACACAGTTTTTGTCAAAGCAGATCCAACAATGTTGAAAGACCGGCTGATTAGTCGGAAAATACGCGGCGGATTAACTTCAGAAGCGGCGGCAAATTTTTACCTGAACAGCGATAGTCGAAATGTTTTGCGCGTGCTGAATAATTCTGCGCGCGGCAATGAGACTTGGCAACTTCAAAGCGACGGCGATTTTATCAAGATTGACGACGAAGACGAAGATTTTGATGAAGTGATTTTTGACGAAAAAATTTTGGAAGATGAATCGGACAGTTAAAGTACCAGGCTCGTGCGGCGAATTTGTACAAGGATTTTATCGCGGCGCTCCAATTTTAATAACCTGCCCAATAGAAAAATTTTCAAGCGTTATAATTTCGGACGAATTTAACGGCGTCGAAGGTTTGGGTGAAAAATCTTTAGCGCTGTTGAAAAAATTGCATTTGCCGAAAAATTTGGGCGTGCGATTGACAACTGAATTGCCGCGCGGAAAAGGTATGGCGTCAAGCTCGGCGGATTTGGCGGCTTTGGCTAAGGCGGTTGATTTTAATTTATCGGCTGAAAAAATTGCTGAACTGGCGGCGACTCTTGAACCGACCGACGGCACTTTTTTTAGCGGCGTTGTAGCGATGAATCCAGTTACCGGCAAGTTGATTAAAAATATTCGCGTGGCTGAAAAATATGCTGTGGCGATTTTCGATTATGGAGGCGAAATTGACACACTCAAATTTAATCGGCGTAGCAGTTTTCAAATCCTAAGCCTCGACGAAAATTTGAATCTTGAGATTGTTGAAAAATCAGCGCTGGCTAATCAAGAAATTTTATGCAAGCGCGGGCTGATTGAAATAATTACCTTTGCAAAAGATATCGGCGCAGTTACTGTCAACGTGGCTCATTCCGGTACGGTCATTGGAATTTTTTTTCACGCGGGCGATTTGAATATTGACGCGAAAATCGCCGAGATTGCCGCACGCTTTGACTTTATTAAATTTATGACGAAAACCAGGCTGATTGACGGGGGTTTTTATGCAGAAATTTGAACACGGCGGTCAAATTTACAACACGGACGGTACGGCGGAAGATTGGCTTGATTTCAGCGCAAATATTAATCCGCTGGGCTTGTCTGAAAAAATTAAGCAGGCTTTGATTGAAAATATCGGCGGAGTTGTGAATTACCCCGATTTGAATGCAACTGAATTGAAAAAAGCGATTTCGTCACGCTACGAAGTTCAGCTGGAAAATTTGATTCTGCTGAATGGCGCGGCGGAATTTTTTTATTTGTACTTGAATGTTAAACGCCCGCGCAAGGTTTTAATTCCAGTGCCGAGTTTTTCTGAATACGAACGAGCAGCACGGGCGGCGGGAGCTGATGTTGAATATTTCTACACTCGCGCAGAAGAAAATTTTAAAATCGACGCAAAAAAATTAATCGCGCAGGACGCAGATTGTTTAATAATTGGGCGTCCGCAAAATCCAACTGGCGCATTAATCTCACTCGACGAAATAAAAATGCTGGCTGAAAAGTTTGACGTGCTGATTGACGAATCGTTTATAGATTTTTTATCGGCAGAATCAGCGCGGGCGTTGCTTTCAGAAAAAATATCGGTAGTGCAGTCGCTGACAAAAATATTTGCGATACCTGGCTTAAGATTGGGCTTTGCGGTGGCGGATAAAAATCTGGCGGCGAAATTAAATTTAGCTAAAGATGTATGGAATGTAAATTTTCTCGCGCAGAAGGCAGGTGCGGTGGCGCTATCGGATGAAAATTTTTTAAAAGAAACGCGGGCGTGGCTGACGGTGGAGCAGAAATTTTTTGTAGAGCGGCTGAGAAATTTAGGCGTCAAAGTTTTTAAACCGGCGGCAAATTTTGTACTGATAAAATTGGATTCGCAGGAAATAGCTTCGCGATTGTTGAAGAATTTAAAGCAACGAAAAATTTTAGTGAGGAATTGCGCGAATTTCGTCGGATTGGATGAACGTTTTTTGAGATTGGCAATTCGGTCGCGGGCGGAAAATTTGAAACTGTTAAAAGCAATGGAGGCGATATTATGAAGATAATGTTAGTACGGCACGGCAAAACGGCGTGGAACGGCACAGGCAAGATACAAGGTCATTCAGACATTGAGCTTGATGAAATTGGGATTGAGCAGGCTAAGAAATTGGCGGCGCATTGTCCGCTTAATAGGGTTGACGCGATTTATTCAAGTGATTTGAAACGAGCGCAGGTGACGGCGGAGATTTTAGCTGAGAAATTTCATTTGTCGGTACAGACGATGGCAGAACTGCGCGAAGTGCATTTTGGCGATTGGGAGGGCAAAGTTTTTAGCGAATTAGAAAAAGTCGAACCAGAAAATGTTGAAAAATTTTTTCGTAAGCCGAACGAACTTAAAATTAATAATGCTGAAACATTTTTTGAGGCGCAGGCGCGGGCGATGGCGGGCTTGAAAAAAATAATCGCCGCGCACCAGAACGACGCTCAAATAATCGTAGTGGCACACGGCGCAATAAATCGCGCAATTATTTGTTCAATTTTAGAAATACCGATTCGGAAGATGTGGGCGCTAAGTCAATTTAACACGGCAGTAAATATTCTGCGCTGTGACGAAGGTTATTTTACAGTTGAACTAATCAATAGTACAGCGCATTTATCCTGACATATACAAAAAAAGAGCGCGCAAGGATGCGCGCTCCCGCGCCATTTTCAAGGATTGAAAATTTGCGCGGCTGTCCATCATTTTTTTTATCACTCTTGTCTGATCTCGCGGAACCGATTCTACTTTGTTTTTCTTTCTTTGCTGGCGTTTCTTGCTTTTTACAAAAAGAAAGAAATGCCGATATAACATATTAATCACTAATCGAAGTTTCAATTTCTTCCATAGTGTAGGCTTCGATAATGTCGCCTTCTTTGAAATCACGATAATCAACGAGCGAAATTCCGCATTCATAACCGGCGGCGACTTCTTTGACTTCATCTTTGAAACGGCGCAATGAATCAATCATACCATCGAAAATCTCAACATGGTCTCGCAAGAGTCGCACTTTGGAATTATTATAAATTTTACCTTCCAAAACATATGAGCCAGCAACCAACGCCTTTGAAAACTTCATGACTTTGCGGATTTCAACGCGCCCTTGAATAACTTCCTTGAATTTTGGAGCAAGCATACCGCTCATAGCCGCTTTGACATCACCAATAGCGTCATAGATAACGCGATAAGTGCGGATATCAATATGTTCACTGTCGGCAACTTTGCGCGCATTGTTGTCTGGACGAACATTAAAAGCAATAATCAGCGCATTAGCAGCCGCCGCCAGCATAATATCAGATTCATTGACAGCACCAACGCCAGAATGCACAATCTTAACGTGAACTTCATCGCTCTTTTCATTAAGGGCAAGCAACGAACTAGACAACGCTTCAATGGAACCTTGCACATCAGCTTTAACTACAATATTTAGATCTTTAATTGTGCCGGCTTTAATCTGGTTGAATAAATCATCAAGCGAAACTTTTTTAGATTTAATAAGCTCGGTGCGCTGAATGGCTAATCTATGCTCTGCAATGGATTTAGCAGTTTTTTCGTCAAGCGCAGCAAGAATATCACCGGCAGCCGGAACGTCATTAAGTCCCAAAACTTCAACAGGGACGCTCGGACCGGCTTTTTTCACGCTATCGCCGCGATCGTTAATCATTGCGCGCACTCTGCCAAAAGTTGTACCAGCAACAATATGGTCGCCAATTCTCAAAGTGCCTTTTTGAACAAGAACAGTCGCCACAGGACCGCGCCCTTTGTCAAGCTGCGCCTCGATAATTACTCCGCGCGCGTCGCGATTTGGATTTGCTTTGAGTTCTTGCATATCAGCAACCAGCAAAATCATTTCAAGTAAGCTATTAATATTCAGGCGCTTTTTCGCGGAAACTTCAACCATAACAGTATTGCCGCCGTAATCATCGGAAATTAATTCATAATCCATAAGCTCGCGCTTAACTTTTTCGGGGTTCGCGCCTGGCTTATCAATTTTATTAATGGCAACGATAATCGGCACATTAGCAGATTTCGCGTGGTTAATCGCCTCGACAGTTTGAGGCATAACGCCATCATCAGCCGCAACAACCAAAACAGCAACGTCAGTAACCTGCGCGCCGCGAGCTCTCATTGCAGTAAAAGCCTCGTGTCCTGGCGTGTCAAGGAAGACAATTTTTCTGTCATTGCACATAACCTGGTAAGCGCCGATGTGCTGAGTGATACCGCCAGCTTCTGTTGAAGTTACCGAAGATTGGCGAATGGCGTCCAAAAGTGAAGTTTTGCCGTGATCAACGTGTCCCATAACCGTTACAACCGGCGGACGAGAACGCAAAGACTGAGGCGGGTCTTCAATTTCCGGAATTAAAGTTGGGTCAACTTCCGGTGGTAATTCTTCAGCAGTTACTCCAAATTCAGAAGCAACAAGCGCCGCCGTGTCAAAATCAATTTCCTGGTTAATCGTCGCCATAACGCCCATCAACATTAGCTTTTTAATAACGTCAGTGGCGGTACAGCTCATTTTGCTAGCCAAATCTTTGACGGCAATGCTATCGCCGACTTTGATATGAGTTGGTCGGGCAATTTCAACTTTATGAATTGGAGCAGGCTGAGGACGAACTTTCTTTTTAGGGCGCGGCAAACGAGTTGTAATCGGCGGATTTTGAATTTGTGCCTGCTGTTGACTTTTGGCAGCATTAGCGGCATTTTTATTTCTGCGATTACGACTGCGATTTTGCATACGTCCGCCATCTTCGCGGCTACTATCGCGATTTTTGCGCTCGGTACGCTCGCCGTGCTCTGGACGTTCGGGACGACTTTCACCGCGCTCAATCTTAGCTTCAACACGCTCTGAGCGCTCGCCGCGCATTTCACGACTTGGACGCTCGGGGCGATTATCTTCGCGTGATTTGCGTTCTGATTTGTCAAGGCGCTCACGCCGATTTTCACGTTGTTTAGGTTTAGCGTCAGGCTTCTGCGCGACTTCAGCAATTGTTTTAGGCTCGGCAGGCTTTTCAACTTTCGGCGCAGATTTAACCGGCGGTTTTTGCTCAATTTTCGGCGCAGGTTTTATTGGTGTAGGTTTAGCCGCCGCTGATTTAGCTTTCGTTTCTGGTTTATCGGAAGGCTTGGTTTTAATTTCTGCGCGAGGTTTATTTTGTCTAGTGGTAGGTTTAGGCGCAGGCTGAGGCGAAGCGGTTTTTTCTTCGATTGGCGCTTTAGTTTCGGCTGGTTTAGTTTCAGCAGGTTTTGCTTCAGCTGGTTTAACTTCATCCGGTTTTGCTTCAGCCGGATTTTCAGCCGTCGGTTTGCGACGCGCAAAATTTTCCCTTAAAATATTGTAAACATCTTCGCCAACATCGGTAAAACGATTTTTGATTTTGATTTTACGTTTCTTTAAAAAATCGATAAGAGCCTGGCTGTCTTGATTAAATTCCTTTTCCAGCTCAAAGATTCGGTATTTTGGAGTTTTTGGTTTCGACATAGAGCCACCCCCGTGAATTTTTAAATTTGTGCTTGCATTATATTTATCTCCTTTTCAGAAGGTTAAAGAATTGAAATTGTTCACCGCCTTACAAATTTCGTCGTAAATTTCGGCAGGAACTTTTGATTTGAAAGATTTATCGAGTTTGCGGCGTTTAAGATTTTCAGCCGCACATTTTTCATTTTTGCAAATATAAGCTCCACGTCCTTGAGCCTTGCCGGTAAAGTCCAAAAGAAAATCGCCGTCCGGAGTTTTTACCACGCGTAAAAATTCAGATTTGTGCTTGAGTTCTCTGCAATTCACGCAACGACGCATTTCAATTTTTTTAATATTAAGCTTGCGCATTTTGCTGTCCGCCTTGAATTGGCTTATGCTTATTCTTTTTCTTTTTATGTTTGGGTTTATCTTCAACAAGAGTAACAACGCGCATATCTTCAGGCAAAACTTCATCTTTGGCTTGGACTTTACTTTTAATGTCGATTTTCCAGCCGGTTAATTTTGCAGCGAGGCGAGCATTTTGCCCTTCCTTGCCAATAGCCAAACTAAGCTGATTATTCGGCACAACTACGCGCGAAACTTTTTCATATTCATTGACGGCAACGCGCATAACTTTTGACGGACTCAGCGCATTAGCAATAAACATAGCTGGATCTGAATCCCATTTGACTATATCAACTTTTTCTTCGCCAAGTTCCTTAGTAACAGCCTGCGCCCTTACGCCGTGCTCGCCAAGACACGTACCAACCGCGTCAATGTTTTCATCATTGGACATCACAGCAATTTTTGAGCGATTTCCTGCCTCCCGCGCAACAGCTTTAATCGTAATTATACCTTCTTGAATTTCGGGAACTTCCAATTCAAACAGCCGCTTTAAAAGCGCGGGGTGCGTCCTTGACAAATAAACTTGCGGACCTTTACCCATTTTGCGAACTTCAGCAACATAAGCGCGGACTCTGTCGCCAATTTGAAATCTGTCAGTGTAAATTTGCTCAACAGGAACTAAAATTGCCTCAGTTTTGCCAATGTCGACAATTACGTTGCCGTCTTCAATGCGCGTCACTGTGCCGGTGACAATGTCGTTTTCGCTGTTTGTAAATTCGTCATAAACAACGCCGCGCTCTGCCTCGCGAATTTTCTGCATAACAAATTGCTTAGCCGCCTGCGCCGCAATTCGCCCAAAATTATTTGGCGGCACTTCATGGCGTACAACGTCGCCAATTTCATATTTCGGATCAATCGCGCGCGCTTCCTCAAGCGAAATTTCACGATTTGGATTTGTGACTTCCTCAACTATGTCGCGCAGTTCGTAAACGTGAAAAATGCCGTTGTCTCTGTCTAAATCCACAATAACTTTTTTGTCGGCGTTGGCGGTCTTTTTGCACGCGAAAATCAGCGCAGATTCTATAGCGTCGAACAGCGTATCTTGATTAATTTCCTTTTCGGCGCATAAATCTTTCAGCGCGTCAATCAGCAAAATTTCATTGCCCGCCTTTTTTTTCTTAGCAACCAAATTATCCATCCTCTCAAAAAATTTTTTAAAAATCTATGTGCAGTCTGACTTGTGCAACTTTTTCGCGCGGTATCGGCTCATAACCCGCAATTTTCAATGAAGTTTGATCGCGCCCCTGCAAAATGCCACTGAAAAATTTCTTGCCATTAATCGGCGCATACAACGTTACATCAACTGTTTTGCCCGCCTCACGTACAAAATCTTTATCTTTTTTAAGCACGCGGTCAATTCCAGGCGAAGAAACTTCCAAAATGTACGGACCGTTAATCAGCGGCTCTTTGTCAAGAAAGCGACCGAGTTTTTCGCTCAAAAGCTGGCAATCGTCCAAATCAATTCCGCCCGCCTTATCGACAAAAACGCGCAAGTACCAATCTTTTTCATTGACATATTCGACGTCAACAAGTTCAAATTCCGTGCCGCTGATAATTCCCTGCATTAGCTCTTCAACGCGCGCTTCAATTTCTTTTATCATTGAAAACCTCCAATTTTATCCTTACAAATTTAAAGAGTGGACAGCTGCCCACTCCTTAAAAGTTTTTTCTCTATTAGTCAGGAAATTATATCACTTAAAAAAAAATATGTAAATAATTTTTCTCACCGCGCGGAAACTTTGCATATTAATTTCTAAGTTGTTATTTTCGCCGACTAATGCTATACTTGCCGCGTTAAAAAAATATTTGGGGGTAAATTTATGCTTGATATGAAATTTGTGCGCGACAATCTCGACGCCGTCCGCACGATGTTAAAAAATCGCAACAATCCGCTGAATCTTGATAATTTTGTCGAATTGGAAAAAAAACGCCGTGATCTGCTCAATGAATCTGAACAGCTTAAAAATCAACGCAATGCCACTTCAAAAAAAATTGGCGCTATGAAAAAAGCTGGCGAAGACACCGCCGCCATTTCAGCCGAAGTCCGCGCGATTGGCGATAAAATTTCTGACATTGATAAAAATCTGCGCGAAGTTGAAGAAAATCTGCGCGATATACTTTTGCACATTCCTAACATTCCAAAATCGGACGTGCCGATTGGCAAAGACGAAACTTTTAATCCGGAAATTCGCCGCGTAGGTGAGCCTCGCCAATTTGATTTCACGCCTAAAGCTCACTGGGAAATTGGCAACGATTTGAATATTTTGGACGCCGACAGAGCCGCGAAAGTTACCGGTGCGCGTTTTACATTTTATCGCGGCTTGGGCGCAAGGCTTGAGCGCGCTTGTATTAATTTTATGATGGATTTGCACGCGAATAAACACGGCTATACTGAAAACAAAGACAGTATGATTGGCACGGGGCAACTTCCAAAATTCGCTGAAGATATGTTCAAGGTGGAAGGGCTTGATTTTTATCTTGTTCCGACGGCTGAAGTTCCAACGACAAATTATCACCGCGACGAAATTTTATCCGCTGAAAATCTGCCGGAATATTACAGCTGCTATACAGCGTGTTTTCGCGCAGAAGCGGGCTCGGCTGGCAGAGATACGCGCGGGCTTATTCGCCAACACCAATTTAATAAAGTCGAACTGATTAAATTCACCACGCCAGAAACTTCTTGGGACGAACTTGAAAGCATGGTTGCCGCCGCTGAAGATGTATTGAAAATCTTAGAAATTCCGTACCGCGTAGTTTTGCTTTGTACTGGCGATATGAGCTTCACTTCCGCCAAAACTTATGACATTGAGGTTTGGATGCCTGCGCAGAATAAGTACCGCGAAATTTCTTCCTGCTCGAATTGTACGGATTATCAAGCCCGCCGCGCCAATATTAAATTCCGCCTCGACAATAAATCTAAGCCGGAATTTGTTCACACGCTCAACGGTTCTGGAATTGCAGTCGGTCGTACGGTTGCCGCTATTTTGGAAAATTATCAGCAGCCGGACGGTTCAGTTAAAGTTCCCACCGCGCTCATTCCATACATGGGCGGAGTCGAAGTAATCAAATGAGACTTGGGCTTGGTAAAAAAACTTTGATAATGGGTATTCTCAATATTACGCCGGACTCTTTTTCAGACGGCGGTTTTTTTTATTCAGCTGACGCGGCGATTAATCACGCTAAAAAACTTGTCGAAGATGGCGCTGATATTATTTATTGACATTGGCGCAGAATCTACGCGCCCGAATTTTACGCCGATTGACGCTGAAACTGAAATTGCCCGCCTTGAAAAAATTATTCCCGCCATTAAGAATTTCGGCGTTCCAATTTCCATTGACACATACAAGCCGGAGGTTGCCGAATTTGCCCTGAGTATCGGCGCTGATATTATTAATGACATTCGCGGCGAAATGTTTGACGTGGCGAAAAAGTTTGACGCGCCAATTATAGCTATGCACAATCGCAAATTTACCGGCGACGTTCTCAGCGATATTAAAAATTTTATCAGCCGCACTGCGCGAAATGACTTGCAAATAATTTTTGATGTTGGTATTGGTTTTAATAAGACGCAAGAAGATAATTTGAAAATCTTAAAAAATCTGCGCGAATTTAAAAATGTGCCAATGCTTTTGGGCGTGAGCAGAAAAAGCGTCATTGGATATGCAACCGGCTTTGACGTGAATAATCGTGACGAGGCAACCGGCGCAATTTGCGTTTTGGCTATCGCGCAGGGCGTGAATATTGTTCGCGTTCACAATGTGGCAATGGTGGCGAAAATGTGTAAAATGGCTGATGTTTTAATTGGGAGGTAGCCTATGGACAAAATGATTTTGACTGGCATTGAAATATTTGGGCGGCACGGTTGCAGTATCGAAGAGCAGCGGCTTGGACAAATTTTCGTGGTAGATGTCGAACTAAATTTAGACTTGTCGAAGGCAGGCTTCAGCGACAAAATTTCTGATACAGTTGATTATCCGCAGATTTTATTTATGGTAGAGAAAATTGTTAGTGGCACGCCGCGTAAATTAATTGAGACAGTTGCTGAAGAAATTGCTGACACTTTGCTAAAGAATTTCGAGCAGGTTGAAAGTTTGAAAGTTCGAGTTCACAAGCCGAATGCACCATTGCCGATAAAATATGCAGATGCGGCGGTTGAAATTGTGCGGTGCAGGAAATGATTTGCTATTTAGGATTGGGCGCGAATTTGGGCGAGCGCGAAAAAACTTTGAGATTGGCGATTGAGCGCATAAAAAAAATCCGCGGCGTTGAATTGCTACGAATTTCTTCATTTTACGAAACGGCGGCGTGGGGCGTCACTAATCAGCCGAAATTTATAAATGCGGCGGTGAAAATTTCAGCGACGCTAGAGCCGCTTGAATTGCTTGACGAATTACAGCGCATTGAAATTGAATTTGGGCGCGTAAGATTGGAACATTGGGGCGCGCGCACAATGGACATTGATATCTTGCTGATTGACGGCGTACAGATAAATTCGCCGCGTTTGACAGTACCGCATAAATTTTTGTACGAGCGCGATTTTGCATTAGTACCACTGCGCGAAATTTCCGGTATTGAAGCTGAATTGCACGGCGACGAAGTTAAGAAAGTTGCTGGCAGTCCGATGGATTTTGCTTTGAAATTTGTTGCGTGCGTCGATAAAAATTTTGGCATTGGTTTTGAAAATCAGTTGCTGTTCAAAATTTCTGCTGATATGAAAAATTTTCGCGCGTTGACTCTGAATAACACTGTGATTTATGGACGCAAAACTTTAACCACTTTGCCAAATTCTAAGCCGCTTTCTTCGCGCAGAAATATTATTTTCAGTCGAACGCTTGATAATATTGAAGGCGCTGAAATTGTGCGTGAGGTTGAAAATTTGTGGCAGATTTTGAGCGAGGACGAAAAAAATTTTGTGATAGGCGGCGGAGAAATTTTCAGTGAGTTGATGCCCTATGCGGCGGAAATTTATTTGACAGTTGTTGACGCGGAAAAATCGGCAGATAGTTTTTTCCCGTGCATTGACGAATTTAAGCTGATTAGCTCAGAGCATTTCACGGATTTTGATTTTCATAGATATGCTAAATTCTGACCTCGAAATGTTTAGATTTGTCGTCGTCTTTTTTAGGCGGCGATTTTTTTATTGGCGCGGAAACTTTCTCGGCAGTTGTTTTTAATCTTTCGCTTGAATCACCGAACAAATCAGATTTTTTGAGTGCGGGCTTATCGCTGATTAAAAATTTCTTGACAAAAATAATGCTAGCCGCAATAACTAAAATCAGTGTAAGAATCCAATAAAAGCCGCCGTGCGTTTCGTGCTGATTCAATCTGACCATACGCGGAGTATCCGAAGGTTGAGCTTGGAATTGCTCCTCTTCTCGCTGAAATTCGCGCAGAATTTCCTTGCCGCGATTTGAATTATCCGGCGCTAAATTTGAAACCGGCGGCACTTGCATAATATTTGTCGGCTGTTCAATTTCCGGTCGCGTAATTTCTCTTTTAGTCATAGAACCTGCGCCATTTGCAACTGCCTCGCGGGCGGCTTGTTCGGGTGTAGGTGAATGACGCTCGACAATTCGCGGTTCAGACTTTGGCAAAGGCTTTTCTTCCTGCGCGACCGGTTCAGATTTTCGCTGTATCGGCATTTGAAAAAGTTGATGCGCGTCAATTATTGGCGTGGATTCGCCTGCTTCGCCTTTGTCAATGGTCGGCGGCGTCGGCGGTGTTGGTAATTTTAACGACATCAGAGCAAATGAGCACGCAAATCAGCGGCAGATTTATTTGACAAATACGCGGGCGGAATATCAAAAACAGTCATGCAACCGCTTTTACCTTCGCCGTTAAGACGAAAAGCCGCGCGAGCATAAGCCACCAAAACGCTCGTGGTAAATTCGGGGTTTGAATCCAATTTCAAGCTAAATTCGATAACGTGATTATGATTTAGCCGCCGTGCGCAAGTCCGCTATGATTTTTTTGAAGTTCTTCCTCGCTGATAAAATGAACAGTGGTATCATAATCGGCAAAATAATTCGGCATAGTTTTAATTTCGTGTTCGACTGTCGCAGCGTCAGCATTTTCTTCCAAAACTACAAAACATTCGCGCAGGTGTTTTTGCCTCGTTGTCAATTCCGGATTAGAGCCGCTGCGAACTGCCTCAAGCGCCGCTTCAATCGGAATTGTATATTGCTTTGCATTCTTAACGCCAGAAATGCGCCTAAGAGCGTCAGAATGCCCCTGGCTAACGCCTTTGCCCCAGAAGGTATAATCTTTGCCATTGGGCAAGATAGCGTTGCTGTAGGCGCGTACAAGAGAAAATAAGCCAGGATCCCAGCCCACTGAAATAATCGCCACGTGATTTGAATTTTTCGCCGCAGCGTCAACTTTTTCAAAATGCTCGGGAATTTTCGCGTGTGTATCGAAACTGTCAATGACGTTAAACATTTTCGCAAATTCCGGCGTTTGAATCGGTAAATCGGTCGCACTGCCGCCGCATAAAATCATTACGTCAATTTTTTCAATCCAATCAGCCGCTTTATCGACGCTCACAACCGGCACATTTGGCGTTTGAATTTTAACAGTGTCGGGATTTCTGCGCGTAAAAACTGCAACAAGTTCAACGTCCGGATTTTCCTTAACAGCCAGCTCAACGCCGCGCCCTAAATTGCCGTATCCTACAATTCCTATTCTCATTAAAAACTTGCCTCCTTAAAAAATTTCAGCATAACTATAACACAATTTCGCGCAAACTAAAAGAGCCGCCACTACAACGCAGTGACGACCCTCATAAAAAATTTTCGTTATTAATGTGCGTAGATTACTTAATGCCTGCGCCGTCCAGAGCACCGCGAACGGATTTAGCCGCAGCATTCATCTTTTCGAGCTCTTCATCAGTAAGAGCGACTTCAAACACGCGCATAATACCATCGGCGCAAATCATGCGGGGCATCGAGAGCGCAACATCGGTAATTCCATATTCGCCTTGCATAACAGCGGAGCAAGGAAGAATTGTGTGTTCATCATAAAGAATGGATTTAACGAAACGAACAGCCGCCATAGCAACGCCGGTATTGGTAAAGCCCTTGCGATTGATAACGTCATAAGCAACTTGAATAAGTTCCTGCTCAACAGCTTTCTTATCAAGCGGTTCAGTGTGGCGGAAATATTCATCGAGTTTTTCAAGCGGGAAACCTGCGCAGCCGGTGGTTGACCAAGCAACAAAAGCCGCGTTGCCGTGTTCGCCGAGTACGTAGCCGTTAATATTTTTCGGGTCGACTTCGTATTTGTTAGCGAGAATGCGACGGAAGCGGTAAGTTTCGAGCATTGTGCCGGTGCCGAGAATCTTTTCACGCGGATAATCAAATTGCGTGCTGACGACGTAAGTTGCAACATCGAGCGGGTTAGTAATGAGGATAATGATGGCCTCTTTGGTATATTTGGAAATTTGACCAAATACCGAGTTCATGATTTTTGCATTTGTGCCAGCGAGTTTAAGTCTGTCAGGAGTTTCGCCAGGACGAATTGACGGACCGGCGCAAATGATAACGATATTAGCATCTTTACAAACGCTGTAATCATCAGTAGCGCGGAATTTAATATTTGTGCTGTAAACGCAAGCTGTAGCGTGGCTGGAGTCTGTAGCTTCGCCCCAAGCCTTGTCCTGATTAAGGTCAATCAAAATAATTTCGGAAGCGAGCTGGAAGTCAGCAAGCTTATTGACGACTGCCGAACCAACATTGGAAGTACCGACGACGACGATCTTTCTGCGATTGCCCATTTAAAAATTCCTCCCTTGTAACTTAAAAAATTTTCGTTGAAGCCTAAGCTTCGCTCTTATTGGCAAGTTTAAAACTTTTGCCGTTATTAGTCAAGGTATTTTCTGAGATTTTTAATTTAAAAAGTGCGGCGCTTGGTGTATAATTCCTAAAAATTTATTGCGAGGAGGTTTATTATGGCGAATAGCATAACCGAAAATACAAAAAATGCGCTGGATTCTTGGGCGCAAATGATTCAAAAAGGCAATGCGTGGATTGCAACACATACGCAACAAGAAATTTTAAAATTTTTGAATGACACTAAAAATCTTTGTACGCCAGGATTTATTTTGCGGCGGCAAATTCAAACTCAATTTCACGGTTTCATGGAAAGTGCTGCGGAAAAATTAAAAGTTGACGTCAATGGTTTTGCTGATTTGGAAAAATCCGGCAATGTTGCTTGGTCTGACGCTTTTATTGCAGAGCTGGCTAAAATTCTTTCGACGCAGAGGTTTTTGGGCTGCGGCAATAAAAATTTATCGATTAAAAAAGACCAATGGCAAAAATACCTGCGCGACGAGGCTTTTTGTAACAGAGAAACGGCGATTAAATTAATTTTTGCGCTGAATATGGGCGAAGACGAAGTGACAGCGGCTAAATTTTTACTGTCAAATAATTATACTTTGCTAAGCGTTAGAAATCCGTTCGATTTTGTTTGTATGTTTTGTTTAAAGTGCGGTTATCCTTATAAATTCGCGCTGGAAATTTTTAACGAATTTGAAAAAAGTCTTGGTAAATCCAGAAATAATTTGCCTCAAAATCCGACGCCTAAAATGACGGATTCAATGCGCACTGCTATTCAAGAAATTCACGATGATAGTGAAGATGTTGACGACAGAAAAAAGGCGCTCCTTGATTATATGAAAAAAAATATCGGTGAATTTACTTTGCGCGTGCAGAAAAAAAATTTGCCGAATGAAACCCGATACGCCGATGGTTTTTCGATGCAGAATATTGACCGGCTTAAACTTTTTATGAAGTATCTGGCAATGTTGTATCCGGTTGAGACGAATGAAGACGGCGAGCCGAAAGTTTATAGCCAATTAGTAAAAGCTATGTTAAAGTCACAAGGAATCCAGCTTGTAGGTTTTGCTGACGCGCTGAATTTACCTGCTAGGGAAGTTGAAAAGCGCGCCTATGACAAATTGCCTTTCAACAATGGCGTAATTTTGCCGCTGAAATATCTTGCTCAAAATCTCCGCTCCAATACTCGCGCAGTCGATTATCCTACAAATGCGCAGGACATAAGCCGCAATACAATTCTGCTCTTGGCATATTTTTTTATTACAGGCTATCTTTTTAAAGAAAATAATTTAATCGCGCAGTTGACGGCTGAACTGGAAAATTGCAATGATAGCAATAAAAAGTTAATTTCCGGCTTGATTGAGAGCACGGCGATTCTTGACGATATCCCTAACACTGAAAACACTTTACAGAGTTATATTGAAGTCATCAATTTTATTTTGAGCGGTTTTGAGTTCAGTGAATGTTACCTGCCATTTGCCATTGATAAATTTATTATCATCTGCCTCGTTGCAGATCCGCTTAATGCGCCAATGATTAAGCGCGACAATAATGCAACCGCTTTACAATATCTGATTAATTTGATTATCAGCGAAAATTACCAGCAAATTGAAGAACAAAGGCAAGCGGCAATTGAAGACACGCGCGAGATTTTGCCGGAAGGCGTGATTCTCGTTGACGAAAACGGCGTTAAATATAAAATTGAAGGGAAAATTGACAGCGGCGGCACTTCGATTATTTATAACGCGACGCTGGAAAATAGCCAGCGCGTTTTTGTTATTAAGGAATGTTACCCACTTCATAAACGCTTTACTTTTATTCGGAAAAATGGCGTTGTTTGCAGTATTGACGGCAATGTTACAGCGGAAAAATATTTAAAGCGGTTGCGTTCAAATATGGCGCGCGAAAGTGAACTTGGGCAAGTTTTTGCTCGGCAGAGTGCAAGGATTATTTCCGCGCTTAATGATTTGACAATCAGGAAAATTATTTTTGAAAATAAAACTTACAATGTGAAAAATTCGCATTTTATTTTAATGGAACAAGCGGAAGGCGAATTTGACAGAGCAAAGGGCTGGTCGCTGAATAATTTGCTTAAAGAATGTTCACTTCCGCCCGATAAAGATTTTCCGCTTAGAAATGGCGGCTTACCTTCGCCTTACGTTGCCACTTGCATTATTGAAGAATTGCTCCGCGCACTTAGTTACATTCACGGCGCTGGTTACATTCACGGCGATATTCAGGACGGAAATTTTTTCTTGATGGCGCAGGACGAAAGAACCGGTTATATTGGCGTTGGTCAATTAATGGATTTTGGCACGGCTTACCCGATTATTAAAGAAGACACGACTGAAATTATTAAAGACGTTTTCAGCACACTCGGCTATCGCTCGCCGGAAATTTCTAATAGCGACGGCAATGTAAGTTTGACGAAGGCGACGGATATTTATTCGGTGGGTTGTATGATGCTTTACCTTCTGAAGGGAATGACTTTTAAAGAAGTGTGGGGCGAAAAAATTTCCAGCGGTACTTTTATTGGTTCATTTGCGAATCTCGCGGGAATTATTAAATGCGGTTATCAACGGGCGGCAGCTAATTTGTTTAGAAATATCTTAATGAAGGCGTTGAAAATAAATCCGGCTCAGCGCTATAAAAATGCTGACGAAATGTTGACCGACATTTTGCGCTTAAAAAAATTTGTTCAACCGCCGCGCTTTTTATTATCTCAAAATCTTTCGCGCAGTCCTTACTTTGTCAAACACAGTCGCGACGCTGAAATGACCGAATTGCAAAAAGCTATGGTAAACACAAAGCCGCTGTGGATTTGGGGCATTGGCGGAATTGGCAAAACTGAGTTGGCGATGGAATTTGCGCGCAAGCAGATTGACAATGGACTCAATGCGTATTTCGTTACATATCGCGGCACAATGAAGGATACGATTCTTGCAATGGAATTTTCCGGCTATCAATTTCAATTCGACGGCAACGGCAATGCTGAAGAGGCTGAATATCGCGAGCGCTTGAATCTTTTGAAAGAAGATTATGGCGGCAGTTTGCTTATCATTGACAACTTTGAAAATGAAAATCTCGACATTGCCGCCTTGCAAGCTGAGCCTGCCTATCAAGATATTATCGGCTTGGATATGTATATTTTGTTTACAACGCGGTCGCGTCCGAATAATTCTGCGCTGGAACTTGGCACGCTCGCTGAGAAGGATGCTATGACGCTTTTTAAATCCATTGCGAAAATTAAGCGCGGCGAAACTTCGATTGTCCAAAAACTTCTGCGCGAAGTCCAATTTCACCCAATGGCAGTTGAACTGATAGCGCATACGTTAAATGAAAGTTGGAATACAATTTCGGCTAAAGAGTTACTCGCGCAGTTTAAAAAAAATTTAAATGCGGCAAATTTGCCTGAGGTTGCGATACAAAAAGACGGCGGCGTTAATGAGGCAAAAATTTACGAGCATATCAAGACGCTGTTTAATATTTTCAATTTTGATGGTAAATATCGCGAAGTCCTTTGTCACACGACGCTTTTGCCGATTGATGGAATGGACGCGGCGGAATTTATTTTAAGCGAGGCTGACGTTAAAAAAAACTTGCTGAAGAAATTGGAAGGTCACGGCTGGATTAGGCGGCGGCAGGGCAACAATCGGCTGTACATTCACCCGCTGGTTCGCAGTGTCTTTAAAAATGAGCTCAAGCCCACGAATGCAGATTGCAAGGAATTTCTTGAAAATTTATGGCTTAGGCTTGATGATAAATATCCCCAGGATATTTTACTTTCAAAGCAAGCCGCCGAACTTTACGAGCGCGCAATTAACGATTTGGGCGATACTAACGGCGCGAATAATTTTCACGCGGGCTTTTGCTCCATTGTTGCGGGCAATTCTGCGCGAGCGGTTTTGTTTGAAGATAAAGCTGTTAAATTAGCGGAAGCGGCTCAGGATAAAAATATTGATATGGCGCGCCTTTATAATGACGCGGGTGTTGCTCATTTGATGATTGGCGACGTTGAAACCGGTATGCATTATTTAGAAAAAGCTATTCAGATTTTGACAAGAAAAGTTTCGAAAGATCCTAATGCGGCAATTGTTTTCGTGAATGTCAGCAACATTTACATAGATTTGGGCGATTATGACAAGGCGATTAATCTTGCCGAGCGCGCGGTGAACATTTTTAAAAAGACGCCGCCGAAAATTAAAATTGAGCAGATTAACGCTTATCAAACATTGGGACGCGCATTTACTTCCGCTAAAAATTATGACGCCGCTTTGAAAAATATCCAAATTGCAGTGAAGCTCCTGGAAAATTTGACGCCGGAAGGTTCAACTGATTTGGCTAAATCTTATCGAAATCTCGGCGAAATTTACGCACTTGATGGCGATTACAAAAATGCTGCTGATTACGCTTTAAAGGCGATTAGAATGCAGGTAAAATTTTTGCCCAAAAATCACACCGAAATAATTAATTCGTACAATTTAATTGGTGAAATTTATCGATTAGCCGGAAACGACGCCGAAAGTAAAAAATTCTTTGACAAAGCGGCGCGTTCCATTAAAATTAATCAAGAGCGCAATTGGAAAAAAAATCTTGCCGATACGCTTGAAATTATTGAAAGTGGCAATTTAAGTGCGACGGAATTTGTTCACCATTACCGGAATGCTGCGGATAATTATTTAAATCTGGGCGTCCTTGATAATTCACTGAAATATATTTCTGCCGCTGAAAATAAATTGCCCGCAATTACCGACCCGATTGAAATTGCACTGACTTATTCTTTACTCTCGAAAATTTATGAGGCGCAAGAAAATTTCCACGCCGCTACTGAATACGCTGAAAAAAATCTTAACTCCCTCGCGCAGGACAATTTTAATGATTTGAGTTATGCTTATCGACGTCTTGGTGATTTGTATTGGCGCGTTAAAAAATTTGATGAATCAATTGATTGCTATGAAAAGGCTGTAAATTTCCAGTTGAAATATGACTATCCTGAATTTGATTTTATCGATGACGTGAAAGTGTCAATCGCAATTACATTGAGCGATATGGGACGCTTTGACGAAGCGGAGAAACTTTTTCAAGAAATTTTGGCGCGAAAGTCTCAATTTTATCCGGACTCTCACAACATAATTAAGCAGCTTAAAAAATTGTTGGAAGACGTTCGTGCGAAGAAAAATTCTTAGATTGGAGATAAAGATTTGAAAGTTGAATTACCTTATTTTAAAATTGGCGCATCTCTTGGAGGACAACAGGATTGGTTTCCGGAATATATGATGAGGATTGGCGGCTGTGCGGCGGTGACTGCCTGCGATTGTTCGATTTATTTTGAGCTGCATAAAAATTTGCGCGGGCTTTATCCTTTCGACAAAAATAATTTGACGCAAGCCGATTATATAAAATTTTCCAACATAATGAAACCGTACCTTCACCCGCGTTGGCAGGGAATTGATAAGCTTGAAATTTATATTGACGGCTTTACAAAATTTCTGCGCGAGCGCGGCGAAAATGATTTAAAATTGCTGGCGTGGGACGGTCACCAGGATTTTAAGGCGACGCACATGGTTTTGAAATTTCAAATCGACAATGGCTATCCAATTCCGTGCTTGAATTTATATCATAAAAATCCGCTCCTGCGCGATTATGTCTGGCATTGGTTTTTGTTAACCGGCTACGAAAATGTTGACGAAAATTGGCGCGTCAAAGTTGTGTCGTACGGCGTGGGGCGCTGGTTTGATTTTGATATGCTGTGGGATACCGGCTTTGAGAATCGAGGCGGTTTGATTGTTTTTCAATAGGGGAGGCGAAAATTTATGCGGAAAATGATTTTAAGCGTGATATTTATTCTTGCGCTGATAATTCAAAGCGTGGCGAGCGCGGCGGATTTTAACAGCGTGGATTGGAGCAAAGCGCCGCGCATTGGCAACAAAAATGATTTTGCAGCCTACATTAGAAACTGCGAGCGAAATAATCAAACGCTCATTCCAATGTACATTGCAAATGATTTAGTTATCAAGGGCGATGAATTTTTGAAATTCACAAATTTGACACAGTACGTTAACGCAACTTTCGAATATGTGAACGGCAAACCTAATCGCGTGCTGTATGAAATTATGATTTATCCTGGCGCAAAAGTTGTTTATGCATATCGCACCGGCAATACTTCAATTCTTGATGAAAATGAGCGGCAACTTTATGCAAAGGCGATTAAAATTGTCGGCGAGGCGAAAAGGCAACCTACGCCACTGCGCAGAGAACTTTATATTCACGACGCCATTACTCAAGCTTCAACCTATTACAACGAAAAAGATAATCATTTGGGCGCACATCATTTGACAGCGGTTGGCGCTTTACTTGAGGGGCGCGCGAATTGTCAAGGGTACGCCGACGCTTTTTATATGCTTGGTACAATGTGCGGTTTCAATGTTGGTAAAATTAACGGCGTGGCTGATAATGGTCCGCACGTTTGGAATACCATTGAATTTGGCGACGGCAAATATTATTGCGTGGACGTTACTTGGGACGATGCTTCTTTCAAAATGAATGGCAGCAATAGCGAATACAACAACTATATTTATTTTAATGCGCCGCTTGAAATTATGCAGACTACGCACCGCTGGGAAAAAGCTTATTATCCGACTTTGCAATCTAAAGTGGATGGCAGATATTTTTATATGACGAAGGAATTTAGCGACACGCGCGGTAAATATTTTGGTTTTCATTCGCGGACGGCGGAAGATGCGCTGAATTACATTGCGCGGCGAGTTGCTGATGAAGGTTGCCGGTTATCTTGGGCAATGGCGCCTTACAGTTCCAAATACGCTGATTCAAGTTTTGTTGGTCGCCACCTCACCAATGAAATTTTGCCACAGTATTATAATTTTTATGGCTCAACCAGAATAAGCGTCACACATCGCGGCAATTATCTTTTCTTTACTGTTGACGCCGTGCGCAATAAATAAATTTCTGGGGGCAAGCTTTGTGAAAAAAATGTTGTTAATTGCAACGATCATATCAATATTGCTCTTTCAAAATATTGCAAGTGCCGCCGATTTTTTAAGCGTAGATTGGGACAACGTGCCGGAAATTAGCAACAAAACTGATTTTGTCGATTATGTTTTGAAATGCGAAAATAATTGCCAAGAAGTTATTCCGCTCGTTTGCACTGAAGGTTTTTTTGTGAATTTGGAAGAATTTTTGAGAATCGCTAAAAATGCTCAGCACGCAAAAATAACTTGGCTGGATAACGAAGAAGAAAATTACGCGCTGGTTTTATACGAAATTAAAATTTATCCTGGCGCTAAGGTTGCCTATGCCTTTTCAACTGGTGACATTTCGATACTTACTGTGGACGAAATGCAACTTTACAATGAGGCTGTTAAGATTGTCGAAAAAGTTAATTGCAATAATCCGTCCGAATTACAGAAAGAATTGCTCATTCACGACGAAATAACCCGCCGCGCTTCATATATTGACGTAGAATTTGGCGATGAGATATTGCGCTCTTGTAATGCTTTTGGCGCGCTCTTGGACGGGCAGGCGAATTGTCAAGGATACGCCGACGCTTTTTATATGCTTGGCACTATGTGCGGCTTCAATGTTGGTAAAATTCAAGGTACTACAAATGGCGTCAGCCACGTTTGGAATACGATTGAGCTTGACGGCAAATATTACGGCGTGGATGTGACGTGGGACGATGCCTCTTTCAAAATGAACGACGGTCGCGAATACAACAACTATATTTATTTTAATGCGCCGCTTGAGATTATGCAGGTTCGGCACAAATGGGACAGCGCTTATGCTCCGGCTTTGCAATCGACAATTGACAATAAATATTTTTATAAAGCGCGGGAATTTTCCGGCTTACATTAAATTTTTGGAGGTAGAATTATTTTGGGCGAAAATAAAAAAGCCGTCGCGCAGGACGAGCTCAAATCTATTGTTGAAAGTACAACCATTGCTGACGTTTACCGCGCCGATAAGCAACTTTCTGGCGTTGTGAAAAAAACGCGGCTCATTTACAGCGATTTTTTTTCTGAGCAAAGCGGTAATGAAGTTTTTATCAAGCCGGAGAATATGCAACATACTGGAGCATTTAAACTTCGCGGCGCTTACAACAAAATCAGCCAACTTACTGCTGAAGAAAAAACTAAAGGCGTTATCACTTCCTCTGCAGGAAATCACGCGCAGGGTGTAGCATTTGCGGCTCAGAGATTGGGCGTCAAGGCGGTAATTTGTATGCCTGCAACTACGCCGATTTTGAAAATTGAAGCTACGCGAGCTTATGGCGCGGAAGTTGTTTTGCACGGTGACAGTTTCGACGACGCCTATTTGTACAGCCTGGAACTTCAGAAAAAGCATGGCTATATTTATGTTCACCCGTTTAACGATCGTGACGTTTTGCTTGGACAAGGTACGACGGCGCTTGAAATTATTAATGAGCTGAAAGACGTTGACGCAATTTTAGTGCCAATTGGAGGCGGTGGCTTTGCAAGTGGCGTTGCTCTCGCTACAAAAGTTGTTAGTCCGCATGTCAAAGTTATTGGCGTGGAACCGGAAAATGCTGCGTGTATGAAAGCTGCTCTTGACGCGGGAAAAATTGTGACGCTGAAAAGTGCTGATACAGTTGCCGACGGTTGCGCTGTGAAAACCGCCGGTACTTTGACTTTTGAGTTCTGCAAAAAATATCTCGACGAAATTATCACGGTTAACGAAATGGAAATTATGAGCGCGCTTTTGAGTTTGATTGAAAAGCACAAATTAATTGCTGAAGGCGCGGGCGTATTGTCATTGGCGGCGCTGAATAAGCTGAATTTCAAGGGCAAAAAAATAGTCGCCATTGTTAGCGGCGGCAATATTGATATTTCTACATTGTCCGGTTTGATTGATAAAGCTTTAATTGCTCGCGGCAGAATTTTTTCATTCGCTGTACAGTTGCCGGATAAGCCAGGTGAGCTTTTAAACATTGCTAAGATTTTGTCTGAAGAAAATGCTAATGTTGTTAAACTGGATCACAATCAAGCGCTGGTTACAAACAGTTTCAAAAAAGTTTTGCTTAGTGTGACGATTGAAACGCACAACCAAGAGCACATCAACAGAATTGTTAAGGCTCTGAATAAACACGGCTATGAGATTGAGAAAATTGATTTGCTGAGATAAATCGGCATTTCTTTTTGGCGCGAAAAATTGATTGCTTTGAATTTCCGCTACTGAATAATTATCAGCAGTTACTTCAGAAATATCTTCTATTCGCGCAGAAGTCGAAATAAAGTTTTCATCTTCAAAAAGATCCGCGCTACTTGCTAAGTTATTGTAAGTTTGCGTTTGCCATTTTTCACAGTAACTTATTTGCCTTTGTATAGGTCGCACCCGCAATTTTCAGCGTATCATTGGAATTGAAATTGTAAATGACATCATTGCCTGCGCCCAACGCGTATTGAAAAATATTACGGTAACTATGTCCATTATCTAAATCATAATATACTGCTGCTATAATAGAATTCGTCTATAGTATCATTACCCTCACCACCATGTCCAAAATTATCCCGCAATAATTCTTCAAAAAATCTTCTCCGCTCGCAGAATTATTTCTGTCCGCCAAAAAGCGCCTCATTAAATGATCATAACTTGTAAAATTTGAACAAGCCTTGATAGCTTCATCAACCGCTGCTGTACCTTTTAACTGCGTTTTGTCAAGTGCAATATTGTTTCTACTTTAATAAAAAAACCGCCGAGCCCAAAAGCTTGACGGTTAATTTTTTTTGTTTATGAAGTTATCGAATCAGCCAGCGTTTTTAGCTTCGTCCAAAAGTAAATTCAGAAGTTTAACGCCAGCTTCAGGGATATTCGTGCCAGGAGCAAAAATCGCAACAGCGCCGCTCTTATACAAATGGTCGTAATCTTGAACAGGAATAACGCCGCCAATCGCAACCATAATGTCGTCGCGACCAAGTTTCTTGAGTTCTTGAACAAGTTCCGGCAACAGCGTATTATGCCCCGCCGCAAGAGAACTAAATCCAATCATATGAACGTCATTATCAACGGCGTCCTGCGCAGTTTCAGCCGGCGTTTGGAAAAGCGGTCCAACGTCAACGTCCCAACCCATATCAGCAAAGCTTGACGCAATAACTTTTTGTCCGCGGTCATGTCCATCTTGCCCCATCTTCGCAACAAAGATTCTTGGACGGCGACCAGTAAGTTTTTCAAATTCATCAGCCAATTTGCGTGCCTTATCAAGTGCGGTTTGATCTTTAAATTCGCCCGAATAAACGCCGCTGATTGTGTGAATGGTAGCTTGATAACGACCGGAAACTTTTTCAACAGCGTCAGAAATTTCACCGAGCGACGCACGAACTCTAGCCGCTTCAACAGTGAGCTCAAGCAAATTGCCATTTTCGCGAGATTCAGCCGCCTTAGTGATAGCTTCAAGCGCCGCGCGTACATCATCTTCATTGCGCTCTGCGCGAAGTTTATTCAAACGCTCAACCTGAGCATTTCTAACTGCAGTATTATCAACGGCAAGAATTTCAAGCGGATCTTCCTTGTCAAGGCGGAATTTATTCAAGCCAACAATCGTCTCATTATTAGAATCGATACGCGCTTGGCGACGAGCCGCCGCTTCTTCAATGCGCATTTTTGGCAAACCGGTAGGAATAGCTTTAGCCATACCGCCCATCTGCTCAATTTCTTGAATATGAGCCCAAGCGCGGCGGATAATCTCATTCGTCAAAGCCTCAACGTAATATGAGCCGCCCCACGGGTCGATAATCTTGCAAACCGAAGTTTCATCTTGAATATAAAGCTGAGTATTACGTGCAATACGCGCGCTGAAGTCAGTCGGCAATGCAATAGCCTCATCAAGTGCGTTGGTGTGCAGGGATTGAGTATGACCAAGCGCCGCCGCCATAGCTTCCATAGCCGTCCGCGAAATATTATTGAAAGGATCTTGTGCAGTAAGCGACCAGCCCGAAGTTTGGCAATGAGTTCTGAGCGCCATTGACTTAGCTTGAGTGCCGCCCATTTGCTTAACAATCTTAGCCCACAGCACACGCGCCGCACGCATTTTCGCAACTTCCATAAAGTAATTCTTGCCAATCGCCCAGAAGAAACTCAAGCGCTTAGCAAAAGCGTCAACCTTCAAGCCCGCGTTAATACCGGTACGAATATATTCAAGACCGTCCGCCAGCGTGTAACCAAGTTCAATATCAGCAGGCGCGCCCGCCTCTTGCATATGATAGCCGCTAATCGAAATCGAATTGAACTTCGGCATATATTTTGTCGTGTACTCGAAAATATCGCCAATTATACGCATTGACATATCCGGCGGGTAAATATAGGTATTGCGAACCATAAATTCTTTGAGGATATCATTTTGGATAGTGCCATTGAGAATGGACTTGTCAACACCCTGCTCAATACCGCTCTGAATGAAAAACGCCAAAATCGGCAAAACCGCGCCGTTCATAGTCATTGAAACTGACATTTGGTCAAGCGGAATGCCGCTAAACAAAATATTCATATCGAGCATTGAGCAAACAGAAACGCCAGCTTTACCAACGTCACCAAAAACGCGCGGATTATCGGCGTCGTAGCCGCGATGTGTCGGCAAGTCAAATGCAATTGACAAACCTTTTTGACCGGCGGCTAAATTTCTGCGGTAAAATGCATTGGATTCTTCAGCAGTCGAAAAGCCCGCGTATTGACGAACTGTCCACGGGCGGAAAACGTACATTGTGGAATAAGGACCGCGCAAAAATGGCGGAATACCACTCACAAAATCCAAATGATTCATATGCTGATATTCGTCGTGGCTGTAAAGCGGCTTAATCGGCACGTGCTCCATTGTTTTATAAGAAAGTTCGTCATAATCA
>CAJOIA010000044.1 GCA_905234505.1 uncultured Selenomonadaceae bacterium
ACCGCACGGAATAGAAATGCCAGGCAAGCCCGCAAGATTCGTCGGCACAGTGCAAATATCCTGCAAATACATTTTGAGCGGGTCGTTAACCATTTCGCCAAGTTTGAACGCGGCATTTGGAGTTGTCGGCGTCAAAACTAAATCGACATTTTTAAATGCTTCGGTAAAATCATTTTGAATCAGCGTACGAACTTTCAGCGCCTTCAAATAATATGCGTCATAATAACCGGCACTGAGCGCGTAATTTCCGATCATAATGCGGCGCTTGACTTCTTCGCCGAATTTTTCAGTGCGGGTATTGGTCATCATATCGACAACATCAACGCCCTCGACGCGCGCGCCATAACTCACGCCGTCATAACGCTCAAGATTCGTCGCCGCCTCCGCCGGAGCAATTAAATAATACGTGGCAATGGCGTATTCGGTATGTGGCAGGCTAATTTCAACGATTTTTGCGCCGAGTTTTTCAAAAACATCCGTTGCCTCAATAACCGCGTCTTCAATTTCCTTGTCCATACCGCTAACAAAATATTCTTTGGGCAAGCCGATTTTCAAATTTTTAACATAAGTAACAAGACTCTCAGTAAAATCTGGAACGGGCGCGGCAGTCGAAGTTGAATCCATTTTGTCATTGCCGCAAATGGCGTTTAAAACCAGCGCGCAATCTCGAACGTCGCGGGTTATCGGTCCGATTTGGTCAAGAGACGACGCAAATGCAACCAAGCCGTAACGTGAAACTCTGCCGTAAGTGGGTTTTAAACCGACTACGCCGCAAAAACTAGCCGGTTGACGAATTGAGCCGCCAGTATCTGAGCCAAGCGCAAAAATCGCCTCGCCGCTCGCAACAGCCGCCGCACTTCCGCCCGAACTGCCGCCAGGTACGCGGTTAATGTCCCAGGGATTTTTAGTCGGGTGATACGCGGAATTTTCGGTAGAGCCGCCCATTGCAAATTCATCAAGATTTGCCTTGCCGAGCATTACCAGATTTTGAGCGTTCAATTTTTCCATAACCGTCGCATCGTACGGCGGAACAAAATTTTCAAGGATTTTCGACGCGCAAGTTGTCTTAACGCCCTTGGTGCAAATGTTATCTTTAATCGCGCAGGGAATGCCTTCAAGCGGGGCAATTTCTTCTCCGCGCGCAATTTTCGCGTCAACTTTTTCTGCAGTCGCAAGCGCATTTTCGCGGGTAATTTCCAAATACGCGCCAATATCAGATTCTTTTTCGTCAATGCGGGCAAATAAGTTATTTGTCAATTCGACGGCAGAAATTTTTTTAGCAGCGAGCATATCGTGCAATTCGTGCGCCGTCATTTCATACAGTTTCAAAATTATCGCTCCTTTGATTCATTCTCTGCCTTGTGAACATCTTCGCTCAAATCTGCCGCCAAATTCAACGAATTGAAATCAGCGTTATTGCCTGGCAGGTGAAGTGCAAAGTTGTCAGTTTTATCAAATTGCGCTTCGCCGGTTTTAATATTAAGCCCCAGAACATGTCCGGCAAATTTTTTATCGCTCGAAATAAAATTGAAGTGCCAACCAACAGTATTCAAGCCTCCCATATATGGCGGGCAGTACAAACCTACAATCGTACCGTCAATATTTTCAAGCGAAACTTCCTTTTGACTTTCCAGCGCCTTTACCAACGTTGGATAAGGTTTATTGCTCCTCGCCTCGCTGCGAATCAAAATGTTGTTTAAGGTGCAGGGAATTTTTAACATATAAAAACTGTTCACGCCGTAATTTTCAACCGCCACGTTTAAAATATCTTCAAGCGCGGATTTAGTTTCAACGTCCTTCAGCTCAAATGCAAAATCATTGTCAAAAAAAGTTACATTTGAAAAAGGCACAGTCACTGCATCATTCATAATATTTGCGTGGCAATTTTGGTCGCCCTGATATACAACTCCGTCCAAAACGATCATTTCGCCATTCAAGCCTTCAAAAGTTCCAATGCCGATATCGCCCAATTTTTTCAGCGCCTTAATGCTAAGGCTGCCGTCAAAATGTCCGAGCTTTAAAGATTGCAATAAAGCAACTTGGTGAATAGTTTCTCTTCCCGCGGCAAATGCAAAAGCCGAATTAACAAGCATAGTTCCGGCAACGGCAGACACGCCCAAAATTTTTTTCCAATTCATAAACTACTCCTCCAGCACACGCGGAACTTTGAAGTAGCCATCTTCCTTGAGCGGTGCATTTGAAAGCGCTAAATCTCTATCGAGCGACGGCTTAACAATATCTTCGCGGAAAACATTTTGCATAGGCAAGGCGTAAGTTGTCGGGGAAATTTTATCGGTGTCAATGGATTTTAGAATATCCACGTAGTTTAAAATTTCGTCAAGTTGTTCAATTACGCGCGCAGATTCATCGGGGCGAATTTTCAGCCGCGACAAACTTGCCACAGTTTTAATATCCTGTTCGGTTACTTTCATAAAAAATAGCGCGGTTTTGCTAGTGGCTAGTGAATAGTAGCTAGTGGTTAGAAATTTTTCCTAACCACTAATCCCTAATCCCTAATCACTAAGCAACCGCGCTGGCCACTTCCTTTCGCAAAAAATTATTTAACAAGACTATCAAAATCAGCTTGCGGCACGAGCGTCACAAGCCCCATTATTGCTAAAATTTGCTCTAACGCTACTCTTGGCGAAGCTGTATTTTTAATGACAAAGTTAACGTCCTTCCAATGCTCAAATTCTTTATTTTCGTCGGCGTATTCAACATAATATTTAATTTCCTCATTGGAACAGCCCGCGCGCAACATTCGCTCGATAAAAACTTCCTCATTAATCATTAAAAAAATCGTCACCAAATCTTGATTTATAAATTTCGACAACTGCTTAATGCCGTCGGGCGTCATCATAATCATAACGCTAACTTTGTGTTGCTGGTAAGAATCAAGAACATCTGCGCGACGAACGCCAAATGAGCTACCTTGATATTGGTTGTTAATGATTAATTTTTCAGCAGCGTAAGCGTCAGGTTTAAGCATTGTGTAGAGCTTGCGCTTATAGGCGTAGCGATCATCAAAATATTTTGTGGTAACGGTTGGAATGTAATGAATACCCATTGAAACGAGCTGAGAAACCATGGAAGATTTACCGGAACTATGCGGACCAAGAAATGCGTAGACTTTATTTTTAGCCATGAAAAATCTCCTTTCAGTCGATTTTTAGTGGTTAGTGAGTAGTGGGTAGGGGTTAGAGTTTTTTTCACTAACCCCTAATCCCCAATCACTAATCACTTAATAATTCTCGGCGGTGATTTCAAAATAACTCTGCGGGTGTTTGCAAACAGGGCAAATATCCGGTGCGGCAGTTCCAATTACAAGATGCCCACAATTCCGGCACTCCCAAATTCGCACGCCAGCTTTTTTGAAAACTTCTTGCATTTCAACATTCTTTAACAGCTTGCGATAGCGCTCTTCATGATGTTTTTCAATTGCCGCAACGCCTCTGAATTGCTCGGCAAGTTCATGGAAACCTTCTTCTTCAGCCTCGCGCGCCATTCTTACGTACATATCTGTCCATTCGTAATTTTCGCCTTCAGCCGCGTGCAAAAGATTCGTCGGGGTATCGCCCAATTCACCGAGCGCCTTGAACCAAAGCTTAGCGTGTTCTTTTTCATTGTCGGCAGTTTTTAAAAACAGCGCGGCAATTTGCTCATAGCCATTTTTCTTAGCAACAGACGCGTAGTAAGTATATTTATTGCGCGCCTGCGATTCACCGGCAAAAGCTTCCCAAAGATTTTTTTCAGTCTTAGTGCCTTTCAAAGATTTTTTAGCAGACGTTTCAACTACTGGTACAACTTTTTCAAAATCGCTGGCTGGGTGTTTGCAAAGCGGGCAAATAAAATCTGCTGGCAATTCGTCACCAACATATTCATAACCGCAAATTCGACAACGCCAAATAGTTTTACCGTCAGTAGTCTTGCCAACAGGCGCGGGTTTCGGCTTAATGTTCGACTGATAAAAATTGTAAGTGGTTGATGGAACGTCATTAAATTTCGCCATATCGACAACATCAGCGATAAAAATTGTGTGAGTGCCGGCGTCAACTTGGCTGATAACATTGCCGCTTATGAAAGAATTTGTGCCTTCAGTAATGGCAAGAGTGCCGTTAGCCGTGCGTTGCACTTTATTAAAATCGGCGAATTTATCAACATTTTTGCCGCTCTGAAAACCAAAATGCTTAAACAAATCGAAAGTCGCCGCCTCGCTAATTATCGACACGGTGAATTTTTTTGATTGAGCAATTAAATCGTGCGTGTAATTTAATTTATTCACGGCGATTGAAATTCTTTCGGGATTCGCTGTAACTTGCGTGACTGTGTTAATAATGCAAGCGTTATCTTTTATTTCAGATTTAGAACTTAAAACAAACAAGCCATATTGAATGTTGAATAAAACTTTGCTATCCACGTTGAACCCTCCTAAAAAATTTTTTTCTAGTATTTTACCAGTTTCATAAATCGTTGTAAATGTCAAGGTCTAGTATAAAATTTTTTCCTTTGTTAAAATATCGGCGCATTACATTTACTTTTTAGGAAGGAGCGATTGAAATGGAATTGCGGACGGTGGTAAAACGCTCTGGAAATTTTGTTGAGTACGACCGCATGAAAATTTTTAATGCGATTTCCGGCGCGAATAATGACGCTACAACCGCCGAGAATAAACTTCAACCCGCAGAAATTGAAAATGTTACAGAGGCTGTTGAGACGGCGATTTTTAATAAGGAAAGCGTTGGCGTTGAGGATATTCAAGACGAAGTTGAAAAAGCTTTGATGGCGGGCGGATTTTTCGACGTGGCAAAGCAATTCATTATTTATCGTGAAAAACATTCACAGCGGCGCAAAGCTCAAAAAGAATTGATGGACATTTACCGCGATATTTTTTTTGCTGATTCTGCTGACGTAGATTTGAAACGCGACAACGCCAATATTAACGCCGATGCTTCAATGGGGATTATGCTCAAGCTCGGCGCGGAAGGCGCTAAGCATTTTGTTGACAATTACGTTTTGCCGGAAGAATTTGCGCGCGCTGATAAAGAAAACTGGATTCATATTCACGACAAAGATTTTTCGCTGATAACTTTGAATTGCTGCCAGATTGACTTGCTGAAACTTTTTCACGGCGGCTTTTCAACCGGTCATGGTTTTCTGCGCGAGCCTAAATCAATTCGCTCATATGCGTCGCTGGCGTGCATTGCAATTCAATCCAATCAAAATGATATGTTCGGCGGGCAAAGCATTAACGCCTTTGATTACGCGATGGCTGAAGGTGTGCGAAAGTCTTTCAAAAAAATTCTTGCTGTCGAAGTTGAGCGCGCCTGTGATTTTTGCGATGTTAAACCTGTCGCTGCAATTGATTTTAGCATTTGCACTTATTCAGAAAAAAATAATCCAGCCGCCGTTGAAAATTTGACTGCTGTCATTGGTAATGAAAAACTTGCTGAAAAAATTTACCGCCAAGCTTGCCGCGACGTCGAAGAAGAAACTCATCAAGCTATGGAGGCTTTGATTCACAATTTCAATACTTTGCATTCTCGCGCAGGTGCTCAAGTTCCTTTCAGTTCGATTAATTACGGCATGGATACTTCGCCGGAAGGTCGCCTTGTCATTCGCGAAGTTTTAAATGCCATTGAAGCAGGTTTAGGCAATGGTGAAACGCCCATTTTCCCAATTTCAGTTTTTCAGCTTAAAGACGGCGTGAATTACAATGTTAACGATCCGAATTATGATTTGTTTCGTCAAGCCTGCAAAGTCAGCGCAAAAAGACTTTTCCCTAATTTCGTAAATTTAGACGCGCCTTATAATCTGCAATATTATCGCGCAGGAGATTATAACAGCTACGTTGCAAGTATGGGTTGCCGAACGCGCGTTATGTCGAATGTCAACGGCGCCGAACAATCCGGCTCGCGCGGAAATTTTTCTTTCGTAACGCTTAACCTTCCTAAACTTGCGATTGAGGCTAAAGGCAGCGTCGAAAATTTTTTCCGCCTCTACGATAAATATATTACAATTTGCCATGATTATTTACTTTTCCGCCTTAAGACCATTGAAGAAAAGCACGTTTATAATTTTCCATTTTTGATGGGTCAAGGCGTATGGATGGGCTCGGAAAATTTGAAACCGACCGACAAAATTAAGGAAGTTTTAAAGCACGCGTCATATTCAATCGGTTTTTGTGGTTTAGCCGAATGTTTAGTTGCGCTAATTGGCAAACATCACGGGCAAAGTAAAGCTGCACAAGAATTAGGTTTAAAAATTGTTGGACACCTGCGCGAAAGAACGGATGAATATACAAAGCTTGAGCGGCGAAATTGGACAACATTTGGGACGCCTGCTGAATCTACCGCCGGACAATTTCAGCGCGCCAATCGCAAACAGTATGGATTGATTAAGGGCGTCACTAACCGCGATTATATGACAAATTCCAGTCACGTGCCGGTTTATTTTCCAATTTCAGCAAATGATAAAATTCAAATTGAAGCGCCATATCACGCACTTTGCAACGCCGGTCACATTGCATATATCGAAATGGACGGCGACCCAACTAAAAATCTTTCGGCGTTCGAGGCGGTTGTTCGCGCAATGCACGACGCAAATATGGGTTACTTTTCAATTAATCACCCTGTCGACAGAGATCCGGTCTGCGGTTACACTGGAATTATCGCCAATGAATGTCCGCATTGTCACAGAAAAGAATTCGAGCGCGGCACTTTCCACATTGACAGAAAAATTTTTGTGTGATATTCTAATCGCCGTTTACCGCGCGATTAGGTTTGAAAATCAGCAATGATACCGAAATCGGCGAGTTCATCTTTGTGGAGGTGTTTAAAATGTACGCAATTATTAAAACTGGCGGCAAGCAGTACAAAGTTTCTGAAGGCGACGAAATCATCATTGAGAAACTTGAAGCTGAAGAAAATGCAAGCGTGACTTTTGAAGAAGTTCTTGGAATTTTTGACGGCGATACCGCGAAAATTGGAACGCCGAAAGTTGAAGGCGCGAAAGTTACCGGCACTGTCGTTAAAAACGGCAAAGGTCCAAAAATCCGCATTTTCAAATATAAACACAAAACTAATTATCGTCGGCGTCAAGGGCATCGTCAGCCTTTCACGAAAGTTAAGATTGACAAAATCGAGGGATAATTAATGATTAAGGCTGAGATTTACACGCAGTCTGACGGCAAAATTGTAGCGTTTGTAATTAGCGGGCACAGTCACGTTGGCGGTCCTGGTTACGATATTTATTGTGCGGAAATTTCAACTTTGTCATACGCGGCGCGCATTTGTATTAAAGACTACTTGAACCGCGATATTCTGATGGAAAATTACGAGCATGGCGGTTTGGGCATTGAATTGGAAAAAGCCCCCGACGAATTAACAGAGGCTGTTTTTCAAGAAATGTTAATCGGTTTGCGCGCCGTTGAGACGGTTGCTCCGCGCGTGTTGCAGATTGAATTTATCGAAATGGACGAAGCTGCCGCTGAAAATCTTCATAATCGCCTTAAAGGTATGAGCCAATCGCAAGGAAATACTTTGCCGGATTTTGCAGTCGAACAGGTTAAAATTCGCGCAGATATTTACCAAAATGCAGAAGGTAAAATTTTAGGCTTTGACGTGAAAGAGCGCAAAGATTTTGAAATGAATCAGCTGAAAATTTATTGCGCGGGAATTTGGTCTTTGGCAAAATCCGCTTATCTCTGCGCGAAAGATTATCTAAAACGCGAGCTTGAAGTTGAAACTGACAGCGGCATCTTGAAAATTAAACTGAAAACGCCGCCCGATGAAGTTACTGAAGCCGTTTTTCAAATGATGTTAATGGGTATGCGTGAAATTGAAAATCTCAAGCCGGAGGCTTTGAAAATTAATATCGGAGGTGAATCCAATGTTTAATTTTGATTTACAGCGTTTCGCACATAAAAAAGGCGTTAGCTCCACGCGCAACGGTCGCGACAGTGAATCCAAACGTCTCGGCGTCAAAGAGCAGGCTGGTACATTCGTTACAGCTGGCAGCATTTTAGTTCGTCAACGCGGCACACATTTTCATCCTGGTTTGAATGTTGGTCGCGGCAATGATGATACACTTTACGCAAAAATCGATGGCAAAGTTGCATTTGAGCGCAAGGGTCGCTGGCAGCGTAAAATCAGCGTCCACCCTGCTGAGGCGGCGGCTGTTCAACTCGCAAAATAATAACCCCCGCACGGGCTTAAAAAATTTTTTCATATCAATTAAAATCTCTGGCAGTAAAACTGTTGGAGATTTTTTTATGCGCAAATATATTTTGAGCCGATTAATTCAGCTTGTGCCAATTTTGCTCGGGATAACTTTTCTAACTTTCGGGATGATGCAATTTACCGCTGACGACGCCGTTGACAAAATTTATGAGGGCAGCGTTTCTGAAGAAATTAAATCTGCCAAACGCGCGGAACTTGGGCTTGATAAAAATTTTATGATTCAGTACGGCAATTGGCTTCAAGGCGTTTTAACTGGCGATATGGGCAAAAGTTTTATCAGCGGAAAATTAGTCTTTGAAACATTCGCTGAAAAATTACCGGCGACGATTGAGTTAATGCTGGTGTCGATTTCGCTGACAATTTTAATCGCAACACCGGCAGGAATATTCGCAGCTGTCAATCAGAATAAATTTCCGGATTATTTGATACGCGCGCTAAGCTTTGTAGGAAATTCAATGCCGAATTTTTTTGTGGGGCTGTTGCTTATATATTTTTTGGCGCTGAAACTGAATCTGTTGCCGATAATTGGAGCGAGTGTGATAATGCCGGCGTTGACTTTAACAATTTCAATGGGCGCGAAATATACTCGGCAGATTCGCGCAGTTGTGCTTGAAGAATTACAAAAACCGTACGTAATAGGGGCGCGCGCGCGCGGCGTCAACGAATTTACAATCTTGACAAAAAGCGTCTTGCCTTCAATTTTAGTTCCGGTGATAACATTGCTGGCGCTATCAATTGGCTCGTTATTGGGTGGCACGGCTATAGTTGAAACAATATTTATGTGGGACGGTGTTGGCAAAATGGCAGTCGACGCGATTTTGATGCGGGATTATCCGCTGATTCAAGCTTACGTGGTATGGATGGCGATAATTTACGTGGTAATAAATTTGGCGGCGGATTTGCTTTACAGATTTTTAGATCCGCGTGTGCGTTATGAATAAAATTTTTCCGCAACTGATTTCAGCGGGTGCGATAATTTTCATTGCGATTTTCGCGCAGTATTTGACGCCATTTGACCCGTACGAGCAAAATTTAGCAAGAGCATTGACGCCGCCGGATTCGATAAATTTGCTGGGTACGGACAGGTACGGGCGCGACATTTTATCGCGAGTAATAATCGGCTCGCAGACAACAATTTTATCAGCGCTGGCACTTTTGGCTGTAATTTCGATTTTTGGAAGTTTAATCGGCGCGGTATGCGGTTTCAAGGGCGGCAAGCTCGATACTTTTTTAATGCGGCTCTCGGATGTATTTTTAGCATTTCCGCAAATGGTTTTCGCAATAGCGGCGGCTGGAGCATTAGGCGGCGGCTTATTCAACGCGGCTTTAGCATTGGCGCTAATCGGCTGGACAAAATACGCCAGAATTTCGCGCAGTTTGACTTTGACGATACGAAAAATGCCGTACATAGACGCGGCGAAATTGGCTGGCACAAGCTCATTTGGAATTTTGATAAATCACGTGCTGCCGAATATCGCAGGACCAATTTTAGTGACGGCGGCGCTTGACATTGGAACAATCATAATGGAATTGGCGGGCTTATCATTTTTAGGCTTGGGAGCAATGCCACCAACAGCTGAATGGGGCGCGATGATGAACAATGGGCGCTCAATGTTGCAGACTGCGTCGTGGGTGATTTTAGCGCCTGGCTTCGCAATTTTTTTGACTGTGGCGATTTTCAATTTATTAGGCGATGCACTGCGCGATGTACTTGATGTTAAAAATAGATAGTTCGTCTTTTGAGGTGATAATATGAAGAAATTTTTAGCGGCGATGACTAGTGTGGGGATTTTAATTAGCGGTTGCGGCAGCGATAATTCTACAGCCGAAGACAAAACTACTTTTACGTACGGGACTGTTGCTTATGGCGTGGCTATGGAAAATGCCGGTACGAATCCGCACGAAAGCTACAGCGGCTGGTCGACTATTCGCTATGGCATTGGCGAGACGCTTTTTAAATTCAATGAGCATATGGAACTTGAACCGTGGATTGCTGAAAGTTTCGCGCAAATTGACGATTACACGGTTAAAATTAAAGTCAAAGACAACGTGACTTTTTCAAACGGCAAAAAAGTTGACGGCGAGGCTGTTAAAAAATGTCTAGAACATTTGATAGTAAATCACGACCGCGCGCCGCACGATTTAAAAATTTCAGGAATAGCCGCTGACGGGCAAATAGTTACAATCACTTCGACTGAAAAAGTTCCTGCGCTGTTGAATTATCTTAGCGATCCTTACGGTTGCATTATCGACGTTGACGCGGGCTTTGAGGATAAGATTGTGGTGGGCACTGGTCCATATCGCGCGGTGAAAGTTACCGATACGCAGATTGATTTGGTGCGCAATGAAAATTATTGGGGCGCAGTCAAGCCGAAATTGGAAAAAATTATTGTGCGGAGCATAACCGACGGCGATACTTTAACGATGGCGATGCAAAATGGCGAACTTGACGCGGTTCAAGGCTTGCCCTATTCCAGCTTAAAACTTTTTGACAATGACAAATTTAAAATCAGCCAGGTTGACACTTCACGGGTTTATCAAGCAGCGTTTAATTTCGACACGCCCGAATTGCAAGATTTGAATGTGCGGCGCGCAATTTCGATGGCGATTGACAAAGAAAATTTCACTAAAGTTCTGCTTGACGGCAACGGCACGGCGGCGGTTGGTCCATTTCCGGCGAATTTGAGTTTTGGCGATAATGCGGTTCACGCGGCGCCTTATGATTTAGATGGCGCTAAAAATTTATTGACTGAAAGCGGCTGGATTGATACCGATGGCGACGGCTACGTTGACAAGGACGGCAAGAATTTGGAACTGCGCTATTTAACTTATACTTCACGTCAAGAATTGCCGCTTTTGGCTGAAGCCGCTCAAGCTAATTTGAAAAAAATTGGCGTCAAGTTGAATGTCAACGCCACTGACAACTACAAAACTTTTCTGCGCGACGGCGATTATGATATTTTCAGCAAGGCGATTGTGACGGCGCCGACCGGTGACGCGGAATATTATTTTACCAGTCATATTGTTTCGGGCGCAGTTGATAATGCCGGACATTACAACAGCGCGGAAATTTCGCGGCTTGAAAATGAATTGCACAATACATTTGGTGCGGCGAATCGTTCAGCTTTGGCAATTCAAATGTCTCAGCAAATTTTAGACGATTGCGCGCTTTTCTATGCGTCTCATTTGAAAATGTCTTTCGTCATGAAAAATAATGTTGCGGGATTTTATGCGCACCCGTCCGATTATTACGAAATTACCGCAGAATTGGAGAAAAAATAATGTTCGATAATATTTTGGCTGTGGAAGAAGTTTCAGTTGCGTACGGCGCAAAAGAAATTGTTCACGGCGTGAGTTTTAATTTGAGGCGCGGCGAAATTTTGGCGATAGTTGGCGAAAGCGGCAGCGGCAAATCCACGATTTTGAAGGCGATAAATGGCTTGGGCGGCGTAGTAACTGACGGGCAGATTTTTTTTGACGGGCGCGAAATTACGAATCTTGACGGCAATTCGCGCAGAAAAATTTCCGGTGAATCCATTGGCATGATTTTTCAAAATGCGGGGGCGTCATTTTGTCCGGTGCGGAAAATTGGCGCGCAGATTTTTGAAAGTGTTGCTGCTCATAAAAATTGGACTTACGCTGAATTTGAAAGTCGCGCAGGTGTCATTATGAAAAATATTAATCTCGACGCAAAAACTTTGAATGAATATCCGTTCAAATTATCGGGCGGGATGGCTCAACGCGTGGGGATTTTAGCGGCAACGATTTTGAATCCGAAACTTTTATTAGCGGACGAACCAACTTCAGCTCTCGACACAATCACGCAGGTTAGCGTTGTCAAGGAACTTTTGAAACTGCGCGAGCGGCAAAAAATTTCAATAGTGATAGTGACTCATCACATCGGCGTAGCGGCTTATATGGCGGACAAAATTTTAGTTCTGCGCGACGGGCAGCAAATTGAATTTGGCACAAAAGAACAAATCTTCAAAGCGCCGCAAGAAATTTACACGCGCGAATTAATCAAGGCGGCGGCGTAATGATTTTGGAAGTTCGGCACGTCAAGAAAAGTTTCAATGGTCGCGCAGTGCTTGATGATATAAATTTTTCGGTTGACGCGGGCGAATGCGTTGGGATTGTCGGGCGCAGTGGTTGCGGTAAATCGACTTTGGCGAAAATAATTGCGCGGCTGATTGATTATGATAGCGGCGAGATTTTTATTGATGGCGAATTGCAGATGATTTTTCAGATGCCGGAGGATTCTTTTAATCCGCGCAAAACTTTAGGCTGGAGCATTGCCGAGCCAATGAAAAATCGTGATTTTAAAAATATTCCTGCGCGAGTGAGCGATTTACTCTTGGAAGTGGGTTTGCCCGCCGATTATGCAAAAAAATATCCGCATGAAGTCAGCGGCGGAGAATGTCAGCGCGCGGCGATAGCAAGGGCTATTTCTGTTAATCCGAAAATTTTAATCTGCGACGAAGCTACCAGCGCTCTTGACGTCACAATTCAAGCGCAAATTATTAATCTGCTGAAAAAACTTTGCCGCGAAAAAAAAATTGCTTGCCTGTTCATTACGCACGATTTAAATTTATTGCCGAAAATTGCTGACAGGGTGATTGTATTGCACGGCGGCAAGATTGTTGATGAAAATTCGACTGCGGAAATTTTTAAAAATGCAAAATCGCCATTCACCAAAGAATTAATTGAAGGAGGATTATTTTGGAAAATATAAATGAGCGGATTGAAAATTATTGGGACGAGCGCAGTGAAGATTTTAGCCGCGTTCGTCGAATGGAAATTGCGGGCGCGGATTTTGCGGCGTGGAATAAAATTATTGCTGAGCATTTGCCCGCCGGTAAGTTGAAAATTTTGGACGTAGGCACTGGCGCAGGATTTTTCGCTGTGTTGCTTTCAAAGCTCGGTCACAGCGTTACCGGAATTGATATGTCGAATAAGATGTTGGCTGAGGCGCGCAAAAATATTTCGGCGTTTAATTGTCGCGCAGAATTTTTCAAAATGAATGCGCAGGAATTGAAATTTGCCGATAAAACTTTCGACGTGGTTATTAGTCGGAATTTAACTTGGACGCTGCCCGATGTTGTTCAGGCTTATCGCGAATGGCACAGAGTTTTAAAAATTGGCGGCGTGTTGATTAATTTTGATTCAAATTACGGTGACAAAAATTTTATGAATGAAAACACCTGCGCGAAGGGCGAAGTTGAAGACGAAATGCTGATTGAGTGCAATGAAATTAAGAACAGCCTGCGAATTAGCACGCACAGCCGCCCGACGTGGGATATTGATTTTTTGAAAACGCTGGGCTTTGAAATTAGTTGCGACGCTGATATTGCGCCGATTGTTCACAAAAGTAAAACTGTGCCGTATGATCCGATTGCGCTTTTTGCCATTTACGCCACGAAAAAAATTTGATACAATACCGGA
>CAJOIA010000045.1 GCA_905234505.1 uncultured Selenomonadaceae bacterium
TCAACAGAAATTCTATCAAGAATCTAACGAAATTCATAAAAATCACCCTGGCTAATCGTACGATAAAAAATCTGATTTGTGTTGATACGGCAGGACAATCTCACAAAAAAAGCCCCGATTTCTCGGAGCTGAAAATTTATGCGTTCGGCGCGACTCGAACGCGCGACCCACGGCTTAGAAGGCCGTTGCTCTATCCAACTGAGCCACGAACGCTTAACACGGCAATTATAGCCGCTGAAATTTATCTTGTCAAATTAAATTTTAAACTCATGCGCGGAATCCCGCATTGTCTTTGACAGCTCGGTTAAATCGTTGCTGTTGTCGGAAATTTCAACGATGCTGCTAGCCTGTTCAGCAGTTGCCAATGAAATTGACTCCATTTTTTGCTCAATCTCGACTGACATATTTGAAATTTTTTCAGTGCGGTTAACAATATCGGAAATTGGCTCGCGAAAACTGCTGATAATCTGCATAACTTGCTGCGAATTTTCTTCAGCCTGCTTGATCATATTCAAAATCTCATTAAAAGAATTGCCGGTCGCTTCAACATTGCCGCGCCCTTCAATAACCTGCTTGTAACCAGTCTGCATTGTCACAACGGCTTTTTCAGTGGTCTCTTGAATTGTGCCGATAATATTTCCAATGCGCTGAACCGACTGCTGAGAGCCTTCAGCAAGCTTTCTGACCTCTTCAGCAACCACAGCAAAGCCGCGTCCATGTTCACCGGCTCTTGCAGCCTCAATCGCTGCATTAAGCGCAAGTAAATTCGTTTGCTCAGCAATACCGGAAATAACTTCGACAATGGAGCCAATTTCTTTGGAATTTTCGCCGAGTTCGTGAACAATTTTAGCCGAATCTTCCACAGCAGCGGCTATATCATGCATTTGGTTGACAGTGGCGTTAGCTAATTCGTTGCCTTGCGCCGCGTGCTCCAATGTCTTCTTGACGCTATCTAATCCGATTGACATGGCCGAAATGGACTTCTCAATATTTTGCTCCATGTTTTTAATGCGGCTTTCAGTCTCAACAAGCGATTCTTTTTGCGCCGAAGCATTATCGGTAGCCGAAGCAACGGACAATGCGACATTTTGAATCAAATCGCCGGTTGTCTTAACGTTATCCTGCATATGATGAGAGCTATCTGAAACCTGCGTAGCCGCACTTTGAACCTTGCCGATAATCTGGCGCATATTTTTAATAACAGAATTGAATTGCGCGGCGATAGTTCCAAATTCGTCGGTGGCGTCGGTTTTAATATCGTGGGACAAATCACCCTGCGCAGCTTTTTCAGTGACTGAGACAATTTGCTCAACCGAATGCCGAATATCCCTAACCAAAATGTATAAAATTACAATGACCATTGCCAAAATCGCGGCAACTATCAGCCCCATAATATGAACGAGCGTTTCAAAATCCTCAAAAGTTTTTTCAGAAACATCAACTGCATTTTCTAAACCTTTATCACATTCGACAAAATCATCTTCGATTGCGTCGGTAATTTCTTCATAAGCCTCGCTTAATTTGCTGTCCATATGAGCAAAACTTTCAACGCGGTTGCCGGTGGCGATTATCTGATTAAGGCGGTCAAGTTCTTTCTTGTAATTGTTCCAAAGATTTACTTCCTTATCTAGAATCGCCTGATCTTGCTGTCGTTCGGCTTCGTCTTCATAATCGCCCTTGTCCAAAACGGTCTGATAATGTACAAAGCCAGCATCAATATTGCTTATAACCATGTCGCGCTCAGCAATCCATTTAGGTTGATTAGGTGTGCCGATTGTGGCGATTGTGAAATAAACTAGCCTTTGCATTTTGGAAATATCTTTATTTAGCGTATTGACAGTAACGTTTGAATCGAGCCAATCACGCACATTTGAACGCTCGCCGTTTAAACTATTAAAAGAGTAAAGTATAAACAAACCAAAACCGGAAACTAACAGAAAAACCGTTCCAAAAGATACGATTAATTTTTTGGTTAGAGAAAGCCCACGCATTACACCCACTCCTCAACAGCGAAAATTTTTATTAACTCTATCGCAAATTAAACTGATTTGTCAATGACTGCCTGCAGTAGAAATTTTTGTTTAGCCGGATGTATGACCGTTTGCTCGACAAAATCTGTCAAATAATCGGCAAAAATATTTTCCCGCTGTACCAAATCAATCAGCTCTTGCAAATTTTTTTCAACGTCGATGTCATATTCAATTCTGTGCAACAACCTTGATAGCTCTGCGCGAATCTCCGGTGTATATAAATCCTTGAGCGCCGCAACTTCCGCAGTACATTTACACGCCTTAACCAACCAAATTTTTGTAGTTAAATCGTCGCTGAAGTTGTCGAAACCAAAATTTTCCCAATCCGCCGCCGAAATTTCCGCGCGTGTTCCTGGCAAAAATCTAATTTCTTTGTATGTGGCATCATTTAAAATTTTAACAACGTCCCATTTCGCCCAAAATCTTTGCTCGTGAGCGGGAAATTCGCCACGCTTTAAACTTTCTAATACTCCCACAAATCGCACATTTAAAAATTGCGTCAACAAAAAACCCGAATCTTTCAGCAGGTGATTTATTTCAAGCAGCGTCCGGTAAAAATCCTGCGCGAAGGTTAAAACTTGCTCGGCTATTATTACGTCGAAAATTTTTGGCTCGGTCGGTAAACTGGTAAATATATCGGCTCGAAATTTTTTGCACGCTGATAAAAGTTTTGGCGTTGGATCCAAAGTCAACAAAGCTATTCGCGCAGAAGGCATCAATTCGCGCAGTGCCGGTAAAAATTTAGTCGAATCAAAAATTAATACCGCCACGTCGCTTGAATAATTCGGCGGTACCAATTTTAATAAGTCATTCATCTTTCAAAACCTCTGTAAATTTCCGATAAACGCGCCGCACAAAACTTTTCGTATCAAGTAATTTGTCAAGATTAATTTTTTCGCGCCATCCTTCAATCTTTTTTGAGTCAAGAAAATGGTCGTAACCATTTAATTCTTTTAAACCGACCGCTCTCAACATATCCGGAGCAATTCTGTGGTGATGAAGCCAGCCTTCTTCTTGAGTTGAAACCGGAACGCCCATATATAAAGCCAGCGCTGTCATAAAGCCGCCCGTATATGGAAATGTATCAAATATAATATCAATCTCTGAATAATCGTCGAAAAAATTATCTTCGCCTAAACGAACATCAATACATTCAATAGGAGTTTCATAAGGATAACTTCTATGCATCACTGTTCTTTTAAGTCGACCAATTAAAACTCTGCGGCGACTCTCAAGCGGTGTCGTATCACGGAAAATTGCTTTGACGTTTTTAAGCAGACTAAAATTCAATAGAATCATTTCAAGATATAATATATTTATCTTCATAAAATTATTCAAACAACCGAGCATAATTCCATTGTGCGGTTTACGAACAAGATTTTTTTTTGCGTCAATCATTTTCTGATTCGGCGTAAGAGCAAAGGCGCTGTCAATTATCAAAAGTTTCTCGGTGAATTTGGTCTGCGATTTGGCAAGATATTTATCAGTCAAAAAATAATCAATTGCGTCAAGTCCCGTCGTATCGAAATAACCAATGCCGGAAATTTGAACTCGCGCAGGTTTATAAGCCGCCACCTGCAATGTAACGCCGCCTTCACTGTGCCCGCCCAAATCAAATAAAATATCCGCGCCCGCGTCTCGAATTTGTTCAGCCGCCTCTTCAAAGCTGGTTTCCGAAATGTCAAAGTAGCCGTCAACGCTCTGCTTAATTTTTTCAGTGAAATCATCTGCGCGATTGTCCAAACTCCACGCCGTTACAAAAAATTTCTTGCGGTTATAATCAGTCAACAAAGATTCGTAAAAGCGCGCGCTCGACGAATCTAAAAAATGCGGCGCAATATAAGCCACGTGAATTTTTTTGGAAGTGCGAGGCTTCAATTTCAGCCGTTCAACGTCACGGTACAGCGAATTATAAACTTTCGCCGCGTCATACAAAATTTCAGCGTTGGCTAGCGGCAAATAATGCAGCGCAAATAAATAATTCGACCAATGCGCCCGCTGGTTTCTCAAAATGGTATCAGTATTAGCGGCGTTATAATAAGCCTGTGCCGCCAATTCTGCGTCCGCCAAATCGTGATACGCCGCCCCAAGCAATTCGTGAACGCGCCAAATTTTATCTTTGTCAACAGTTTTCAGCAATTTTTTCAATCTGTCGAGCGCGTCAAGCGGTTTGCCCTGCGCCAATAATTTTTTAGCTTTTTCCAATTCAAACCTCCACAATTAAATCTTCCGCAACGACGCCTTCAATCAATTCAAAAGTCATCCGCCGCAATTCAACATTCGCTTCAGTCAATCGCACTCTAACTTTGTCACCAAGCCGAAAAGTTTTGCCGGTACGAACGCCAATCAACGCAAATTCCGACTCAGCGTAAGAATAAAAATCGTCCTTGAGACTAGCCGCCCGCACAAGACCATCAACGCCGCTTTCCAATTCGACGAAAAAACCAAAACTTGCCACGCTACAAATCACCGCGTCAAAATTTTTACCAAGAAAGCGCTGCATATATTCCGCGCTTTTTAAATCAACAGCCTCACGCTCAATTTCAACTGCGCGACGTTCCCGCTCTGAAGATTGTTTTGCAAATTCTTCAAGCCGCCGTGCAAGTTTTTCAATTTTGCCAGGTTTAGCGCGTAACATTCTATGAACAATCAAATCTGGATACCGACGAATCGGCGATGTAAAATGCGTGTAAAATTCCGCCGCCAATCCAAAATGCCCAAGATTTTCCGGCGAATACCGCGCCTGTTGCATCGTACGCAACGCAAAACTGGAAATAACTTTTTCAGCGGGTGTACCTTTGACCTGCGCGAGAACTTTTTGAAAGGCGCGCGGCTCATTCTTGCTGATGTGCAAATTAAAATGCGCCAGTAACTGATTAAATGTATTAATTTTTTCAGCGGTCGGCAATTCATGCACGCGGTACAGGCTCGGAATTTTATTTTTAAGCGTGTGCTCAGCAACGGTTTCGTTAGCGGCAAGCATACATTCTTCAATCAGATTTTCCGCCACGCCATTAATTTTTTTCGTCAATTTAATAGGCGCGCCGCTCTCGTCAAGAATAATTTTAATTTCGGGAATTTCAAAATCAATCGCGCCGCGCTCCGCCCGAATCTTTTTCCGCAGTTTGTAAACTTCCAGCAACGTATTTAAATTCTTCGCGCAGGACTGCAAACCAGCCGCGCCATTAAAAAAATTATTAACCTGCATATAATTCAGCCGCTGAAAAACTTTAATCACCGTCGGAAAAATTTTGTAGCTGATAATTTTCCCGCTAAAATCTAAATACATTTCGCACGCCATAGCAAGCCGCTCAACGCCCGCATTCAAACTGCAAATGCCGTTCGATAATTCTTTGGGCAACATCGGCACAACTCTATCAACCGGATAAATGCTCGTGCCGCGCTCAAACGCCTCACGATCAAGTGGACTATTCGCCCGCACGTAATAGCTGACGTCAGCAATATACACGCCCAAAAAATAGCCGCCGTCAATTTTTTCAGCAAAAACGCCATCGTCTAAATCTTTTGCGTCTTCGCCGTCAATCGTCACAATCTGCAAATGCCGCCTGTCAATTCGCTTGGAAATTTCAGCCACGCTCAAATGATCGCCAATCAAAGCTGCTTCCGCTCGAACATTCGCTGGAAATTCTTCAATCACGCCGTGACTTTTAATAACATTATCAATGTCCGTCGATTTCACAGCGCCAATAATTTCACCATAAAAATTTTTAGCGGACAAAATCTTTACAGCAACTTTAGCTTTTTCAGTGCGCCAATTCTTTAATTGCTCACTATCGCCCGCCACGCGCTTAATTGGAATTTTTAAATCTGCACCGCTAACTTTCACCCAAAATTTTTTTTTGACGCCGTGAACCTTGCCAATAACAATGTCGCCCTTAGAAATTTCCTGCTGGCTCATTTCAAGGACACCAATGCAAATTTAGCCGTCGCCTCCGCCGTAACAACTTCGTCTGCCGTTTGAATTTGCGCTTTCATCGTGATTATATTCAGCCGCTGTGACTCTTGCCACGCCGAAATTTTTAATTCTTGCTCAATCGGCGTCGGCACGTGGTAACGTATTTCTAATCTAGCCGTCATTGCTTGTTCGTGGTATTTTTCCTGCACATAATTTCCCATCGCTTCGTCAAGCATCGTTGTCAAAATGCCGCCATGTACCACATTTTCATAGCCTTCATATTCGCGCGCAATTATTTTTTTCGCAACATATTTATCGCCTTCCGGCTCGAATTTCAAATGCAAGCCAATCGGATTTTTTTCACCGCAAGCAAAACAATAATTATCACTGCTAAACGCCATAATATTCACTCCCATAAAATTGCAATAATCAACGCCGAAAATCAGCGTATCTCCTTCAACATACTAAAAATTTTAAAACCTCATTAAAGACAAATTCGCGGCTTTCAGTCAGCGGCAAAAGATGTCCGCAATTTGGCACTACAATTTTTTTCACGACGGTTGAACTGGTATTTTTTTCAATGAAATCTGCGCTGGCAAGTTGAGCTGTGTGGTCATCTTCGCCGTGCATTATTAAAAGCGGCGCGGTTATTCGCGGCAAAATTATTTTCACTTCTTCCAAAAGATTAACCAATTCGTGGACGCTGACATAGGGCATTCGCCGATAAACTTTATTAACGGCGGGCGGAACATTTTTTAATTTGCGTCGCGGGCAAATCACACAAAAATCTTTGCATTCACTGCGCGGCGGCAAATCTTTCAAATGCCATTCGTCATTAATAAAAATCGGCGCGGATAAAGTTACAATTTTTTCAACGCCGCAAATCGTCGCCAATTTCAGCGTTAACAAACCGCCCATAGAAAAACCTACGACAAAAACTTTTTCGCAAAATCCACTGAGCATTTTGTAGCCGTCCAACACCGAATTAAACCAATCTTCATTTGTCATTTTCATTAAATTTAATTCGTTCGTGCCGTGCCCCGCTAATCGCACGCCTAAAACCGTGAAACCTGCGCGATTTAAAAATTCACCAAGCAATAACATTTCGGCAGGCGAACCCGTGAATCCGTGAATTAATAAAACGCCATTTGCGCCGCCCTTAAATAAAAATGGCTCCGCGCCTTCGATAACCATTTCAAGAAACCATCCGCGCGATCACAATCGTTATCACGGCGAAAAGTACCGCTAAAATTACCGTTACGCGCGCCAAAAATGCATCCATACCGCGCGCTTGGCTGGAAAATACAGCGTCCGAGCCGCCGTCCATTCCGCCCATACCGCCGGATTTTGCCTCTTGCCCCAATACCGCGCCAATTAACGCCACTGAAATTATTCCGTCCAAAACCATTAAAAACGTTAGCAAAGTCATCCCTCCTATTAAAATAAGCGGCACATTGCATGCCGCTCGCTAGAAATTTTTATTGATTAATTATTATCTGAAGAGCTGGCTGACCGAGCGCCGCGCTTGAATTCTCATAATTACGTCGCCGATTGATTTTGCCATTGACAACACAACGAATTTTTCAGATTGCTTTTCCGGCGGCAACATTATTGTATCGGTTATAACAAGCTTTTCAATATCAGAGTTATTAATCCTGTCAACCGCGTTTTTACTAAGTACAGCGTGAGAGCAAGCTGCCAATACAGATTTTGCGCCCAAACGCTTTAAAGCTTTGGCGCCTTCGCACAAACTGCCCGCCGTGTCAACAATATCATCAATCATAAGCGCGATTTTTCCTTGAACGTCGCCAATAATATTCATAACTTCAGCTTCGCCAGGACGCGGACGCCGCTTCTCAATAATCGCAATGGGAGCTTTAAGAAAATCGGCTAAAACCCGCGCGCGAGTGACGCCGCCTAAATCTGGCGAAACTACAACTAATTCACCGCCAAAATCATGAGCATTAAAATAATCAGCGAAAACCGGCGCGCCCAATAAATGATCCACAGGAATATCAAAAAAGCCTTGAATCTGCCCTGCATGCAAATCAACCGTGATAACGCGCGTCATACCAGCGGCAACCATTAAATTAGCAACCAATTTAGCAGAAATAGGCTCGCGCCCACGAGTCTTTCTGTCTTGGCGTGCGTAGGCATAATAGGGAACAACCGCCGTGATACTATGCGCAGAAGCGCGCTTGCAAGCGTCCGCCATTATCAGCAAATCCATCAGATTATCATTGACAGGCTGCGAAGTCGGCTGAACAATAAAAATATCCTTGCCGCGAATGCTATCGCCAATCATAACTTGCGTTTCACCGTTATTAAAGCGCCCGACGAAAGTATTAAACAAATCCACGCCGATGTGGTCGGCAATTTTTTTCGCCAATTCGGGATTCGCATTTCCCGTCATCAAACAGAGATTACTCGTGTTGACGCTGTTATTTTCCATTCGTTAAATTCCCCCATTGCTCAGAAAAAATATTTATTGTTTGCGTTTGTCATTCCAACCTTCAAGATTAGATTGACGCGCGCGCGCGATAGCAAGATTATCAGCAGGAACATTTTTAGTAATAGTCGAACCGGCGGCAACATACACGCCATCTTCCAGCGTCACCGGCGCAACCAAATTTGAATTGCAACCGACAAAAACATTATCGCCAATCGTCGTGCGGAATTTTTTCTTGCCGTCATAATTAACCGTTATAGCGCCGCAACCAATATTGCAGCCCGCGCCCATATCGCAATCGCCAATGTATTGCAAATGCGGCAATTTCGAGCCTTCGCCTATATTTGAATTTTTGACTTCAACAAAGTTGCCGATTTTAACTTTGCGACTGATTTTAGTATTCGGGCGAATATGAACGTACGGACCAAGAATCACGCCTTCGCCAATTTCGGCTTCGTGACAATAGCAAAATTGCGCCTGAACATTATCGCCCAAAATCATATCGGTAAGCCGCGCATTTGGTCCTATCGCGCAGGATTCGCCAATTTTCGTGTTGCCTTCAATGTACGTATTAGGATAAATAATTGTGTCAATGCCAATTTCAACCGTTGCGTCAATGAAAGTTGTAGCCGGATCAATAATCGTAACGCCGTTATTCATCAGCTCAATATTTTTACGCTGGCGCAAAATTCTATCAGCCTCAGCCAGTTGCACGCGTGAATTAATTCCAAGCGTCTGTGTATAATCGTCGGTAAACAGCGCATTAATTTTTTCGGCGTTGTTTTTAAGAATTGTTAGCACATCGGGAAGGTAATATTCGCACTGAGCATTTTCATTTTTAACATTGGCGAGGGCGTCAAAAAGCTTAGCTGCGTCGAAACAATAAATACCGGCGTTGACTTCGCGGATTTGGCGCTCATAACTATTGGCGTCTTTGTGTTCGACAATTTTTTTAAAAGTGCCGTCATCTTCGCGAATAATCCTGCCATAACCGGTAGCGTCGGGAACTTCGGCAGTTAAAACTGTAGCGGCAGCTTTCGCCTTCAAATGAGCGTCGACAAATTTTTTCAGCAATTCGCCCGTGAAAAGCGGTGTATCTCCGCACAAAACCATAATGGTATCGTTGGAGCTTGCGAATTTTTCTTTAGCACACAAAACAGCGTGCCCTGTGCCAAGTTGTTCCGCCTGCAAGACAAATTCTACGCCAGAAATTTTCTGCTCGACCAATTCAGCGCCCGAGCCAATTACAACTACCTCGCGCGTTGAACCTGCCGCTTTTGCCGCGTCAATCACGTGCTGCAACATTGGTTTGCCCGCCACTTTGTGAAGGACTTTCGGCAATTTGCTTTTCATTCGCGTGCCCTTGCCCGCCGCTAAGATTATTGTCTCCAATTCTATTCCCCCGATTTAGTTTTTATCTTGCGCATTGCTTTAAGCAATGTTTTTTCTGCGCGCTCCATGTGATGCTCTGCAGCGTCACGCGCGGCGCTAACATCGCCATTAGCAATTGCTTCAACCATATCTGAATGCTCTTCTAAAGTTTCCTGCAACCTGCCAGGATATGACATTGACAGAGTACGAAACCTGGCGAGTTGCTCTTTAAGGTTATTAATAATATTGACGAGCCGTTCATTTCGGCTGACTTGATAAAGCAAGCCGTGAAATTTTATATCGGTCTCGACAATTTTTTCTATGTTGTTTTCGCGAATGTAACCTTCAATTTCGATAAGCAGATTTTGTAAAGTTTCAAGTTCCTCTGGCTCAATTCTGCGCGCGGCTAAACCCGTTGCAAGCGATTCCAGCGCCGACCGAATTTCAAAAATTTCTTTGACGTCGCTTGTCGAAATATCCGAAACGTAAGTGCCGCGACGCGGCATCATTATAACGTAGCCTTCTTGTTCGAGTTTGCGGATTGCCTCGCGTACCGGCGTCCGGCTTATTCCAAGTTCGTCCGCAAGTTGCACTTCCATTAAACGCTCGCCTGGTTCAAGTATTCCCTTGCGTATTGCGTCGCGCAGTGCCTCACAAACTACTTCGCGCAGTGGTTGATATGTATCTAAATTTATTGGCTGTAATTTTGCCATGTCAATCATTCCTTGTCTTAGTGATAAAAATCTGCGCGTTGCCTTCAAAATTCGCCGCAATTTTTTTCGCCGTCAATTCGTCGGTCAATGTAAAAACAGTCGGACCGCTTCCGCTCATTAAAGCAAATTCAGCGCCATTTTCAAGCAAAAAATTTTTATACGTCTCAATCGCAGGAATTTTTTTAACAGCAACTGCCTCAAGTACATTAGCAAAATTTTTAAAAGCCGAGCCGTAATCACCGGCGCGCAACATTTCAATAATTTCAAAAGTCGAGATGTGATTGGCAGTAGAATTTTCGTCGTAAGTTTTATAAGCCCAAGCAGTGGAAATTTCGCCGCGCGGTTTAATCAGCACAACACTAAAATTTTTCAGAGCAGGTAAAGGCGTTAATTTTTCGCCGCGACCTTCAGCAAGGCAAGTGCCGCCGATTATGCAAAATGGAATGTCAGAGCCGAGCTGAGCGCCAATTTCGCACATTTTTTCAGCAGTTAAATTCAAATTATAAAGCCGATTAAGCCCGCGAATAACAGCCGCCGCGTCGCTTGAGCCGCCCGCTAAACCCGCCGCCGCAGGGATTTTTTTACTAAGATTAATAATCACGCCCAAATTTTTGCCGCAAGCTTTGTTAACAGCCAACACTGCGCGAAAAGCTAAATTATTTTCGTCGGTAGGCAGTGAATCATTGCCGCTGATTTTTAATTCGATAGCGTCAGATTTTTCCAATTCGACAACGTCAGCTAAATCAAGCGACTGCATAATCGTTTGTAGCGAATGATAACCATCGGAGCGCTTGCCGAGTATGTCCAATGTCAAATTTATTTTGGCAAATGCTAATTCTTGTACCATTGCGCTCCCACCTTAACTTTTTGCCGAAATTGTATCACCAAAAATTTTCTTTGGCAAGGTATTTGCCGCATGCTATAATTTTCAGAAAAAGAGTTGATCTGCCACGCTGAAAATATTCCTGAGCGAAAATAAAAAAGCCCTCGCGGAAATTTTAATCTGCAAAATCTGCGAAGGCGTATTAATTTTATTGGCGGCGCATTTTTTAGTAAAATTTCTCAACGCAACAGCAAATGTAATCGCGCTGTTCATAATCTTATCAATGCGGATGATAATTTCTAATGTCTGCGCGAAAAAATTTTTAAAACTGGCGGCGAAATTTCAAATATCAATCAGAAAAAAATTGCACGCCGAAATTTTTAACAAGGAAATATCCAGCGGCGAAATTTTAACATTGACACTCGACACAATACAGGCGCTTAACGAATTTTTTATAAAAATCTTGCCGAATGTGACCTCAACAATAATTTTGTTGCCGATATTTATATTTGCCGCGCTAATAATGGATTGGTTGACTGCATTAATTTTGTTGGTAACTTTGCCGATTGCTCCGCTGTTGCTTTGGTTAATCGGCAAGGCGACGGCTGAACGAAACGCGCAGGTTTGGGCGGAATTGCAAAAATTGAACGGCGACTTCAAAGAAATTTTATCGGCAGTTGTAGCATTAAAAATGTTCGGGCGAATCGCCGCAGCGGCAAGCAAATTAAAATTAACTTCGGAAAAATCTTCAGCCGCAACGCTCGAAGTTTTAAAATTGGCATTTGTATCGTCATTTGCGCTTGAATTAATCACAACGCTGTCAATCGCATTGGTCGCCGTAACACTCGGACTAAGATTAATCGCGGGCGCAGTGGAATTTGAGGTAGCGCTTTTTCTATTGTTAATTGCGCCTGAAATTTTTGCGCCTATAAGAAAATTAGGCGTAATGTTCCACGTGGCAATTGCAGCGAAATTGGCGGTTGAGCGGCTTGAAAAATTTTTATTGAGCGAGCCGGTTAAAGTTTCTGGAACTGAAAAATTAAAATTGCCGCCCGAAATTTCATTATTGAGCGTAAGTTACACATACCCTCTGAAAAAAGTTCCTGTACTGCGCGAAATGAATTTAAAGATATCGGCAGGGAAAATCACAGCGATAACTGGCGAATCGGGCTGTGGGAAATCGACGCTGATAAAATTATTGGCGGGGCTAATTTTGCCGACGAGCGGCGAAATATTTTTTAACGAATTACCAAGTTCAAAAATGCAACGCGCGTCTTTATTTTCAAAAATAGCGTATATGCCGCAAAAGCCACATTTATTCAACGCAACGCTGGCTGACAATTTTTCAATGTTCAATCGGTTGGGAGGTGCAGAATTACCGAAATTGCTTGCAGAACTGGATTTAAATTTGGATTTATCATCGATGCAAAAGGTGAGTTGCGGGCAATTACAGCGGGTGGGCTTGGTGCGCTCTTTATTAAAAAATTCGTCGCTGATATTATTGGATGAACCGACGGCAAATTTGGATGAGGAAAGCGAATTAAAAATTTTAAACGTACTGAAAGAATATTCATTGCGCAGAACGGTAGTGATAGCGACGCATCGGCGAGCGGTGATTGAGATTGCCGACACTGTAATAAAGTTGTAAACAAGAAAGGCGCGCAGGACGCGCGCCGTCCGCGCCATTTTCAAGGATTGAAAATTTGCGCGGCTGTCCATCATTTTTTTTATCACTCTCGTCTGATCTCGCGAGACCGATTCTACTGCGTTTTTCTTTCTTTGCTGGCGTTTCTTTATTTTTACAAAAAGAAAGAAATGCAATTAATGCTTATATTTATAGAACAACCAAATTGCACAGAGCCAGATAGGCATTATCATGACTGCGAGTCTCATTTCTTCCATTGTGGTCATTAGGATTAACACGCCCGCCAAAAACATTAAGCATAAATAATTTGCGAATGGGAAAAATAATGCTTTGAATTTGGGTGTGCGTCTGTAATACGCGCGAAATTTTAAATGAGTTAAAACAATCATTGCCCAGCTTATGACTACCGCGCCGGTTACGATTGACAGCAAGTACATAAAAATTTGTCCAGGAAAAATATAATTGAGTATGACAGCTAATAAGGTTATTCCCGACGAGATTAAAATTCCATTGACAGGCACGCGGTTAGTTGAAAGTTTTGCTAAGAATTTTGGGGCTTCGGAATTTTCCGCAAGACTGAATAAGATTCTGGAATTTGAATAAATCGCCGAATTGTAAACTGAAACCGCCGCAGTCAATACCACGAAGTTTAAAATATTTGCCGCTGTATGTATGCCGACATTTTCAAAAATCTGCACAAATGGGCTGGCTTTAGTACCCACTTCATCCCAAGACCAAAGCGTCATTAAAACTAACATTGTGCCGACGTAAAAAATTAAAATGCGATAAATAACTTGATTAATCGCGCGCGGTATAGTTTTTTCGGGATTTTCAGTTTCGCCCGCAGTTATGCCAATTAATTCAATTCCGCCGAAACTAAATAACACCGGCACAAGTGCTAAAAACATACCCTCTAAGCCGTGCGGGAAAAATCCACCATGTGACCACAAATTGCTGAAGTTATCTGGAAAGGGACGCGCGTCAGTCAAAATTAAGTATGAGCCCAAAATTATCATGAAAACTATTGCCGAAATTTTTATTAGAGCCATCCAAAATTCAATTTCGCCATACGCACTGACGGTGATTAAATTTATCGCCGTGATTAAGATTAAGCAAATGAGCGCGCCGACCCATTGCGGCAGATCTGGAAACCAATACTGCAAATAAATTCCCACCGCTGTCAATTCCGCCATACTAACGATTATGTATAAAAACCAATAGTTCCAGCCCGCTAAAAATCCTGGAAATTTGCCCCAGTATTTTCCCGCGTAGTAGCTGAATGAGCCAGAAACCGGCTCTTCAACCGACATTTCGCCCAACATTCGCACTATCAAAAAAATAATTATCCCGCCGATTAAATAACTCAGTGAAACCGCCGGACCGGCAAGCGCTATCGTCGAAGTCGAGCCATAAAATAAACCCGTGCCTACAGCAGTGCCAAGCGCGATCATCTGCAGGTGACGGTTTTTAAGCCCGCGATTTAATTTACTCTTTGCCAAATATTTTCACCATTCTTCACGCGGATATTTTAAACCCAATTTGAGCCTATCCATCGCGTTTTTTGTAAATTCAAGTTTCATAGCTGAAGAGTCTCCAATTAAAACTCAACGTTTTTATTTTTGTCAGCCATAAAGTTCATCTCCTATTGAAGTTTGGTATTAATTTCGACGCGAATAATTTTTAACCTGCCAAATAAAAAAAGCCGGTTTGCTTTACCGGCTTGAAAAATTTTATCTGCGACTTGGCATTGGCGGAGGCTCTGGAGCATTTCGATTGCCGCTGTTTCTGTTGCGATAATCCTCGCTCTGGCGTTGATTGTCATTGCGATAATCTCTGTTATTGTAGCGATTATCAGATTTATCTTCGTCGTAATTTTTTTTGTTATTGTGGTTGGCAATTGCTGCAATTGCCGCTGCACCTACAACTGCGCCAATTATTGTATTGCGGTTTCTAACGGATTTGCTTAAATCTTGCGTTTCAATTTGTGTTGGACTCGTCAAATCATAAATCGGCGCCGCAAATGCCGTTGTCATGCTCGTTCCAAAAATCGACGCCGCGCAGGTTATCGCCGTTAATGCTAAGGTTTTAATTTTCATTGTTATCAACTCCCCTTATTTGCGCTAAGTTTACTGCGCGAATCTTTGAAAACAATTTGAGAAAAATTAACGGCGCATTAAAAATTTATCGAACTTGGATTGTAAGAGTGTTGTAATTCAGCGAAATTAAATTTAAATCGGCGTCAGTAGCGGATTGAATTGCATTAAAAAGATTCTGCGGCGAGCCGCTGTACATAACATTGAAAACCGCCTTGCCGCCTTCGTAACTTGAAAGGTTGCAACTTTTTACGCCGCGCACATTTCCAATAGCTTGCTGAACTTGATTAATTTTCTGGAAAGCCGCGCCGATAACAATAACTTCAACGCTCTGCCTGCTGGTATAAAGACCAGTTATCTGCTCAACAAAATATTCGCCCATTTGCTGACCAGCATTTGCAAGCGCTTTTTTTGCGGCGATAGATTCACTATTATCAACGCCAGAAGCAAATTTGCCATCAGCCGCGATAATCTGCCCAGTTTTAACGATAAACATTTTAGCTTCGACGCGCGCCCTGCAAGCTTGCATTCCAGATTTTTGTTTACCAGGCGCCCATTGAGCCGGATCTCCAACGCCTTCACTGAAAGCCTCACCAACAATCATAATATCCACGCCAAACATATTAGCCGCTTGTGTCATTTCCGCCGCCGTCATTTTCAGCGGATTTGGGATATTCAATCGCGAACCAACTTCAGTGACATTTGAAAATCCAGAGTTAATCAGCGCCTTAACAACGGCAGTTTCGCCCGCAGGATCGGGTATCCGGTATTGAATATGATGTTCGGGAATATACACGGCAATTTTGGGGTTTCTAAGTTGGTTGTCGATAATTCCAAGCCGCGTCAATTCATTCATTAATTTAGAATTGGGCTGGTCATCAACAACTGCGTCAATCGTCACTTCCCAAACGCCTTGAACTTGCTGACGATTTGTAACTTTGTAAGCGGAAACGAATCCGCGCGACTGAGTATAAATTTTATCTTGAACTACGGCGGCGTTTTCAGTTAAAGTTTCAGAATCCACCAATACGCCTAAAGTTTTTTCAACCGCCAATCTCAACGCGTCATTTTCAGCGTCTGAAGGCGTTGCGCCCATTCCGGTTACAGTAACATTTTTTGCCAAAGCTACGCCGCTTAAAATTATCAAGGCTAAAATTAATAATAAAATTTTTTTCACATCATCAGCCCCTCTTCACGACGTCGCCCTTGCGAATATTATTGCCCTTCTCGACTTTATCAATTTTGCAAACGGAATATTCAGCGTTAACTTCGGTAACTTTCACTTTGCCAATCGTAATAGTTTTCATTCCAACAATTTTGTCGTTAATGACGATAGGATCTGTTTCACGAACAATAAGCAAAGTATCGCCCTTGCGAATTCCACTGTCTGCACCCAAATCAATGTAAACTTCTTTGTCGGAAACTTCAGCTATGCGCCCCATAATATTGCCACTAAGTTCTTTCAAAAAATTTTCTGCCGCTTCTTTGCAAGCGCCGTGCAAGCAATCTGCGTTGGTATTGCCGGATTTGCTGCCCTCAAAACTTTTAGCAAAAATCAGTGCGCCTGTTTCATTATCTACAAAACGAATATCAACAGACACCTTACCTTTGTAAGGGTCCACAAATTTACTTGCCGTTGAGCCGCCCAAAATACTGGCAACTTTATTGCTGTCATTTGGTACAATCGTTGCCAGTGTAACTTTACCGATGACAGAATAATTCACTCCGGCTAACTGACCAACTTGAACAGCGTCATTTGGATTAACGGCGATATTTTGAAAACCCTGCTCTTTTAAAATGTTGGAAATTTGATTGCGCTCCACAACGTTATATCGTCCGCTATTTAATAAAGCTACTGTTAATTCTTCCGCCATAATATCAGCGACATTCGCGGCATTATAACCTGAAACATTTTCCAGCTGCAAAACCGCCACGCTTTTTTTTGCCGCCTCAACTGAAACTGCATTGAAAATCATCGCCATCAATGCCCAAAATACTAAAGTCTTTCCAATAAATTTTTTCATAAGCTTTGCACTCCTCTACCATAACAAAAATAAACCTCTTGCTCATAATATACGCTGAAATATATTGAAAACCTTTAACTAACATTAAAACTAAATTAAACTTTTATTTCGCGCAGGAAGTATTTTTATTGGCGTCGAAATGAAAACAATGATAAGTGATAAATTTTTTCTGGGGGGCGTTTAATTATGTTGAAAAAAATTTTTTTAATGCTGGCGGCATTTTTAATTTTCGCGCAGATACCGACGGCGCACGCTGACGTTGCAATTCCTGTGCGCCCGCCTATAAATCAATTCCCGATAAGATTAACAATTCAATCTATCGACGAAGAAAATTCTCAGATAACGTTGCAAATTTCGCGCAGAAAAGCCGACGTGAAACAATATTTTTACTCGGTTTATCGCAAATCCGGTTTGTATATTGTAGGAAATACCGGCGAATTTCACAACAGAACTGAGCTGATAACTTTCGAATACAAAGATTTAGCAAAAGATACGCCTGAAGATTTGAAATTGGAAATTGAAACGGTCTCCGAGTATTCGTCTACGATTTATGGCGATAAAAAACGCCAGCGCCCGAGTTATTTTCAAATGAATTACGTAATAAATTTTTCACGCAATGGCAACGAATTGACTGCTGAAGTGCTTCCTTATGAAAGATAAAATTTTGTTTCTGTACACAGTGCAGCATTTGACGGTTGATGGAATATGCGGCGCGGCATTGGCGGCTTACGCGGTCGGAGAAATTTATTTTGAGCCGATAATTTTTTATTTTGGAATGTACAATTTAATTGCCTTCGGACTTCAAACAGCGGCAGGTTTTTTCCTCGATAAGCACCAAAATTTTTTACGCGCGGCATTTATTTTATCGCTGTTGAGTTTGGGAATTGGGATTTTGCCTGCGATTGGAATTTTCGCGCAGGTAATTTTTTTGGGCGTCGGTAACTGCATTTTCCACGTGACGGCGGGTAGCATCGTTTTACAAAAATTCACAGGCTACAAAGAACTTGGCTTATTCGTCTCCAGCGGCGCAATAGGTTTAGCTTTGGGCTTGAATCAATTGGTCAGCGCTCAAATATTTTTAATGGCAAACGCCGCGCTCACAGTTTTAGCCATAGCAACTTTTGAAAATCCGACCACTGCGCGAATATCTATTTCAAAAAAAGTTTCAGCGCCAATAATTTTCTGCGCGATATTGCTGTTAAGTTGCGTGATAATGCGCGGGTTCGGCGGCGGCGGTAATTCAGCGGAATATGTAATGCTGTTCCCGATAATTTTTGCTTTAGGAAAATTTTTAGGAGGCGTCTGCTGTGACAAAATCGGCTGGCAAAATACAATTCTGCTGATATTTGTTTTGGGCTTTGCGTCATTGCAATTCGAAGGACTCGCGCCGCTAATTTTGCTAACGCTCACTTTCAATATGACAATGCCATTAACGCTTAGACTTTTGCACGCCTGCAACCCGAAATTTCCTGGCTTAATGTTCGGCTTGGCGGCGGGTTGTTTATTGCCTGGTGTATTTTTCAAGGAAAATTTTACAATAGCTGTTCAGGCAATGGTCGTGGTTCAGTTTTTAATTTTGCTGGCAGCATGGAAAATTTTTAACAACGAGGCGACGATGGCGTGATTGTCGAAATTTCTTCAGCGCCCGAAGTTTCCGGAATTTTTTATTGGAAAAATGGCGACTTAATGATTTACGCGGCGGCTACAATTTTAATCGAAGTGCCGATATTTTTTTTGTGCGGCTATCGGCGTGCGAAAGATTTAATTTTATTCGCGGCGGTGAATTTAATCAGCAACTTGTTATTGAACGATTTTTTGAGCGCGGTTAATTCGGAATGGCTGACGATTTACGCGGTTGAAATTGTTGTATTGGCGCTGGAATTTGCGCTTTGTTCATATTGGATTGACGGCTCACGATTGAAATTGCTGAAAACTTTAATTCTGACTAACGCCGTAAGTTTTTTGAGCGGCGTTTTATTTTTTTTGCTAAATTGACAACGCGGCTAAATGCGACTATCATAAAAACAGTTGAAGCGAAGATTTTATTTTTGTGAGGAGTGACAAATTTTTTGTTTACGCACATAACGCAGTCCCCCTATGGGACGGTAAAATTGGCGGCGAAAGTAGCGCAGCGAGTTAGAGAGGGCACGGTAATTTGTTTAGACGGCGGGCTCGGCGCAGGAAAAACTTTATTTGTTCAAAGTATGGCGCGCACTTTGGGCGTTCAGGGCGAAGTTACCAGCCCGACTTTTAATCTTATGAACATTTATGAAGGTTTTTGTCCAATCGTGCATTTTGACTTGTACCGCCTGCATAATGAAGACGAACTTGAAGATATTGGTTTTTATGAGTACACGGATTTTCCTGAGGGAATTGTATTTATTGAGTGGGCGGAAAAATTTCCCGATGCACTTCCCGAAAATTACGTTCAAATTCAGATTGAGCGCGTGAAAGATTCGCGGAATATGCGGCGAATAACTTTTTCCTGCGTTGGCGAAGAACACCAGGAATTTATTAAAGAGCTGAAAGATTTTGTCAGCGGCGACGATTAGAGGTGGAAATTTGCAGATTTTAGGAATAGAAGCGGCGACAAAAGTTGCAAGCGTGGCGGTTATTTCGGACGAAAAAATTTTAGCCGAAATTTCGCAAGAGGCGCGTTTAACTCATTCAGAAACTTTATTGCCGCAAATCGAACAGGTTTTAAAAATCGCTGGCGTAGAAAAGATTGACGCGGTCGCAGTAAGCATAGGTCCAGGCTCATTCACAGGCTTAAGAATCGGCTTGGCAACGGCAAAATCTTTAGCCTATGCGTGGCAAATAAAAATTATCGGCGTTCCAACCTTGCAGGCAATTTCTTATCACTTCGCAACGGAAAATGCAATAATCCTGCCAATGCTCGACGCTCAAAAAAATCGCGCGTATGCTCAGCAATTCAAAGCGGGCAAATCTTTAACTCAAATTGAAGTCAAGTCGATTGATGAAATTGTAACTTCAGCGGGACAAATCAGCGGCGAAGTTTTTTTATGCGGCGAAGTTTTAAGCAAAATCAAAGTCGAATTGCCGCCGAATGTCAAATTAGCGCCGATAAATTTAAGAATGCCTCGCGCAGTCAACGTTGCGCTGTGCGGAAAAGATTTACTCCACGCGGGCGAAATTTCAAACGTGATGGATTTAGAGCCGCTTTATATTCGCCGCTCGGAGGCTGAAGAATTATGGGAACAACGCCAGAAATAACTTTTCGCAGTATGACGCTTGCCGATATTCCCACAGTTGCTGAAATTGATGAAATGTGCTTTTCTGAAGACGGCTGGGACGAAGATTTTTTTATTGAAGAACTGCGCGACGTCAATTCAGATTATATTGTTGGCGAAATTGACGGAAAAGTCATTGCGTGCGGCGGAATAAAAATTTATCTTGACGAAGCGGAAGGTATGACAATAGCGGTTTTGCCTGAATTTCAAGGGCGTGGAATTGGCAAGAAACTTTTGATTGAGCTTTTAAAAAATGCAAAACTGCGCGGCGCTAAATCGATGATTTTTGAAGTTCGCGTTAGTAACGTCCCCGCTCTGCACATTTACCAGAAATTTGGATTTAAGATTATCGGGAGAATGAAGCGCTACTATATGAGCGGCGATGACGCTTTGACAATGCGCGCAAATTTGGAGGATTTGAAATGTTGACCTTCAGAAAAATGAAGCCTGCCGACGCCGATGCTGTTTCAGAAATTGAAATAAAATCTTTTGCAATGCCGTGGAAGCGCGATACTTTTTATGAAGTTGTTCAACGCGAAAATACAGTTTATATCGTCGGAGAAATTGACGGCGCTATTGTTGCGTATGCGGGCGCGTGGCTCAGTTTCAATGAGGCAGAAGTTATGAGCGTGGCTGTTGAGGAAAATTTTCGCGGGCGCGGAATTGGCACGAAACTTTTTGCCGAACTGATTAAATTTTGCAAAGAGCGCGGCGCAACGGCAATTACTTTGGAAGTGCGACCTTCAAATGCGGCGGCGATTAAACTTTATGAAAGTTTTGGGCTGAAAAGCGTCGGTCGGCGCAAAAGCTATTACGTTGACAATGGCGAGGACGCTTTAATCATGTGGAATACTCATTTAGTGGAAAGTGGTAAGTGATAAGTGATAAGTGAAAAAATTTTAACATTAGGAATAGAAACCAGTTGTGACGAAACAGCAGCGGCTGTCCTGCGCGACGGGCGAGAAATTTTGTCGAACGTCATATCAACGCAAATCCCGCTGCATCAAAAATTCGGCGGCGTTGTACCGGAAATAGCTTCGCGTAAACACATTTTAAATATAATGCCGGTTATCGACGAATCAATCAGAAAAGCGGGCGTCGAACTTTCACAAATAAATCAAATCGCCGTGACGTACGGACCAGGATTAGTCGGCGCGTTATTGGTAGGAGTGGCAGCGGCAAAAACTTTAGCCTTCGCGTTGAAAGTTCCGCTAATTGCCGTGAATCATTTGGAAGGACACATCTTCGCAAATTTTTTGAGCGCGCCGGATTTAGAGCCTCCATTTTTAGCGCTGGTAGTTTCAGGCGGACATACAGCGCTGATTAAAATGATTGACTACAACGATTTTAAATTGCTCGGACAAACGCGCGACGATGCGGCGGGTGAAGCGTTC
>CAJOIA010000046.1 GCA_905234505.1 uncultured Selenomonadaceae bacterium
CATGGTCGGCGGCATTGAGGAGGCAGTCCAAAAGGCAGCTAAACTCAAGGAGGCGTAAGCTATGGCGACGATTCGGCTTGAGTTGGTCACACCGGATAAAGGCGAAATTTTATCCAAAGATATTGATATGTTAATCGTGCGTTCGACGGCGGGCGAATTGGGAATTTTGCCGCGTCACGCAAGACTTTTAACAGAATTACAGCCGCACGCAATGAGAGTTAAAACCGGCGCGAATGAAGATTTAGTTGCAATAGGCGGCGGTTTTATGGAAGTCACGCCCGAGCAAATTACAATTTTGGCGGATTCGGCGGAACTTCCGGACGGCATTGACGTGGACAGAGCTAAAGCGGCTATGAAACGCGCTGAAGAAAGAATCGCGCAGTACAAACAAGCTACGAAAGATTCACTAATCGACATCAGCCGCGCAAATAAAGCACTTGCAAGGGCTAAGGCTCGACTACTGGTTAAACACGTAAACTTTTAAATCAAATTTTATAAAAAAATAAGTCCGTCGGCAAAAATGTCGGCGGACTTTTTATAGGAGGTAAATTTATGGCAGAAATTCAGCAACACGCTGGAAATGAAATTTACGATGAAAAATTTTTTCTCGAGCAACAGGCGGCGTATAGTATGGCGATGATTATTGTTCCGTTTGTCAGAAAATATATTCACCCGAAAAAAATAGTTGACGTTGGTTGCGGCGTTGGAACTTGGATAAAAGCTTGGGAAAATATCGGCGTTGAAGGATATGGAATTGACGGCGATTATTTGGACCGCAAAAAGCTTTGGTTCGACGAAAAAAGATTTTCGCCCACAAATCTTGAAAATCCATTTGCAACAAATTTGAGATTTGATTTAGCCGAGTCGCTAGAAGTTGCGGAACATTTATCTCCGGATCGCGCAGATGGCTTTGTCGAAGATTTAACCAAGTTAAGCGACGTAATTTTATTCAGCGCGGCAATTCCCTTTCAAGGCGGCGTTAACCACGTTAATGAGAAATTTCAATCTTATTGGGCGGAAAAATTTTTAAAATGTGGGTATGTGGGAATAGATTGCATTCGTCCGCACATTTGGACAGACCGGCGTGTGATGTACCATTACCGCACGAATATTTTGGTTTACGCTAAAAGTACTGAATTATATCGTTATCCGGAATTGCAAAAATATTACCTTGATCACAAAGATATTTTTATGTACGACATAGTTAATTATGACGAATACGCGTACGCGGAATTTTGTTTAAGAAAAGAAATTGATGAACTTAAAAATAAAATAGCTGCGCTAATGGGGGGGGGTAATAAATAATAGTTTAAATTTTACGAGGCTCAAAAAAAATAAGTCCGTCGGCAAAAATGTCGGCGGACTTTTTATTTTGCTGAAAAATTTATTGCTTAATCAAGTCGAAAGAAATATCTGCTTCAAACGTCCTGTTCCAGGGAAAATCTACAGAAATATTTTCCATCGTGTATCCTTCCGGCAAAATTATATTCTCATTGACAAATTTTTTAACCAAATCGGCAGTTAAAGTTTCAAGTCCTGCGCGACGTCCGTCTAAATTCCATAAGCCACCCTCGCCAGGAACTGTCCAAATCAAGCCGCCGTTAATCTGCGTGCGCAAATTCGCCTGATAAACCCAATCGTCCAGATATCTCTGCAAAAGCAAATTGTAAAAATCGGTGTCGCTCATATAACGAGTCAAAACGCCCGCGCCAATCAAAAATCCCGCGCTGTTCGACGCAGTATTCCAGCCGCCGTACGAGCGAATTTTAAATTGCAACTTGCTATCTCTTAGCCGCCTCATTAAAGAATTGTCTGCGCCATTGCTCGTGGAAATATCCACAACGCCCACAGCGTAGCCTTTCTTGATAAATTTTTTCATATCGTCAATAAAAAATCCAATGCCACTGTGCGGCTTAACGCGATTAATCTTGTTGTCCGAGCTGAAAGTTTTGCCGTTCGGAAAAGTATTCACCGACAAAATCAAATCAGCGTTTTCAATATTTGGAATGCGAACACCGCCCACTGAAATTATCGCGCCTTCCAATGAATCGCTGATTTTTTCATTGCTGAAAGTCGGAACAGTATTAGCGCCCGTTCCAATATTATAATCAATCGCAATCAGCGGAATGCGATGCAGATCGTTATTAATGGCGCGCGAAATCATCAGCATACCAAGTTCATCAGCGCCGGACATAACTTGAAAGCGAGTCTTGCCTAAATCTAAATCGTTGCCGTAAGCGGTCAAGTGGCGGCTCTCCAAATGCGTTTGCGAAAACATCGCGCTATCGTCGCAGCCTACCAGAAAATAATTAAAAACGCCAGCCGCCGTCAATTCAGCAAGATATTGATGAACGTCATAATTTTTCGCGCGGCGACCAAGCCAATCTTCAAGCGCCTCTTTGGGAATTTCATTTTCAAGGCGCGTAAATTCAACCTGCTCTTTTTTAGTGAGTTGCTCGGTTTCAGATTTATCTTTAAGCGCGGTGTAGTTGAAAATCATTTCGCCAAATTGCTTGTAATATTCTGGCTCGGCGCTGGAATAACTGCCGGAGCGAGGCGTCCTCATAATCGTACCAAAGGCGTAAATCGGCAGATAAGGAAAATCTTCATGAAAAAGCTCAAAATTTCTAGCGCGATTCAAAACTTCCTCAACGCTCATTTCGTGTTGCCGCGACGCAACTAAACTGCCATAAAGCATAGCGTCAGTTGAAATAATCGCCGCGTTCGCACGATGTGCATTTTTATTCAGCCAATACCAAAGTTCTTCAGGATTGCCGAATTTAGAACTGTCAGCGCCCGTACCTAAAAAAATTTGCGGAGGTACCAGTACTTCATAACCAAGCCGCTCCGCCAATTCAACTGTTTGCTTCAAATTCACGGGGCGATTGTCAATCGGAATGTAAATCAGCGTTTTGCCGCGCCCAATGTCTTCAGCAAACACCGCCGCCATCGAAAATATCATCACCCCCGCCATTACCAACAAAAAAAATATTCGCCTGATCAATTTCAGCCCTCCTTGATATTGTAAAGTCTCTCGGCATTTTCAGTCGTGTACTGCGCGACTGTTTCAAGAGTTTCACCGCGAATTTCAGCAATTTTTTTAGCCACGTCAACAATAAAACACGGCTCATTGCGTTTACCGCGATTGGGCACGGGCGCTAAGTAAGGCGCATCAGTTTCAAGTAAAATCATTTCGCTCGGCGCGGCTTTGACAACCTCCGGAAGTTTAGCCGAATTTTTAAAAGTCAGAGGACCGTCAACGCCAATTAACCAGCCAAGTTTCCAAATTTCGCGCGCCATTTCCAAACTGCCCGAATAACAATGCATAACGCCGCGCAAACCTTTAGCTTCGGTTTTTAAAATTTTTAAAGCGTCGCCGTGAGCCTCGCGTTCGTGAATGCATACCGGTAAATTCAACTGCCGCGCAATATCAAGTTGCTCAATGAAAATTTTCTGCTGCATAAGCCGCGTGTCAGAATCTTTTTCCCAATAATAATCAAGCCCAATTTCGCCAATCGCCACAACTTTTTTCTGCGCCGCCAGCTCAATAATTTTATCGGTAGAATTTTTATCAAAGCCGGAAATTTCTTCAGGGTGAATGCCGACGCCTGCAAACATATTCGCAAATTTCGCGGCAAGTTCGACTACCGCCGCCGAACTTTTCAACGTATCACCAAAATTTATAATCCGCCGCACGCCCGAATTTTCCGCGCGCCCAACAACTTCAATCAAATCTTCGGCAAATTTTTCGTCATTCAAATGACAGTGAGTATCTACAAAGTTCATTTTTCTAATTCCTCGATTAATGAATCAAATATCGCACTAAATTTCGTCGCCCCTTGAAAATTCAAATGATCTACGTCAGCAAAATCTTCGTCCGAAAAATGCTTCAGCAAATTCCAGCCGTCAAAAAATATTGCTTCAGAATGTTTATTGATTGCGGTCATCACCAAATAGCGCAACTCGTCAATCATTTGTTTGCTAAAATATTTCGCGTAACCAATGCTGACTGGCGGCAAAAAAATTATCGGACGAACATTATTTTTATCGCAAAGCGTCAAATAATCATCAAAGATTTTAATGTTTTCAGCGCGCGTCTCAGGAAAACGGCGCGCTGCCCACACGTCTATTCTTTCGCGCGATTATGCAAATCTTTAAGAGCCGCATAATAATGAAAAAGCCGCCAAGCTTCAACATAAGTTTTCGATTCGTCATAATGAAAACTATAGGGCGCAAGCCCAATCAGCACGTATCGTACCCCCCCCCGTTTTTTGTTTTTCAAGGCAATTTTTGCAATTTGGCAATCATAATACAAATCTTGAGAGGCGCGTCCAAAATTGAAAAGCTTATATTTAAATTGATTTGAATCCAAAGCAAAAGAAGTGTAGCTCATACCGGTGGCGAACATTTCAAAGTCGGCAGCGTGTTCCTCATAATAATTCATAGCGCGTGCAATCATAAACGGATTATTTCCGTCGGTAGCCAAATAAATGTGAACAAATTTATTTTTGGGCAAACCGGCTGCGCGAATTGCAACAAGCAATATTCGCATTACAATCAGACCTTTCAATTTTTTGCAATTATAACTTATGAGCGGCAATTTTGGCAACGCAAAAAATTTCTTGACGTAATGCGGCGACTGTGTTAATATTTGCAAGCTAACGATGTGGCGCCTTCGTCAAGTGGTTAAGACACCGCCCTCTCACGGCGGGTTCAAGGGTTCGAATCCCTTAGGCGTCACCATTTTTTTTACTTGTTTAAGGCGGGTAGCAAATCCTCCTGTTCGTCGAATTTGCAGGGTTCGAATCCCTTAGGCGTCACCATTTTTTTAGGACGGTGATAATCATGAAAAAAGGTTTGATAGTGGCTTTATCTGCGGCGTTTATTTTCAGTGCAACCAATATTTCTGACGCAGCGGCTAATGGCGTTGTCAAAATCGATTGCGGCTACAATGTCGGTTCCTCGCGTAGACCTAGCAACAATAATTCCGACGATTATAATTCCGAGCGCAATTATCCTCGAAATTATGATAATAATAATTCTTCGCAACGTCACAGACAACCGCCTCCGCCACGATATGACCCACAACCCGCGCCGCCATTTTTGACTGATAAGCAGAAAAAAAATTGGCGTAAACAAGAATCTGAACGTGAACAATGGTTTGACGAAGCTAGAACGCGTTGGCAGAAAGAAAATCAATACTCTAGAAATTAAATAGAGAACATTGCCTTCAATTTGGAAGGCTTTTTTAGTTTTGGAGGCAATTACGACAGAAAGAAATCTTACGCTCGAGCACTGAAAATCCGTACATTGCGACAAAAGAATTAATTGATAGTTGGCAAATTAACAAATAACCAATAAAAAAAGACGCCGCCACGGATGGCGGCGCGAGCTTTTTTTTTAACGAAATGCTGATACAAACTTTATTTTCCGGCAATATCTGACGCGCAATGAGAACATTTAGTCGCATCGTCAGCAACAACTTCTTTGCAGTAAGGGCATTTGCGCGGTTCTTTTGTTGGAGCAGGTTTAGGCGGCGGCATTATTTTATTAACCCATTTAATAAGAATAAAAATTGCAGTTGCCATAATCAAGAAGTCAAGGCAAGTATTTAAAAAGACGCCATACGCAATAACCGGCGCGCCCGCTTCCTTAGCCGCAGCGAAAGATTCATATTCAACGCCAGACAGATTTATATACAAATTCGAAAAATCAATTTTGCCGAGCATAAGCCCCAAAGGCGGCATTAAAATATCTGAAGTAAATGATGAAACAATTTTACCAAAAGCAGCACCGATAATAACGCCCGTTGCCATATCGACAACATTTCCACGCATTACAAATTTCTTAAATTCTTCAAACAAAATATTTTCCTCCTAATCGGTAACACCATAATATTTGAGCAAGGATTGAGTGCCCTCTGCGCCGTGACCAGTTTTTTCCATATTTCTAAGTTCGTGCAACACCAACGCCAAAATCGGCAGAGCTTGCCCGTAAGTAGTGACAGTTTCATTGCCAATCGCTAAATCTTTTGCCAAATGTTTAATCATAAAGCCAGGATTAAAATTGTCGTCAAGCAGCCCGCGACTAACAATATCGCTCATTTGAATACTGCTAGCTGAACCCTTTGAAATGGCGGCGTATACTTTTTCAATGTCAAGACCGGCGGATTTAGCATAAGCAAAAGCTTCACACGCACCGGCAAGCGCGCCCGCCAATGCGATCTGATTGCTGATTTTAGTTTTTTGACCAGCACCCGCGCTGCCCTCGTGAACAATATTTTTACCGAGAACTTCAAAAATCGGCTTGAGCGCATTGAAAGAATCTTCCTCGCCGCCAACAAAAATTGTGAGCGTGGCATTTTTCGCGCCGGTATCGCCGCCGGTAACTGGAGCGTCAACTGCGTGCAAATTTTTAGCCTTAGCCGCCGCATAAATTTTTTCAGCAACAATCGGCGAAGAAGTTGTCATATCTACGAGGTACGCGCCGATTTTAGCAGAATCAATAATTCCGCCTTCAGATAAATAAACTTGCTCAACATCTTTAGGATAGCCAACAATCGTAATAATGACGTCTTGATTTTTCGCGCATTCACCGGCAGTTTCGCACCAACGCGCGCCTCTGTCAATAAGAGCCTGAGCTTTTGATTTGGTGCGATTATAAACGCTGACTTCATATCCTGCATCCATTAAATGACCCGCCATTGCAGAACCCATTATTCCGGTTCCAACAAAGCCAATTTTTTTCAATTTAGCCATTTTTAAAAATCACCTTCTTTCAAACAGCGGCAAGTATACCACGTTCAATGTCGTTTTTCAATCGTTTGCAGGAATTTCTTTTTGTACGTCGAAGTTCCAAATTTCGGTAGATAAATATTTTTAATCGTGAGGCGGGTAATTTTGGTATTTTTTCTGATAGTGCCGAGCGTAATGATTATCAGTATACTTCTGGTGAATGGAATTTTGAGCCGATTGGGATTGAAAATTTCATACGGCGCTTTAGCGTTGGCGGCGGTATTGTCATTGCTGGTTGACTTGGCAGCGGCGGCGCTTTCGTCAGAACCAAATCAAGATTATTTTTTTCGCCTATTTGGATTAATATTTTTAGCGGCGGTCGTGGTGACGGCTTTAAATTATTTTTTAACTAAAGAGCGCGCGGAAATTCCAACGCCAGCACAAAATGAAAATGTCGTTGAAATTACCGTTCCCGCCGTTCCTAACGTTAAAAAAAACGAAGCGGCTCAATTAATTAAAACGGTCGCCGATAAATCTTCCGTGAAATTTTTTAAAGATAAACCCTTCGCGCAGGACAGCAAAGAAACTTTAGACGAAATTTTAGACCGCGCCGATACCGAAAAAAAAAGCGGCAATTTGAGCGCGGCTGTTTCTGCGTATAAAAAAGCGCTGGAAATTTACGGCAACGACGATTACGCGCCATTTGTGGCTATTGATCTGGGAAATATTTACAAAGAGCAAGCGGCTTACACCAACGCCATCAAAATTTATGAAAAGGCGCTGACTTTGCCCGCCGTGAAAAAATCTGCCGAAACTAAAAAGCAATTCCAAAAAAATTTGATATATCTTCAAACCGTGCATTTAGTTCTTTTAAAACACGACGCGCTTTCAATGCCATTTAGCAAAATTCCTAAAAATTATCTGCAGGAAATTGAAAGTGAATTTCAAGCGGCGCAAGTGGATTTTGAGCGTAAAGGCACGAATTAAACTGGAGGCTACACGATGAAAAAAAGTGCGGAAATTCTTGGCTTGCCGATAATCAGCATAACTGAAGGACGCGAGCTTGGCACAAGTAAAACTTTGCTGATTGACGCTAAAAAAGGCATTGTCGCAGCAATTACGCTGGAAGATGAGGAATGGTATCGCGGCGTTAAACTTATTCCCTACGACGCGGTTATTGCGATTGGCGACGACGCCATTACCATTGTTCACAGTGAAAATATTTTGCGTTACAACGAAGCCGGCGATTATGAGACTATGCTTGACGAAAATATCCGCGTTCTTGGTACTAAGGCTATTACCAAAAATGGCACTATACAGGGCAAAGTTACTGAAATTTTAATTGGCGACGACGGCAAGATTGAAAAATGCGAGGTAACGGCGAATGACGGTACTGTTTCGGAGATTAACGCTGATCAAATTTCGATTTTCGGCAAACAAGTGACAATGATTGACCCTGCCGCCGCTGCCGCTAGGAATAATTCTGCGCGAAATGTGAATCCTGCGCGAAAGAAAAGCGCAAGTGTTCCAGCAAATGCGATAGTCGAACCGATCAAGGAAGAAATATCCGCGCCGCCACAAATAATTGAAACGCCGCCAACAATTTTTGAGCCGCCGGTTGAAGAAATTGCGCCGCCAGAGCCGGAAATTCCCACTCAGAAAACGCCGATTGCTGAACCGGTCGCGCAGGACAAAACTGAAGAAACTAAACCAAAAGTACAGCAGGCAGAAGCTTTAAGAGCGGCACTAAAGCGCGCAATGGAAAGTCAGAAAAAAACTGTAGAACCTGAGCCAGCCGCAGCGCCTAAGAAAAATGCACCGCCCGCTGCAGCGCCTCCAAAGAAAACAGGCGCTGAAGAAAGACGCCGCATGATGTTACTCGGCAAAAAAGCTGCGCGCACGATTAAAGCTGATACCGGCGCAGTTATCGTCGAGGCAGGCGCTGAAATTACTGAAGAAGTTCTTCAAAAGGCTAAACTTGCCAATAAATTTATCGACCTCTCAATGAATTATATTCCGTGAAATAAATTTTTCCGCAAACTAAAAACGGACTCTTAATTGAGTCCGCTTTTTTTATTTGTATCGAGATTAGATTAGATATTCTTTTTAGCAACTTCAACAAGTTTAGTGAAAGCCGCTGCGTCGGAAACAGCCAATTCAGCCATCATTTTGCGGTCAATTTCAACGCCAGCTTTTGTAAGCCCGCAAATCAGCTTGCTGTAAGAAATACCATTGAGACGCGCCGCCGCATTAATGCGAGTAATCCAGAGGCGGCGAAATTCACGTTTCTTAACTTTTCTATCACGGTAGGCGTATTGCCCAGCCTTCATGACGGATTCATTAGCTTTTTTAAATTGTTTACTTCTCGCGCCGCGATAACCTTTCGCAAGCTTGAGAATTTTTTTATGGCGTCTGTGAGCAGTTACGCCTGTTTTTACTCTTGGCACAATAAAATCTCCTTTCAGTCGATTTTAGGGATTAGAAATTAGGATTCAGTAATTAGGGATTTTTCCCCTATTCACTAGCTCCTTTTAGGATTTAGGATTCAGGATTTAGGATTTAGGGGATTTTCACTATTCACTAGCTCCTAACTCCTAATTCCTAATCAAGCGTACGGAAGCATTTTTTTAACATTGGAACGATCCGCCGCCGAAGCAAGCGTCGCTTTGCGGAGATTTCTCTTGCGTTTACGAGTCTTTTTCTCCAAAATATGGCTTTTATAAGCTTTATTACGTTTAAATTCGCCACTGCCGGTAACGGTGAAACGTTTAGCCGTCGCTCTGTGTGTCTTTATCTTGGGCATTGGCTACCCCTCCTTTTTTAGTTTTCTTAGCATTCTGCGCCTTAGGAGAGAGTACCTTCAAGCTTTGCAGCACGCTCAACCGTCACGCTTTCTTCAAGCGCCTTAGCCATTTTGTCCAAAATAGCATTGCCAATTTCGGGGTGAGAAAGTTCACGCCCGCGAAACATAACGGTAACCTTAACTTTGTCGCCGTCCTCAATAAAACGCTGTGCATTTTTCAGCTTGACTTCAAAGTCGTGCTGCTCGATATTTGGTCTGATTTTAACTTCCTTAACAGTGATGACTTTTTGCTTTTTGCGCGCTTCCTTGTCGCGCTTTTGTTGTTCGTAACGATATTTGCCAAAGTCCATGATGCGACAAACCGGCGGGCGGGCTTTGGGCGCAACTTCAACCAAATCTAAATGCTGTTCCTCAGCCAATCTCAAGGCGTCTTTAGTCAGCATAATCCCAAGTTGCTCGCCGTTCACGTCGGTTACTCTGACTTCACGAATGCGAATTTCCTCATTGATTCTCAAACTATCCCTGCTAATTGTAAATACACCTCCCGCGGCGCTCAATAAAAAAAAATTAAAGGCGGCATTAAAGCCACCTCAACTCTTGCAAAAAAATTACAATACGCCACTCGGCGCAACCAGCCGACTCAAAATAGATCGTCAGGTGAGAAGTGATGACTCCTGCTTAACGCCCGAAAGTCTATCACATACAAAAATCTATGTCAAGCCTATTTTCATTTTGCTCAATCTGTGCTATGATACCCGCGAATTTATTAATATTTTTTTTGCACGTAAAATTTTTTTAGGAGGTCTTACGATGGCCAATGGAAAGCCACACATCGTCATAGTCGGCGGAGGTTTCGGCGGAATTAAAATCGCCAAACTTTTTGCTAAAGAAAATGTTGACGTGACGCTTGTTGATAGACATAATTTTCATTTGTTTCAGCCGCTTTTGTACCAAGTTTCAACGTCCGTTCTCGACACCGACGAAATTGCATATCCAATTCGTTCATTTTTTCGCAATAACAAAAATGTCAACTTATTCATGGCGAAGGCGCAAGGCGTCGATCAAGAGCGCGATGTTTTGTTGACGAATCACGGCGAAATTCATTACGATTATCTGATATTAGCCGCCGGTGCTACCACGAATTATTTTGGTATGAAGGAAGTCGAAGAACATTCATTTGGCATGAAGACTTTGCAAGAGGCGTTGCACATAAGAAATCACGTCCTGCACGAATTTGAGCGCGCCTGTAAGCCGTACCGCACGCCCGAAGATAGAAAAAAGCGTATGACATTTGTTGTAGTTGGCGGCGGACCTACTGGCGTTGAGGAAGCCGGCGCTTTAACTGAATTGATTGAGATTCAGAAAAAAGAAATTCACAATCTTGATTTTAATGATGTTAAAGTTTATTTAATTGAGGCGACGGGACGCGTTTTGCCGATGATGACTGAAGATTTGCAGCAAGAAACAATTAGAGTTTTGCGCCAAAAAGGCGTTGAAGTTATGCTGAATACTCAGGTTGTAGGTTATGACGGCGATGTTTTAAAATTGAAGAGCGGCGCGGAAATTCCTACAACGACTGTAATTTGGGCGGCGGGCGTTCGCGCAGTTGATATGATGAAAAATTGTGGCGGAGAATGTGCTCGTGACGGGCGTATTTGGATTGAAGAAAATCTGATGGTTCGCGGTGCAGTTCATCAAAATGTTTTTGCGATTGGCGATTGTGCAGCGTTTATGCACGGCGATATGCAAAGACCCTTGCCGACTGTTGCGCCGGTTGCCACTCAAGAGGCTGTTGTTGCTCACAAAAATATTATGAAATTGCTTAAAGGCGATACCAATCTTGATAAATTTGTTTATAAAGATTTGGGCTCAATGGCGACGATTGGACGCGGCAAGGCTGTTGTCAACAAGCCGCATATGACGGGATTTTTGGCGTGGTGCGCGTGGATGTTAGTTCACTTAATAAGATTGGCGGGCGCTCATACCAATTTAACTGTCGCTATCAAGTGGACTTGGAACTTTTTCTCTGGCACGCGGCTTGGGCGCATTATCACTAACATAAAACTTGACTGAGGAGGCAATATTGATGGCATTGGACGATTCGATACTTTCATTGGCAAACAACGCACTCAAACAAAATCCGGAGCTGGTAACTAAATTGCTCACAAACGCAATGAGCAACAGCAATGTAGATTTATTAAAAAAGCTGGCGGAAAATCCGATATTCACGGGAATTGCGAAACAATTGGTGACGACGGAAGCTTTTCAGCAATTCATAATGAAATTGGCGACGTCTGAAATTGGCAAGACGATCATTGTTAACGGCGCACAATTTGTCGTGACTCAGCAAATGCAAAATGGACTTGGCGGCGTGCTTTCAAGTGTTATTCCTGGTTTGCTCGGCAATGCGAATGCAAATCCAAACGCGGGTGCTAACACAAATGCAACCGCCAGCGCGGCGGCTAATATTGGCGGGCAAGTGGCGATGTCTTTGCTCAACCAATTTTTGAATTCAAAGAAATAAGGGTTTAGAGTCAAGTGGTTAGGGACTAGTGATGAATTACATATCACTTTTCACTAACTAAGACGCGCCTGTTGATTAGCGATTGCTTCCTGCCAAATGATTTTGAGCGGGACTTTTTTTTCTTCGGCAAGGCGTTTGCAATCTTCATATTCCGGCGTTATTGAAACGATTTTGCCGTCATACGCGCTGACTTTGCATTGCACTTCGCCGTAATTTGTTTCAACTTTCGCCATTTTGCGCGTCGCTTCAATTCGTTTGTCAATATTTATTACGCGCAAACCAAGCGTCGTGGTTTCCTCAAAAATAATTTTCGCGCAGTCCGGCTGATGTTCACTGTCCACCAAAACACTGAGCATTTGAGCCGGACGATTTTTTTTCATATTAATATTCGTCGTCCAAACATCCAACGCGCCCGCCGCAAAAAGTTTTTCGTACAGCCAGCCGTAAATCTGCGGATTCATATCGTCAATATTCGTCTCCAATTTAACAAGCCGCCGCTCAATATTTCCGCTGCATTCGCCAAAATAAATCCTTAAAACATTTGGTATCGGCAAATCCAAAGTTCCCGCGCCATATCCAATTTTTTCTGAAGTAAAATCTTCCGGCAAATCTGCGCGATATTCAGCAAGCGCCTTAATAATTGCCGCGCCCGTTGGTGTTGTCAATTCCTTTTCAGCGCCGTAACTGTAAGTTTTAAAACCCTGCAAAAGTTCAGCCGTCGCTGGCGCTGGTACTGCCATTAAACCGTGAGCGCATTTCACATAGCCGCTGCCAACATTCACCTTGCCAACAAAAATTTTCGCCACTTCAAGATAGTCAAGGCAAATCGCGCAGCCCACAATGTCCACGATCGAATCTACCGCGCCAACTTCGTGAAAATGTACTTCGTCCGCCGTCATCTGATGAACTTTGCCTTCCGCCTGCGCGATGACTTCAAAAATTTTCAGCGCAGTATTTTTAACCGCCGCCGAAAACTCCGCCGCATTGATTATTTCGCGAATATCGGCAAAAGTTCTGTGCTCGTGCGAATGAATTTGTCGCGGTAACCTGCGAATGTTCGTGCCTTCCTGCTGAATTTTTTCCGGCTCAAATTCGCGCAGAAGTTTAACGTCAACATAAGCCGCGCCTATTCCATTTTTGCTAACGTCAGAAATGCGCAAATCATATTCATGCGGCAATCTCAATTTATCCAGCTCTTGACGCAAATATTTTTCCGGCACGCCCAATTGCAAACACGCACCCAAAAACATATTCCCACTAATTCCCGACGCACAATCCAAGTATAACGCTTTCAAAAAAATCACCTCAAATTTATTTTCAAAACTCTATCATAAATCGCCCGCCACGTCAAAATCTTTTGGACAATTTCTGTGCTTGATAATATAATAAAGCAGAATTCTTTTTAGAGGAGTAATTCCATTGGAAAACGCGAAAGAAGGCTTGACGCGATATCTAACTCCATTGCAAGTTTGGGCGTTGTCATTTTGCTGTTGCGTGGGCTGGGGCTCATTCATTATGCCAGCGACAACTTTTTTGCCATTCGCCGGACCTCTGGGCTCGATAATCGCCTTGACGCTCGGCGCGCTCGTTATGATTATCATTGCCGCCAATTACCATTACATGATTAATCGGTATCCGGATTCCGGCGGCGTTTTCACTTATACGAAAAAAATTCTCGGCTACGATCACGCTCTGCTTTGCGCTTGGGCGATGTGGCTTACTTATATTTCAATCATTTGGGCAAATGCCACCGCGCTTGTTTTGGTCGGACGAAATTTAATCGGCGACATTTTGCAATTCGGATTCCACTATGTGTTATTCGGTTACGATATTTATTTTGGCGAAGTGGCGCTGACTTTATTTGGTTTGTTTATTTTCGGCGCGCTGGATATTTACAGGAAAATTTTTGCCATTCGATTAACCACGCTCTTGACAATATTTTTTCTGGCTTGTGGCGTAATTTTTGCGATTGGCGGCATTTTGAATAGCAATGACTTGGAAAATTTTTCGCCTGCATTTTCGCTTACCTATCCAGCGGCTTATGGCATTTTCAGTATAGTTGCACTTTCGCCTTGGGCGTTTGTTGGCTTTGAATCTATTTCCAATCTTGTTGACGAATTTAATTTTTCGCCGAAAAAATCTTTCAAGTTAATGACGTGGGGAATTATCGCGGCGGCGCTTTTTTATATCGCAATGACACTTTTAGCCGCGTCAGTAATTCCTGAACAATTCGCGCATTGGAGCGACTACACCAGAAATTTGCATAAACTCAGCGGATTAATCGCAGTTCCAACTTTCAACGCTGTCAATCAAATTTTCGGCTCAACAGGATTATTTTTAATGAGCTTAACGATCTTATCCGCCATTTCCACAAGTTTGCTGGGGCTGTACTTAGGAACAAGCAGGCTGATTTACGCAACGGCTGAAGATAATATTTTATCGAAATGGTTTGCAAAACTGAATGAATGCGGCGTTCCCAGCAATGCGATTTTATTTTTGATGATAATCTCAATATCCGTGCCATTTGTGGGGCGGACGATGATTAGTTGGGTCGTTGACGCTACAACGGTTGGCGCGACAATTGTTTATGGCTACGTTTCAGCGTGTGCATATATCACTGCGCGAGAGGCGGAGGATAAAAAATTTGCAATCACCGGCGTTGTAGGAGTAATTTTTTCAGCGGTATTCGCAATGTTTTTGCTGTTCCCAAATTTCTGGTCGGCAGATATTTTAGCAACTGAATCATATTTTGTACTTGTAGCGTGGAGCGTTTGCGGCTTTGTATTTTTCCAAAAAGTTTTTGACCGAGATGTCGCGCAGCGGTTCGGCAAATCGGTTATTGTCTGGATGGTTATGCTGTTCTTTATATTTTTCGGCTCGCTAATGTGGGTGCGCCAGGAAAACGACACAGGAATGAAATTAGCTGTAAAAAATATTGGCGCATTTTATCAGAGCGAATTGGAAAGTTACGGCATAAGAAATCATTCAATGCAAAAACTACAGGAAGAACATTATTTGAAAGGGCAAATGAATAATATTCGCGACGCGCTCTTCAAAAATAGTATCATTCAAATGGGATTTATTCTTTTGAGCCTGTTAATTATGTTTAATATTTATTCGGCAATTTTGAGACGCAGCAGAAAAGCTGAACTTGAACGAATCAAAGCTGAAGAAAGCAGCCGCGCCAAAACTAATTTTCTGTCGAATATGAGCCATGATATCAGAACACCTATGAATGCGATTATCGGCTACACAAATCTTGCCCGGCGGAATGGTGTAAGTCAAGCCGAGATTCAAGATTTTTTATTGAAGATCGAAAACTCCAGCAAACATTTGCTCGCTCTGATTAATGACGTCCTTGAAATGAGCCGCATTGAATCGGGTAAAATGGAGCTTGACGCCGAGCCCGCTAATATTACAAAAGTGCTTGACGAACTGCGCGATATGTTTTTAAACCAAATGCAGACTAAAAAAATTAATTTTGTCGTCGACAGCTCCGGTGTTAAAAATCCTTACGTTTCTTGCGATAAACACCGGCTGAATCGCGTTTTGCTAAATCTTACCAGCAACGCCTATAAATTTACACCCGAAGGCGGCACAGTTTCAATTACGCTCACTGAAAAAAATTGCGTCGATAAGCGCGGCTTTTATGAACTGCGCGTCAAAGACAGCGGTATTGGCATGAGCGCCGATTTTGCTAAAACTGTTTTTGAGCCATTCACCCGCGAAAGGACTTCCACCGTCAGCGGTATTCAAGGCACGGGCTTAGGTATGGCGATAACCAAAAGCATTGTCGATTTGATGAACGGTACAATCGAAGTTATCACTGCGCCGAATCAAGGTACAGAGTTTATTTTGAATATCGAATTGCCGCTTGTCGATAAATCCGAAGTTAAGGAAAATATTCCCGCCGTTGAACAGGTTAAGCAAATGGATTTCAGCGCGAAGAAACTTTTACTCGTTGAAGATATTGAAGTCAACCGCGAAATTGCGCTGATGATTTTAGAAGAATTTGGGTTTATCGTTAATTATGCGACGAACGGCAAAGAAGCGGTCGATATTATTTCAAAATCTAAACCTGGAGATTATGACGCAATTTTAATGGATATTCAAATGCCAATTATGGACGGTTACGAGGCGGCACAAGCTATTCGCGCATTGAAAAATCCTGTGCTTGCCAATATCCCGATTATCGCAATGACTGCTAACGCTTTCAGCGAAGATGTCGATCGGGCTAAGGCTACGGGAATGAATGATCACGTTGCTAAGCCGCTTGACGTTCCAACAATGATGGAGACTCTTCAGAGAGTGATTAGTGGACAGTGAAAAATTTCTAACCACTAGAAAGGAAGACGAACTTTGAAGAAATTTTTATTAATCGGATTGATTTTGCTAATAGCGAATGTAGCCTTCGCAAAAAAGCACGTTGAAGGTTTGCCGATAATTTATAAACCAATCGAATGGTCGGAAAATCGCGAGCGCTTAATTAAGGAATACGCGCAAGAGCATTATGGATTTTCAACCACAACTATTGTTCCTCGCGCAGTGGTAGTTCATTGGACGGCGACCGAAACTTTTGAAGCTACGTACGATTATTTTTACAATGAAGAATTTACCAGCGGAATTGACGCGGGAACACTCAATGTTGCGTCGCATTTCGTAGTTGACAGAGACGGCACGATTTACCGCCTGACGCCCGAAAATGCGCTGAATCGTCACGCTATCGGCTATAATTGGTGCGCCATTGGTATTGAAAATGTCGGCGGCGTTAATGGCAAAGAAGATTTGACCGCCGCGCAGTTGCTTTCAAATATTCACCTGATTCAATATCTGCATGAAAAATATCCAACGATTAAATATGTTTTTGGGCATTATCAGCAGAATGAAGCGCGTGCCAGCGGTTTATATATTGAAAATGTGCCGGACTATTACGCTGAAAAAATTGACCCGGGTAGAATTTTTATGCGGCTTCTGCGCGAAAATCTATCAAAGTACGGTTTAAAGTTCTTCTAAAGTTAAAGTAACAGGACAATGATCACTGCCGAAAATTTGAGTTTCAATTGAAGCGGCAGAAATTTTATCGGCAATTCTATTAGACACCAAAAAATAATCAATGCGCCAGCCGGAATTATTTTCGCGGGCGTTGCGGAAATTCGACCACCAACTATAAGCGTCGGCTCTGTCCGGATACAAAAATCTGAAAGTGTCCGTGAAACCGGCGCTTAATATTTCACTGAATTTGTCGCGCTCTTTGTCAGTAAATCCTGCGTTGTTGTGATTCGACGCGGGATTTTTTAAATCAATTTCCTTGTGAGCCACGTTTAAATCGCCGCAAATTATCACCGGCTTAACTGTAGCCAATTTTGAAATATATTCGCGAAATGAATTTTCCCACGTCATACGCAAATCAAGCCGCTCAAGAGTCCTGCGCGAATTGGGCGAATAAACATTGACAAAATAAAATTTTTCAAAATCCAAAGTTATAACGCGCCCTTCGTCGTCAAGCTCGCCAATACCGTAAGTTGCGGCGTTCGGCTCAATGCGCGTAAAAATTGCCGTGCCACTGTAACCTTTTTTTTCTGCGCTGTTCCAAAATTGCCTGTAGCCGCCCAATTCAATAATCGCTTGGCTTTGCAACATTCGCGTTTCCTGCAGAGCAAAAATATCCGCGTCCAAATTTTTAAAGCTACCCATAAAATTTTTTTTAAGACAAGCACGTAAACCGTTAACATTCCACGATACAAATTTCAAATCAATTCGCCTCCAAATGCAAAAAAGCCCCGCAAAAAAACTGCGGGACTCTTAAATTTAGCGGAGGGGGTGGGATTCGAACCCACGGTAGCTTTTGACTACACTTGATTTCGAGTCAAGCACCTTCAACCGCTCGGACACTCCTCCATAAACGCGCAAATGCTATCACAAACTTAGCCGCGTGTCAACAAAATTTTATCAATGCGCGCGCCGTCCATCGCCTCAACCCTAAATTTAAAATTATTCCATTCGCGAATTTCGCCAACCTTCGGAATGTAGCCGAAAAGCGAAGTTAAAAAGCCGCCCATAGTTTGAAAATGATCGCGCTCTTCATCGGGCAAAAATTCAAATTTAAACCGCCGCTTAAATTCGTCAATATCGCAGAGTCCGTCAACCAGCCAAACATTATCGCGCTTCAGCTTAAATTGCGGTTCGTTAGATTCTTCAAGCCCGACAATTTCTTGGGCAATATCATCAAGCGTAATGAAACCAACCACGCCGCCGTATTCGTCATTGACAATAGCGACCGATTCGCCACTTTCCTTGAATTTCTCAACCAGCCGGAAAGTTTCCATAGTGCGCGGAATGTACACCGGCTTTTTCAAAAGTTTGCTCAAATCAATTGCTTCATCTGGATTTTTATTCAGCACAGCGTCAAGTAAATCTTTCACATAAATCACGCCGCGACATTCATCTAAATTTCCTTCGCCAACAGGAAAAACATTCTGCCGATTTTCGCGGATTATTTTCAAATTTTGTTCAAGTCCGTCTGAAATATCCAGCCAAATCATTTTAATTCGCGGAGTCATAAGCGCATTTGCAGTTTGGTCGCTCAAATAAAAAATTTTATCAACCATTGCGCGCTCAGATTTTTCAAAAGTGCCGTCTTCAGTGCCCTGCTCGATTAAATCTTTAACTTCATCTTCAGTTACAATGTCAGACGTTTCGGCGTTAATTCCAAAAATCATCATTGCGCCATCGGTTATTTTCGAAATGAATAAAATCGGCGGGCTAATTATCTTAGAAATAAGCTTGAAACTTTTGTAATGGTCTAGTAAAATCTTTTCAGGCATTTGTTGCGCCGCGCGAATAGGCAAAAGTCCGCCGAATAAAACAACTACGAATATCACGGTGAAAATTGCCAGAGCCACCGAAATGATTTGCGCCCGTTCTAAAAAATTTATCTGCGCGAAAATTATTCTTGAAAAAAATATCGCGCTTGAACCCGCTAAAATGTCCGCTGTAATTGCGCCAACTTTTGCTACCGATAAAAATATTTCCGGCTCTTCAATCATCGACAATGCAGCTTTTGCGTCGCTGTTGCCGTCCTGCGCGAGTTTTTCAATTTTCCCGTGCCGACTTTCTGAAAGCGCCGTCTCCATTAATGAAAAATAGCCGCTTATAAACGCCAAAAAAATTATCAGCGCAAGCGGCAATATAGAGTCTTCCAAAATTCAACTACCCTTTCAAAGTTTTTTGATATTTTACGTTGATTTTCCGCTGCAGGCAAGTATTTTTTTTGATACAACAGGAAATCAAAAAATTGTGGCGTAATTTACAGGCAAAATTCACAATCACGCGCGGTTTTTTATTTAAAGGAGTAATCACTATGCAAGTATTAAATTTAGAAAATCGAGACTGGAAAAGTCTATTAATGGCAAACAAATTGCCGATAATAGCCTCCGCATTAGTTTTGACGACGAGCGTAACAGCGGCGGCAATTTCAGATTCAATAGCCGACAGCGACAAAATTGTCTCCGGAATAAAATTTGAGGGACGACAGATTGGCGGCTTTAACGAATCTGCAGCTAAAAATTTTTTCCAGAACGCCGCGAATCAAAAAATTCATCCTCTGACTTTCACTTATGGCAATGAAGAATTTAAAATTAATCCTGCCGAAATTTCTTTGACACCGGAAATTGATAAAGCAGTCGCGCAGGCGGAAAGTTACGGGCGCGGCGGAAGTTTCTTTCAAAATCTCGGTGAACAGCTAAATTGCTTTACTAGCGGGCGCGAAATTCAATTAACGGCGCGGTATGATGAAAATCTTTTAAATCAAAAAATCGACGAAATTGCTGACAAAATCGATACGCAACCGGTTAACGCTGTTTGCTACGTTTCAGAAAATGGCGTTGAAAAAATTCCTGGCGTTATCGGCAAAAAACTTGACAGAGAAAAACTCGCCGCGTCATTGAAAGAGCCGCTCACAACTTTAAATCTGCCTAAAGAAATTCCATTGACGCCGGAAGAAATTCAGCCTTTCATTACAACCGAAGACGTCGCGCAGGTTGATTCGATTCTCGGCGAATACACAACTTATTATTATCCTGGCGCGCGCGGCGATAATATTTGGCTGGCAGCTGATTCTATTTCTAACAAGATTTTAAAAACAGGCTGGGTCTTTTCATTCAATGACACAGTTGGACCGCGCACATATAGCGCCGGCTATCAAAATGCGCCGGTGATTATTAACGGCAAAACTGAAGACGGCGTAGGCGGCGGGGTTTGTCAAGTTAGTTCGACGCTTTATAACGCGGTTCTTTTAGCTGGATTGACTCCAACTGAACGTACAGCGCATTTTTTTCCATCCAGTTATGTTAGCGCGGGAAGAGACGCCACAGTTGCCGACGAGCAGATTGATTTTAAATTTAGAAATGATTTGCCGCATCCAGTTTATTTAACAGCTTATGCATCGGGTTCAACGCTGACAGTTTTTGTTTTGGGTACGAAGGCTGATTTGGGCGGCAACGAAATTGTGATTGAGAGCGACGGCAACGGTATGAATCCATCGGTTTATCGTGTATATTACAATAACGGGCAAGTTGTCAAGGATGAATTTTTGCACACCGATAAATATTACAGTCCGAGCGATTTTGAGGAAAATGCTTAAAAAGATTTTTGCGGCGGTAATTTTAATCGTACTGATTTTCAAATTTGCTGAGGAGAAAGTTTATGTGACGGCGGAGGTGGGCGATACCGCAGAAATTGTTACAACCGCCGCTGTGAGAAAAAATTTGCCGCTGACGATAAAATTTATACATTCTGTGCAAAAAACTCCGGTGATTGAGGAATTGGAATTTGACGGTTCTGATTTTGTTTTGCGTCGAACCAAATACCAATCACAAGGCGTAGGTTTGCCATTTATGGAAAGTGACGGTATTTTTCGCAGGGATGGCGATTGGTTTATAATGGACAATATGAATCGTCGCATAAAAAGTTTATCGTTGCGGACGGGGGTTGGCACAGAATTGACGATTAATCTTGCCGGTGAAGAAATCAGGCTATATGAGAAATTCCCGCCTGGCACAAAAATAAACATTGAAATAAAGTGACCATAACCCAACAAAACAATAAAAAAAGAGCGCTCAAGGATGAGCGCTCCCGCGCCATTTTCAAGGATTGAAAATTTGCGCGGCTGTCCATCATTTTTTTTATCACTCTCGTCTGATCTCGCACGACCGATTCTACTTCGTTTTTCTTTCTTTGCTGGCGTTTCTTGCTTTTTACAAAAAGAAAGAAATGCCGACATATAATATTTATTTATTCAGAAGTTCACGCGTATGTTGAGCGACCTGCTCCGGCGTGATATTTTTATTTTGAGCAACGCCAGATTCAATAGCTGCCTTAGCAACAGCTGCAGCAACTGTCGGAGCGACGCGCTTGTCAAGCGGGCTTGCGATAACATTTTCTTCATTGAGTTCAGCGTCGGTAATTAATGACGCAATCGCATAAGCCGCCGCAATTTTCATTTGCTCGTTAATATCAGTAGCGCGAACATCAAGAGCGCCGCGGAAAATTCCAGGAAACGCCAACAAATTATTAACCTGGTTAGGAAAATCACTGCGTCCCGTACAAACAACGCGCGCGCCTGCCGCCTTTGCTTTGTCTGGCAAAATCTCCGGCGTAGGATTAGCCATTGCCATAATTATTGCGTCTTTATTCATCTTCTGAATCATTTCTTCATTGAGCAAATTACCTTTCGATACGCCGATAAATACGTCTGCGCCGTGAATAACATCAGCGAGCTGTCCGGATTCGTGTTGAGAATTTGTAACAGCGGCGATTTGATCTTTGTAAGGATTCATACCCTTGCCGCGACCTTCGTAAATTGCGCCGGTCGAATCGCAAAGCATAATATTTTCCGCGCCCATTTTCTGAATAAGATAAGTTATCGCCATACCAGCCGCACCTGCGCCATTGACAACAACTTTGATATCAGAAAATTTTTTGCCAACAATTTTCAACGCATTAATAAGCGCCGCACTAACAACTATAGCCGTGCCGTGCTGGTCATCGTGGAAAACAGGAATGTCAACCGAATCTTTCAGCGCCTGCTCAATGTCAAAGCATTCCGGCGCTTTTATATCTTCAAGATTGATACCGCCAAAACTCGGCGCCATAAGCTGAATCGTTTTGATAATTTCGTCGACGCTGTGAGTATTCAAGCAAATGGGAATTGCGTCAACGCCCGCGAAGCCTTTAAACAAAATAGATTTGCCTTCCATAACCGGCATACCGGCAAGCGCGCCAATATCGCCTAATCCTAAAACAGCAGTGCCATTAGTGACGACGGCGACCAAGTTACCGCGATTTGTATATTCATAGCTCAGTTCTGGGTTTTTCTGAATTTCAAGGCAAGGAGCGGCAACGCCTGGAGTATA
>CAJOIA010000047.1 GCA_905234505.1 uncultured Selenomonadaceae bacterium
GAAAAATCCAAAATCTGAAAGTTCCAAGCGCGTGGTTTTGCAGTTGCACGGCGGCGGCTATATCGGCGGGCTAACTGATTTGTATCGTGAGTTTGGCGTCAAGCAGGCGGTTATAACGGGCGCAAAAGAGCTTTATATGGTAAATTATAGGCTTGCCCCGCAAAATACCTTTCCTGCGGCTCTAGACGACGCTGTCGCGGCTTATAAATATGTTTTAAAGAAACACGGCGCTAAAAATATAATCGTGATTGGCGATAGCGCGGGCGGAAATTTGGCGCTGGCTTTGTCAGTTTATTTGAAGGAAAATAATATTCAGCAACCGGCGCTTATGGTTTTAAATTCGCCCTGGACGACTCTTGAAACCGATTTACCTTCACGCGAATATAATGCCGACCGTGACGTTACTCTCGGCAATACGAATACAAGAATGTACGGCGAAGTTTGCAATCCGAGTTATGGCGGGAATTTGCCGCTCAATGATTATCGACTTTCGCCGCTCCACGCCGATTTGACAGATCTTCCACCTATTTTGATTCAAGCGGGTGGCTATGAGACTTTGCTTGATGACAGCGTTAAATTTATGGAAAAAGCGGTTGCTGATGGCGTTGACGTGACTTTATCGGTTTACGCCGGTATGCCCCATGATTTTGCGCTGGTTATGCCCGAACTTCAAGATAGTATCGATATGTTCAAAGAAATTGGCAACTTTGTTAATCGCAGAATGAGAAATTAAATCTGCGCGAAAATTTTTCAAAAAAATAGCCGCTCCAAAATCGGGGCGGTTTTTTTATTAAAAATAATATTTTACTTGACAATCCCAAAACGGGGGGGGGTATAATTATATTGTAATTTAGTTTTTTAAGAAAGAGGGGAATTTTTTTATGGTAAAGCGAACAATTTTTTTAGCAATGGCGCTTTGGTTTTGTTTGACGGGCGCGGTTTTAGCAGCATATCCACCGCCGCCAATGGACGCGCAAACAGCCATTCAGACTTACGCCGAGATGTACGTATTTGGCGATTCGGAAAGACGAGACAAAATTACCTCGCCGCAAGAAATGCATGGGCGAATGACTGCGCGGCTTATCGTAAACCTTATGGAAGTTTTCCAAGATTATCCGCTCAGCGAAGAAACTTTCGCACAAATCCAGGATAAGTACCTCAAAAAAATTCAGCAAAATGTTAACCTGCAAACGCAACTCAAATCTGAAAATGGCAATAGCGCGATTGTCGCGGTGACAGCAAACTCTATCGATTATTCAGCTATTGCGGAAATGGCGGCGAATGATACAGATTTGCAGAGCTTAAAAGCGGAAGTTAAACAATTTAATAGAGCTGATAAAAAATTTCAAAAACGCGCGGCTGAAGTAATTGGCAACTTCATTGAGAAAATTCCCGCCGGTAAGACTAAAACTATTGATATTAATTGCAAACTTGAAGGCGGAAATTGGGTACCAAGCGACAACGGCAAATCCCTTAGTAATTTTTTAGTTACTGATATTTTTCCTAATTTCTATCGCAATGGCTCGAATGTTCCTGATATATCTTTTGACAAGCCTCCAGTGATTGATAATCCTTCAGTTATCAATAATTCTCCAGTTATCGAAAATCAACCTACTTATGCGGCAAACGACAAATGGCTCATTTATTGGTACGTCTGCGGCTCAGATATTGAAGCTGGCGAAGGCGGAGCAAATGGCGGCGCAGCGTCGAAAGATATTGCTGAAATTGAGGCGGTTAAACTTCCAAGCAATGTTCGGGTTATAATGCAACTTGGCGGCGCTAGAGAGTGGCAAGATAAAAGATTTAATAATCACGCGCTCGGACGTTGGATTTATGATTCAACAGGTATGCATTTATTGGAAAACGCTCCCGACGCCAATATGGGCGACGAATCCACGCTTGAAAATTTTATTGATTTTGGCGAAAACTATAACGCGAATAATTTTCAAGCTGACCACAAGATTTTTATTTTCTGGGATCACGGCGCTGGTAATATGGGCGGCGTTTGCTCAGATGATTATAATCCCGACAATGAAACTCGTTATAGCCGAAACCACACTGATTATCTTCCTGGCGAAAAACCCAATAAACAAATTTTAACGCTCAATGATATTCAAACCGCATTTAAAAATAAATCCGCCTCGAAATTTGAGATAATCGGCTTTGATACTTGTCTCAGCGCAAATTACGAATACGCTAACGCCATTGCAGACTTCGCCAATTATATGGTCGCCTCCGAAGCCAACGAGCCAAATTGCGGCTGGTACTATACCAACTGGCTCAGCGATTTGTCGAAAAATCCTGCGATTGACGCGCGCGATTTGAGCAAAAAAATTTGCGATAGCTTTATGTACGGCGTCAAACTTTATGATCGCAACAACGGCAAACAAGAAAGTTTAACGGCGACGCTTTCGGCATTTGACCTTTCAAAAATTCCGCAACTCCGCACTGCCTACGAAAATTATGGCAAAGAGGCTCTTGAAAAATTTAATCAAAATAGTTACTTCGGCGCAAATTTGAGAAGAGCGGCTGTAAATGCTCAAAAATATTCTAGCCACGTGGATTTGGAAGGCTTGGCACTGAATACCAAAGATATTTTGTCCAATTCCGACAATCTGATTTACGCCATAAAAAATGCGCGCGTTTATAAAAGTCATGGCGATATGGATAAAGGCAACGGGCTTGGCGCTTATTTCTTGTATTCCGGCACAGTTCCTCAGTCTTATTTGGAGCAAAACGCTCGCCCTCAAAATATGACAAAATTGTTTCAGCGCATAGAAAATGATTATTCATACAGATGGGACGCTACCGATGGCACATCTACTAAAGATGTAAAACAAGGCGATACATTTGACGCCGAATCTGTAAACCAATATATCGCGGCGCGTGAGGCAATGGCTGCCACTATTCAAACTAAGTTGAGCAAAACAGGCGGCTTAATTACCGCGCAAGTTCCCAAACAGCATATGCCCTATATTTCTGAAGTTAATGGTGTTCTAATAAGAGCCAGAGTTGCCAATCGCCGAGACAGTGGCAAGAAAGTTCCTGTGTTTCTGTATTTGGGATCGAATACCGACGTCAGCGTAAATTGGAAAACCGGCGAAGTTGAAAGTAAATTTGACGGCACTTGGGCGAAACTCAACGGGCATATGATAGCCATGTATCAAGACGCTTATAAGCCAAAATTCGATTCCAATCACAAAATTATTGGCGGCTACAACATTTACAAAGTTCCAATTTTGGTTAATGGCAAGAATTTTTATTGGCTGAAAGTGGCTTATAATTATTCCAATAAAAAATATTCTACAATCGGCGTCGAAAGTATTATTAACAATGATGCCATTGCCGGGCGTGAAAATATTTCTTTGAACGCGGGCGACACTATCCAACCGTGGGCTATGGGAACTTTCTTTGAAGAAGCGGGCGACGGCGACGCTCATTCCGTTTTAGTCAAGGAAGATTTTTTGCCGATTGAAGCTCCGTTCCAAATTACCGGCGACTTGGAAATTAAATCTGAGATTCTTGAAAATGGCATGTACGGATATCGTTTTAACTTTGAAGATATGCACGGGCTGAATTTCGATTCCGGATTGATTAAGTTTTCAATGTACAATGGAGAAATAAATCCCGACGACCATATTGTCGGAGAGGAAGGATATGACCCCAACCTTCATATGAGCGACGACGGAAATACTCATGCGATTTTGCCGTACGATTTGGAATCAGAGGCAAATAGCGTTATTGAGGAAATAGAAGCCGCTGAAAACAGAAAATAAATCTGCGCGAAAAATTTTCAAAAAAATAGCCGCTCCAAAATTCGGGGCGGTTTTTTTTTACAAGTTATCTTCCAATTTTAAAATGATGTCGCGCAGTTCGGCGGCTCTTTCAAATTCCAAAGCTTTTGACGCCTCGCGCATTTGTGCCGTTAAGTCTTTGACTAAATTTCGGCGTTGTGCGGGCGTTAATTTTTTTATCAGCTCGCTTGCCGATTTAGTTTTAGTTTTCTCAGATTTTTTCAGTGGAAGTTCGATTAGCGGCGCGAGTGGCTTTTCAATAGTTTTGGGCTGAATGTGATTTTTTAAATTGTAAGCTTGCTGAATACTGCGGCGGCGCTCGGTTTCGCTCATAGCGCGGCGCATCGAATCGGTGACAGTATCGGCGTAGAGAATTACTTTGCCGTGAACATTGCGGGCTGCGCGACCAATAGTTTGAATGAGCGAAGTTTCGGAGCGCAAAAAACCTTCCTTGTCAGCGTCAAGAATTGCGATTAGCGAAACTTCCGGCATATCAAGCCCCTCGCGCAGGAGATTTATACCAACAAGCACATCAAATTTGCCAGCGCGCAGGTCGTGAATAATTTCAGCGCGCTCAATCGTTACAATGTCCGAATGCAGATATTTCACCTTGACGCCCGCGCCGCTCAAATAATCGGTTAATTCTTCGGCAAATTTTTTAGTCAGCGTGGTTATCAAAACGCGCTCATTGGCTTTGACGCGCAAATTAATTTCGGAAATCTGATTTTCCAGCGGGCGAACTTCAACTTCAGGGTCAACTAAACCGGTCGGGCGAATGATCTGCTCAACAGTTTGTCCGGATTCTTTCAGCTCATAATCGGCGGGCGTAGCAGAAACGTAAATGATTTGGGAAATTTTTTCGTTAAATTCGTCGAAAGTGAGCGGGCGATTATCGCGGGCACTGGGCAATCTGAAACCGTTTTCAATCAGCACACCTTTTCTTGAGCGGTCGCCATTGTACATAGCGCGAATCTGCGGAATTGTAACGTGCGATTCGTCAATCACTGTCAAAAAATTTTTTGGGAAATAATCAATCAGCGTGTAAGGCGGTTCGCCTGCATTTCTTCCGGTCAAATGCCGCGAATAATTTTCAATGCCCGAACAATAGCCCATTTCGTGAATCATTTCCAAATCAAATTTAGTGCGCTGTTCAATGCGCTGTGCTTCAATCAGTTTGTGCTCGGAATTGAAATAATCAACCTGCGCCTTGAGTTCTGCGCGAATATTTTTTTCAGCGCGCTCTAAATCAGCTTCGTCCGCCACGTAATGCGACGCCGGAAAAATAAAAATTTCATCGCGGTTGCCTAAAATTTTTCCTGTCAAAGTATCGAACTCGACAATTTTATCAATTTCATCGCCGAAAAGTTCAATGCGAATAGCGCGCCCGTTGTAACCGGCAGGCGTCACTTCAACAACATCGCCGCGCACGCGAAATTTCCCGCGCTCAATCATTGTATCATTGCGCTCATATCGAATTGCAACCAGCCGCTTTAAAATTTCTTCGCGCAGAATTATCTGTCCCTTGTACAAATGCAACAACAACTTATGATAATTCTCCGGCGAGCCTAAGCCGTAAATGCAGGAGACACTCGCAACAATTATTACGTCATTTCGTTCAAAAAGGCTGCACGTCGCTGAATGGCGCATTTGGTCAATTTCGTCATTAATCGACGCGTCCTTTTCAATGTAAGTATCGGTCTGAGGAATATAAGCTTCGGGCTGATAATAATCATAGTAGCTCACGAAATAGCCAACATAATTATTCGGAAAAAAAGTTTTAAATTCGGCGGCGAGTTGAGCGGCAAGCGTTTTGTTATGCGCAATGACAAGCGTCGGGCGCTGAATTTTTTCAATAACTTTAGCGATTGTGTAAGTTTTGCCTGTGCCAGTTGCTCCAAGTAAAACCTGCGCGACTAAGCCATTTTCAAGCCCTTCAGCAAGTTTTTCTATCGCTTGAGGCTGATCACCGGTCGGCTCAAATGGCGCCACCACTTTAAATTTCTTATTCATCAAACTTCCTGCGCCGTCAACAAAACTTCAACTTTAACGTTAGTTTCTTTGTTCAGGTCGATAAATTTGCTTTGCGTAGTTTGAACGATAGGCTGAGAAATAACTTCGTCATTCATAAAAAGAACAATTTTGGCGCGCTGCCCGTCGCTCAAACCAACCCAGCAACCCACGAAAGATTGACGCATATGTTTCATAAACAAAATCCCATAGCGGCTGTCGAGTTTGCCCTTGTTAATATCGCCGTACAAAACCTTGAAAATGTCAAAAGGCGAATTTCTCTTAGCGTAAGAGCGATTAGCCGCCATTGCGTCGTAAATGTCGAGAAAAGCTAACATCTTGCCGTAATCGCTTATGTCTTTAGCCTGCAAATGATTAGGGTAACCTGTGCCGTCGCAGCGCTCGTGGTGGTGCAAAATTCCAAGTAAGACATTGTTAAAATTTTTCAGAGGCGAAAACTTTAACATATCAAATCCGTAATCGACGTGGCGGCGCACAAGTTCAAGTTCTTCTGGATCCAGTTTGCCGGTTTTATTTAAAATTGAGCGCGGTACTTTAGTTTTGCCAATTTCAGTCAGTAAGCCTGACATAATCAATTCGCGCATAATATTTCTGGGCCACTTCAACCACTTAGCAAATACTCCCGCCAAAATACCAACATTAGTTGCGTGGTGAATTGTATAATCGCCGTCGCGCGTCATATTGTGAATTTGGCTAATAGCAATGGAAGCGTCGCAAAGTTTATCGACATTCGCTGGGTCTAAAACTTTATCCAATTTCTTCAAATCAATTTTGCCGCCGCGCTCCACCGTAAAATAAATATCGTGAATGTTGTTGTAAGTTTCTTGATAATGTTCCAAATAATCATAATCGATTAGATTATCCGCGCCTTCGATTTTAACGGGTTTCTTTTCCTCTTCGGGCTCGTCGATGTATACTGAAAAAATATTTTGACCAATGAGGCTGTTAATTTTTTTGGCGTCAAGGATAGCATTTTGCTTAAGAAGAACTTTTCCGCTAAAATCTTTGACCTCTCGCCCGACTTTCATACCAGGACGCAAATTATCCACGTCGCAGGACTTTAACATAACAAAACCGCCTCCAATTTCTTTAGTTTCTTAAGTATATTTGCCAAATCGTTTGAAGTTCCTGCAATTAAAAACGGCATTTCTTTACTTTTTAAAAAAGAAAGAAACGCCTAGCAAAGAAAGAAAACTCCGCGCAGATTTCGCATCACGCGAAATGGCGCGGGATGGCGCGCGTCCTTGCGCGCCTCGTATGTGCAAAAGAATTTGTTACTTAATCGATTCTTGAAATTTTAAAATCACCAGCAGGTTTGACGACGGCAATAATTTTTTCGTCCAATTTCGCATAATCGAGCCACCCTGCAACGCGGTATAAACATAGCGGCTGAAACAATCCCACGCTTCCGAGCAATGAGCGCCTTTGCCCTGCGTCCAAAATGTATCTTCGTCTCCATAACGCTCAAATAAATATTCAGCGCCCACTTCATAAAATGGACAAGCTCCCAGATTTCGGATCGGCAAGATATTTCGCCTGTAAATCCGGAAAAACTTTTTTGTCAATCACCGTCATTTTGCATTTGTATTGCATTTTCAACTCTCCTAAATTTTTTCAACCTGCGCGACCGCCTCAATGTGCGAACTGTGCGGAAACATATCTACCGGCTGAATTTTTTTTGTGTGGTAACCAAACTCTGCCAAAATTGCAAGGTCACGCGCCAAAGTTGCCGGATTACATGAAACATAAACTATTCGCGCAGGATTCATCGCCGCTAAAGTCTCCAAAACTTTTCTGTCGCAACCAGCGCGCGGCGGATCAACAATCACCACGTCAGCATAAATATCAAGGCGCGGAATAACTTTCATTGCGTCGCCAACAATAAATTCAGCGTTGCGGATTTTATTTTCGCGCGCATTTTTTTTAGCGTCGTCAATCGCCGAGTTTACAATTTCAATGCCGATAACTTTGTACGCCGATTTTGCCAGGTAAAGCCCAATCGTCCCTGTGCCGCAATACGCATCTATCACAATTTCTTTGCCGGTTAAACAAGCAAAATTTTTCGCTGTTTCGTACAAAATTTCAGCCTGCGCCGTGTTAACTTGAAAAAACGAACGCGCCGAAATATTAAATTCTAACTTGCCAATTTTGTCTTTGATTGTGGGTTTGCCAAAAAGAATTTTCGTCTCGCGCCCAAGTATCACGTTGTTATGAAAAGTTTGCACATTTTGCTGAATGCTGGTGACTTCGGGCAGTTCTGCGCGAATGGCTTTAGCGATATTTTTTTCATTGGGAAGAATTTTCGAGGCGGTTACGAGCACAATCATCAATTCGCCATTAAAACCAACGCGACTCATAACGTGGCGCAAAATTCCCTTGTGCGAATCTTCGTCATAGGGCGAAATATGAAACTTGCGCAGAATTTTTTTCACGGCAACCAAAACTTTATCGGCGGCGGCTTTTTGAATAAGGCAAGTATCCGTGTCGATAATTTTATGAGAGCCGCGCGCGTAACAGCCAATCGCCAAATTTTTACCGACCGGAAATTGCATTTTGTTTCGATAGCGCAAAGGATTTTCCATACCGAGCGTATTAAAAATTTCAACGCCGCGAATTTTACCGATTCGTTCAAGCGCGTCAATAACTTGCTGACGTTTCCAGATCAGTTGCGCAGAATATTTCAAATGCTGAAGTTGACAGCCGCCGCACTCTTTAAAAATCGGGCAAATCGGTTGAACTCTATCCGGACTTTCGCGCAGAATTTTAATCAGCTTGCCAACCGCGTAATTTTTTTTAGTGTCGATAATCTCAGCAGAAACTTTTTCGCCAGGCAACGCGCCTTCGATAAAAACTGTCAAATTATCAAGCCGCCCGACGCCTTCGCCATTCGTGCCTAAGCCGTTAATTTCAATTTCAATCATAATTTTTCCTCAATGTCATTAAATCTTCGTTCAACTGTGCCTTCAATTCCTCGACGCTGGCAAAAGTTTTTTCGTCGCGAATTTTTTTTACAAAGCTAACCGAAATTTCTTCGCCGTAAATATCGCCGCTGAAATTGTTAATAAAAACTTCAAGCCGCCGCTTAGCCACTTTGAAAGTCGGATTGTCGCCGATGTTTGCAATGCCGCTGTAAAAATTTTTCCCAACTTTAACGCGCACAATATAAGCGCCATTCGGTAACATCGCGCGGTTATCGTCAATTTCTAAATTCGCCGTAGGAAAACCGAGTTTGCGCCCGCGTTTGTCGCCATGAACAACTTTCTCAACATAGGTAAATTTTCTGCCGAGCAGTTCATTAGCTTCGGCTAAATTTCCTTCGGCAATCAGCGCGCGAATCCTGGTACTGCTGATATTTTTTTTGTTAATCGTAACCGCAGGGCAAATTTCCGCCTTAAAGCCGTAATTTTCGCCCTCGCGCAGAAGCATTCGCCCGTTACCTTTGCCAAGTTTGCCAAATGTATAATTCGGTCCGGTGACCACATACGCCGGAGAAATTTTTTCGCGCAGAAGTTCAAGAAATTCTTCAGGCGATTTGCGACTAAGTTCCCTAGTAAATTGAATTTCTATCAAAATTTCGACGCCCAAACTTTCAAAAATATCTCTGCGCAAACTTCGACTGCCTATCATAAGTGGCGCATTTTCCGGCGAAAGTACACTTAGCGGATGATTTGAAAACGTGAAAACTATTGAAGTGCCGCCGATTTTTTTTGCAATTTCCACTGCGCGACAAATTACGCTTGCGTGTCCCAAATGCACGCCGTCAAACATTCCCAATGCTACAACCGGTTGAGTATATTTTTGCGTCAAACCAGCAATTTTTTTAATGACTTCCAAAAAATTTACCGCCCTTTCATTAATTAAATTTATTATAGCAGGTATGGGAAATTTTTGCTATAATGCCTTCAAAACTATCAAAGCTGGTGTTTTAATGAAACTGATTTTAAGCTTGCTGACGATTTTAATTGCCGCGCTCTGTTGCGGCTGCAATGCAAATGCGTCTAATGAAGTTAAAGCCGAAAATTTAGCCGCCATGAAGCCCGACTCTGTCGACGAAATTTTAAAAGATATGTCGCTGACTGAAAAAATTGGTCAAATGTTAATGATTGGCGTTTACGGCAACGCGGTGAATGACGATATCCGATTTTTATTAGCGAAATACCACATTGGCGGAATAATTTTTTTTGATAGGAACATGGACAGCAAGGCGCAGGTGCGAAATTTTGTCGAGCATTTGAATTTTGTTGCCGATGAAAAAGTTCCACTGTTTATTGCATTGGACGAAGAAGGCGGAATGGTTTCGCGAATGAAACACGATTTACCCGCGCCGCCCTCGCAAGAAGAAATTGGTTACGGCGGAAATCCGGCTGACGCTTTCACCTACGCGAATTTGACTGCGCAAAATTTGAAAGATATTGGCGTGAATTTGAATTTTGCTCCGGTGGCTGATGTTGGGACGCAAGATACGCGTTCTTTTAGCAATGATGCAAAAACCGTTGCTGAATTTGTATCAAACGCTGCTAAAGGCTATGAAGACGCCGGAATATTTTATTGCTTAAAACATTTTCCTGGAATTGGGCGCGGCAGGGTGGATTCACATCAAGAAGTTTCGACAATCGACGCCAGCAAAGAATTTATCGCCTCTACTGATTTGTTGCCGTTTAAAAAAATTATCCAGGAACAAAATAACTCCAAATTTATGATAATGGTATCGCATTTGAAATACAGCGCGCTTGACGCTGAGAATTCCGCGACGCTTTCGCCCGCAATCATTACCGATTTGCTAAGAAATGAGCTAGGCTTTACCGGCGTGGTGATAACGGACGATTTGGATATGGGCGCAATTTCAAATCACCTGAACGCGAGCGAAGTTGGCGTTTTATCTGTGCAAGCGGGTGCGGATATTTTATTGAGTTGCCATGAATACGATAGTCAACAGAAAATTTATTTAGGAATTTTGAACGCAGTGGAAAGCGGAGAAATTTCGCAAGAAAGAATTGATGAATCAGTACGCAGGATTTTAAAAATGAAACTTGAATTGACAAAGCAAAACAAATAGGGGGATTTTTTATGAGGATAGACATAGCGCAATTTAAGTCGCATTTGGGCGAGGTGGACAGGAATTTTGAAATAGCGGCAGATTTTATTAATAGCGCGCGAAATGCGGACGTGGTAGTTCTACCTGAACTTTGGACGACGGGTTATTATCCGACGCCGCTGGAAAATTTTGCAGAAAAAAATGGTGAGCGCACCGCCGAATTTATAAGTGATTTGGCGAAAAAAAATAACCTCAACATAATTGGCGGTTCGACAATTGCTGAGGTTGACGGCAAATATTATAATCGGTGTTTAGTTGCCAATCGCGCAGGAGAGATTGTCGCGTTTTATGACAAGACGCATTTGTTCAGCTTTGCGGATGAGCAAAAAGTATTTAGTGCGGGCGACAAGATAGTGACAGTAGAATTGGACGGGCTGAATTGCGGGCTGGCGATTTGCTATGATTTGCGTTTTCCCGAATTTATAAGAAAAATCACTTTGCAGGGCACGAAAATTTTATTTGTACCGTCTGCGTGGAGTTTATTAAGATTAGTGCCGCGGCAGATTTTAACGAAGGCGCGGGCGATAGAGAATCAAATTTTTGTAGTATTTGCGAATAGTGCGGGGCGCTCTGAGATTGTGAATCCGTTAGGCGTAGTGATAGGAGAGGCGGGAATTAATTCCCAGAATATGAGTTTATCAGTAGATCTAGATTCTGGCAAAGAATTTATACAAGCAATGAATTTGTTGAAGGATAGGAACTTAGCAGTCGACAGTTTGTGAACAAGAGAAGAGCGCTCAAGGATGAGCGCTCCCGCGCCAAGTCACGTGATGTGACTTCTGCGCGGCTGTATATTATTTTTTTAATCGCTCTCGTAAAAACTTAAACTATTGATTAAAAATTCGTTTTTCTTTCTTTGCTTGGCGTTTCTTGCTTTTTACAAAAAGAAAGAAATGCCGAATTAAACAACAAAACGCTGCTCATTAGTGAACCAGGTTACGACTTCGGGGGCAGAGCCGCGCAAACAGAATAAAATAATTCGGTCGCCAGCCAATAGGATTGTATTGCCGTTTGGAATGGCGGCTTTATTTTTTCGCACATATGCGCAAACCAAACAAGATTTAGGAAGTTTAACGTCCATTAATCGGTTGCCCTCTGCGCGAGTGCCTTTCTGAACAATAACTTCAACAGCTTCAGCCTTAGCGCCTTCCAGAATGGATACGCGAGTAACGCCGCCGCGCCTCACAAATGCTAAAACTTCACTTGCCGAAAGTAGCCGCGCCGAAATTACAACGTCAACGCCGACTTTTTCAATCAAATCAACATATTCAGTGCGATAAACGCGGACAACAGTTTTTTTTGCGCCCATATGTTTAGCCAAAAGCGCCATCATTAAATTCAGCCGGTCATCTTCAGTTAGGCAAACAAGCACATCAGCAGAAGCAATACCCTCTTCTGCAAGCAAATCAACATTCGTGCCGTCGCCATAAATCGCTATACTGCCGCTCTGCAAAATCTCAGCCATGTCTTCACAGCGTTTGCGGTCTTTTTCAATAACTTTGACAGAAACGCCAGCATCATTGAGTTGTACAACCAATGCCCGAGCAATTCGCCCCGCGCCAATTATCATAACCCTTTCCAATGGTCTTGTATTCTGCTGAACGAAACTTAAGCTAAGCTGTTCAATAGACTCTGGAAAACCGATAAAATAAACGCTGTCATGCACTTGAAAAGAATCATCGCCGTGCGGGATAATCATTCGATGATCGCGGTGAATTAAACCGGCAAGCACTCCTGCAGGCAATTTTAAACTTTTTAACGGGATATTCGCCCACTTGTTCCATTTGTCAATTTTCGCTTCGAATAGTCGAACTTTGCCCTCTGCAAAATCATCAACATTCAAAGCGGCAGGCGTCATTAAAATTCGGTAAATCTCATTTGCGGCAATAAGCTCTGGATTTATCATCAAATCAATATCAAAATTCTCTCGCAGATAATCCTTTGCTTCGCCCATGAATTGCATATCGCGAATCCGCGCGATTGTATGTTTCAAACCGTGTTTTTTGGCAAGTACGCAAGCCACCATATTAATTTCGTCCGTGGCGGTGACGGCAATGAAAATATCAGCGCTGTTAATTTCGGGGTCGTTGAGTGTGATGGGATTTGAGCCATTTTTATTAATCGTCATAACGTCGAGATTTTCTTTAATGGCGGTCAGTTGCTCATCGTCCTTATCAACAACAACCACTTCAATTTTTTCATTGCTCAAAAGTTCGGCGATGGTGTAACCGAGTTTGCCAGCGCCCACAATCACTACGCGCATTTATTAATCCTCCCGAAAGTTAATTTTACCCACGCCGATTGTAGCATAAACTTGACCGATTTTGAAGAAACTGTTAGACTTTAAAAAAATTTGGAAGGGCGGATTGAAGAATGCACAATTTTGAATACTACACGCCGACGCGGATAATCTTTGGGCGAGGTGCGGAAAAATGCGTGGGCGATATGATTAAGCGTTATGGCGGCAAGCGTGTTTTGATTCATTATGGAATGGGCAGCGCGGTTCGTTCGGGTTTACTTGCGCGCGTTAAACATATTTTAGACGAAGCGGGACTTTTTCACGTTGAATTGGGCGGCGTCGTACCGAATCCGCATCTTGACAAAGTGCGGACGGGTTTCGCGCAGGGCACATTAAATCAAGTAGATTTTATATTGGCAGTTGGCGGCGGTAGCGTTATTGATTCTGCTAAGGCTATTGCTTTTGCCATTGCCGAGCCGAAAGAAGATATTTGGGAACTTTTCGAGCGCAAGAGAAATGCAAAGGCTTCATTGCCTGTTGGTTCGATTTTAACAATCTCCGGCGCAGGCAGCGAAATGAGCCGAAACGTTGTTATAACCAATGAGCAAACTAAAAAAACGCGCGGCTTTGGCGATGCTCTGGCGCGTCCGAAATTTGCTATTATGAATCCCGAACTTACGATAACCCTGCCGGATTATCAGACTGCGGCGGGCTGTGTCGATATTATTATGCACACAATGGAACGCTACTTTACCAGCGGCGGCAATATGGAAATTACCGACGCCATTGCTGAAGGTTTGCTCCGAACTGTTATGCGCAATGCTAATATCCTGCGGCTAAATCCAAAAAATTATCACGCTCGCGCAGAAATTATGTGGTCTTCGAGTTTGGCGCATAATGGCTTGACTGGTTGTGGAAATGATGGCGGCGATTTCGCCACTCACAATTTAGAATATGAATTGAGCGGTATGTTCAACGTGACGCACGGCGCGGGACTCTCTGCAATTTGGGGCAGTTGGGCGCGATATGTTTATAAAAGTTGTACGCCGCGCTTTGTTCAATTCGCAACAAATGTTATGGAAATTGCCACAACCGGCTTGAATGATGATGAAATTGCATTGCGCGGAATTGAGTCGCTTGAAAGTTTTTTCCGCAAAATCGGAATGCCTACAAATCTATCTGAACTCGGGATTAATCCGACTGACGAACAAATTAAAGAAATGGCTGAATCCTGCGAAAAAGCAACCGGCGGCAGTATCGGTTCTGCTAAACGCCTGTACTTTGATGATATGATTAATATTTACGAAATGGCGCGATGAATCTTCATTTGCGCAGCGGCGGATTATCTTATAAGTTCTTTAATTCGGCATTTCTTTCTTTTTGTAAAAATAAAGAAACGCCAGGCAAAGAAAGAAAAACAAAAGTAGGATCGATCGTGCGAGATCAGACGAGAGTGATAAAGAAATAGGTAGGTAGCCGCGCAGATTTTCAATCCTGAAAATGGCGCGGGAGCGCGCGTCCCTGCGCGCTCTCCAACTATCTAATTATGACATAAAGCGAAAGTAAATTTCAGCTACAAATAAAACTATCGCCAGCCCCATTGACGCATAACCAACCTTTTCAATAATTGTATCTTGCGTCAAAGTAAATTTGTAGTGCCGCCGCGCATATGTCGTTCCCAATGATATTATCAATGCTATGTACAATGCACGATTTGTCGCCGTGAAGCTCGACCACCCAATTACCAAAAAAATTACCGTCAACGCCAATATAATCGTCAGTAAATAATCTTTGCCTGGCTTTTCCGGCGGCGTCTCAGAAGTTGCTTTCGTTTTCGGTTGCAACTTCTTCAAGATTTTCTTGTATTGTCTAGCCATAATTTTACTCCTTGATTTCGCATTGACACATTTTCATAACGTTCAACGCTTCGATATGTGATTTAGGATTGACACCAGCGCAACAGCTCGCGTCGATTGAAACAACCTGCTCCGGATAAAAAGCCTTCAGCAACAGCGCATTTGAGACCACGCAAATATCAGTACAAACGCCGACAAATTCAACTTCCTCATACGGTTTGAGCAAAGTTGGCAGACGCGTTGAGCCAAATGTTTTCTTTTCAATAACCGCTTTAGCCTTCGGGATAAATTTCTGCAATTCAGGAACAATTTCCCAGCCAGCGGTATTTTTTATGCAATGCACCACCGGCAAATTTTTGCCCTCCTGCGTTTCTAAATAATTTTCCTTGTGCGTGTCTTGCGTAAAAAGAATGTCTGCCGATTTCTGCGCGACGACTTTTTCAAGTTTCTCCACCAAACGCGGTAACATTTCTTGCGCCTCTTTAGTGCCAAGCGCGCCAGTTATAAAATCGTTTTGCATATCTACGACGATTAAAGCCTTAGTCATTGGAATTTCCTCCACTCAAATAATTATTCAGCCAATTCTCGACAGCCTCACCAATAATTTTCTTGCCTTCAGCGTCGGGGTGCAAGCCATCAACCGCCAATTCAGCCTTCAAATAGCCATTACTGTCAGAAAAAGCCGCCGATATATCAATGCAATTTTCCTGCTTCTTCATCCAATCGCAAATGTACGCACGTTGTTCCTTCCAATCGTACGGCGGATTTTCAATAAACTTGATTTTGCGAATTAAATCGGGATTGAGCGGCGTTGGCGTAATAAAAACCGGCGTAATACCGTAACTTTTGCATTTATCGCGCAGTTCGGACAGATTCATAACAGAATCCCAGCCCAAAATATTGCTACGAAAATCATTAACGCCCGCCATAATAAATAAAACTTCCGGACCGAACGGCAAAACATCTTCTTCAAAGCGATTCAAAAGTTTGTAAGTGGTATCGCCGCTTTTGCCAAGATTTTTTATCGGGAAAGTGCAATAATTTTCCCAATTATAAACAACAGTTGAAGGCGGGACGGAAATTGACCCACCGCCGTGAGTTATGCTGTCGCCGAGCGCGCAAAATCTTTCAGGCGCTGTAACGGTAAAACTATTGCCAGGATTTTTTTCCGACCAATTTGTTAAAGCTTCGTCAAATTCGTCCATTCCTCGCACGCGCCAATAATATTCGCCTTCCTCGAGCACGGGTATTTTGTCATAAAAATCAAAGTTATCATCTTTAGGGTGAAATTCAGTCAGATAATCGCGGTAAAGCTCGCCATCTTTAAAAAGCTGAATTTCATAATGGTCGGCTTGCCAAACTGGTATCCACGAATAAACCAGATAAACCGGCGGCGAACTCATTTTGTCAAATTCGGTGGTAGTGCGTGGGCTAAATGGATTATTTTCAGAAGAACTAATTTTCACATTGTGTTTGACAGTTTTATTGTTAAAATCCAGCGCGGCAATTTTAAATTCGGGTTTATTGCTGCGGGCTTGAATTTCAATGCCGGTGGTGTATGAAACGGCGTCTTGCCCTTCAAAAGAAACTTTATACTTAACGGCGCGTGGAACTACATTCCAAGTGAGGCGGATGATTCTAAGGTTATCGTCGCTGTCAAGGGCGAAAGGTTCTTCTTCAGGTTCGTCCTCAATATTTTTTGAAGAGGCTTCACCGACAGATAAAACTTTGGCAGTGACTTCTTGACGATTGGTCGAATCCTGCGTTAAGTGGTTGCGTGGATTTTTATTTTCAATCGGTTCGAGCGGATTTTTATTTCTGTCGAAAACTTGAAAATTTGCCAGTGATAAAAAAATCGCTATGAGAACCGGTAAAAATTTCATCATATAAATACGCTCCCGATATAAAAAATTCTATACATTTTACATTAAATCGGCAGTGTTTGCAAATTTTTTATCAAGTTGCATTTATTCAGCAAAATTTATATAATCAGCGCGTTTAAAGAAATTTTTGAGGTGATGCGATTAATGAGAGCAAGCGAATTATATGCGCCGACGCTTAGAGAATCTCCGGCTGAGGCGGAATTGTTGAGCCATAAATTAATGTTTCGCGCAGGATTAATCCGAAAAGCAGCGGGCGGTATGTACACGTATTTACCGCTGGCGTGGCGCACGATGAAAAAAATAATGCAAATCATTCGCGAAGAAATGGACGCTAAGGGCGGGCAAGAATTAATGATGCCGATAACGCAACCGGCGGAAATTAAATGATGCGTTTAAAAGACAGGCACGGGCGCGAATTTTGCTTAGGACCTACGCACGAAGAAATGATAACAACGCTGGTTCGTGGTGAAGTTCGTTCGTATAAGCAACTGCCGCTTATGCTTTACCAAATGCAAAACAAGTACCGCGACGAAATACGCCCGCGTTTTGGGCTTATGCGCAGCCGCGAATTTGTCATGAAGGATTTATATTCGTTCGACAAAGACGTTGACGGTATGAATATTTCTTATCAGAAAATGTATGACGCTTACACGAATATTTTTACACGTTGCGGCTTGAAATTTCGCGCAGTTGAAGCGGATAATGGTGCAATTGGCGGCGGGCATTCGCACGAGTTCACAGTTTTAGCTCCGAGCGGCGAATCCAATATTGCTTACTGCGAAAGTTGCGATTACGCGGCAAGCGACGAAAAAGCTGAATTGAAAATTATTCGCGCAGAAGTCGAAGAAATGAAACCGCTGGAAAAAGTTGCAACGCCCAATGCTCATACTATTGAACTTGTTAAAAATTATTTGGGAATGCCGATCGAAAAAACTATCAAAGCGGTTGCGTTCCAAGATGACGACAGCAAATTGATATTGGCGTTTGTGCGCGGTGACCACGAAGTTAACGAAATTAAAGTTTTGAATGCGACGGGCGCATTGCATTTGCATATGGCTGAAGAATCGGCGATTAATGCTGTTGGCGGTAGTGCCGGCTTTATGAGTCCAATTGGTCTGAAGGACGGCGCCGTGATTGTTGTAGATTCAACTGTAATGGAAATGTACAATGCAGTTGCCGGTGCTAATGAAGTTGACACTCATTTTATTAACGTGAATCCGCGCAGAGATTTTGACGCGGCGAAAATTATTGTTGCCGATATTCGCATGGTGCAGGAAGGTGATTTTTGTCCGCATTGTGGCAGTAAATTGAAAATGACGCGCGGCATAGAAGTTGGGCAAGTCTTCACGCTTGGCAATAAATACAGCAAGGCTTTGAATGCAACTTTCCTTGACGAGAGCGGCAAAGAAACTTATTTTGAAATGGGCTGTTATGGTATTGGTGTGGGGCGAACAATGGCGGCGGCGATTGAGCAGAATAATGATGCTGACGGAATTATTTGGACGCGGGCGATTGCGCCGTTTGAAGTGGTTATAGTTCCTGTTAACGCAAAAGATGCGGCTCAGCTTGAATACGCTGAAAAAATTTATAACGAATTGAAGGCAGAAGGCGTTGATGTTTTGCTCGACGATAGGAAGGAACGCGCGGGCGTTAAATTTAAAGATTGTGATTTAATTGGTTATCCTGTTCGAGTGACTGTCAGCCCTAAAACTTTGGATAGTGGCAATGTTGAAGTTAAAATTCGCAAGAGCGGCGAAATGTTGAATTTTAATCGAGCGGAGTGCATTGATAAAATTCTTAATTTGCTGGAGGCTCTTTAAAATAAGACCTTAAAATTTAATAGATATGTGATTTTTGAGGATATTGAAATTCTTTCTCATACAATTAAACAAAGAGAGCGCTCAAGGATGAGCGCTCCCGCGCCATTTTCAGGATTGAAAATCTGCGCGGCTGTATATTATTTTTTTAATCACTCTCGTCTGATCTCGCGGGAGTAATTAAAATTCGTTTTTCTTTCTTTGCTTGGCGTTTCTTTATTTTTACAAAAAGAAAGAAATGCCGTAGGAGGTTTCTAATATGATTAAGATAATTTTTTCCGATATGGACGGGACGCTTTTAACCAGTCAAAATAAATTGCCGGACGGATTCGATGAAACTATGAGCGAATTAAAAAAACGCGGCGTAATTTTTGCACCGGCGAGCGGCAGACAATATTTTTCATTGCTGAAAACTTTTTCCAAATATGTGGACGAATTTTTGTTTTTGGCGGAAAATGGCACGTTGGTAATGCACAGAGAAATTGAAATTTTCTCCAGCCCGATTGATATTAATTCTGTTGAAAGTTACCGAACCGTTGAAAAATATTCTGCGCGTGTGGTGCGGCAAAAAAGACGCTTACATTCGCCGTGAACACGACACACCCGAAAATCAAGCCGAATTGAATAAATATTACACTCATAACGCGGTTATTGATAATTGGGCGGAAATTGACGATACGCCGATTAAAATTGCTATGTTTGACGGCACGGCTCACGCTGACAAAAATATTTATCCCTACCTCGCGCCATTTTATGATGATTTGCAAGTTGTGTTGAGTTCGGATTATTGGGTTGACGTTATGACAAAGGGTATTAACAAAGGCGAGGCTGTCCGCAACATTCAGCGGATTTTGGATATTAAGCCCGAAGAATGCGCGGCGTTCGGCGATTATCTCAACGATTATGAAATGTTGCAGGCTGTTGGTTATGGCTTTGCTATGGCGAATGCTCATCCAGATTTGAAAAAAATTGCCAAATATGAAACCGCCAGCAATGATCAATTCGGCGTAATTGTTGGGATTAAACGCCTTATGAACGAGGGATTGATTTAGGATTTAGTGGAGAGGGGCTAGGGGCTAGTGTCTATTCCCTTTTCACTTTCCACTTGCCCCTAAAAAGCGACTGAAAGGAGCTTTTTCAATGGTGACGGCGATAATTCCGGCGGCAGGCGCAAGTCGACGAATGGGCACAAATACAAATAAAATTTTTCTGGAATTGGGCGGCGAATCAATTTTAATTCGCACGCTCAAAACTTTTTCTAAATCTGCGCGAATCGGTTTATTAATCGTAGTGACAAATGAAATTGAAGCCGTGACAGAAATTTTGTCGGCAACGCCAAATTTAAAATCTTGGTTAGTAACGGCGGGCGGAAATGAGCGGCAATATTCAATAGCTAATGGCTTAAAATTAGTACCGGCTGATTCTGAAATAATCTTAGTGCACGACGCGGCGCGCCCATTAATCGAGCTGCAAACGATTGAAAATGTTATCGACGCAGCAGAAAAATTCGGCGGAGCTATTGCCGCTGTTCCAGAAAAAAATACAATCAAGATCATGGACGCGGCTGGCTTTGTAAAATCGACGCCTAATCGCGCAGATTTAGTTGAAGTGCAAACGCCGCAAGGTTTCAAGCGCGAAATTTTATTAAAAGCATACGCGCAGGCTGAAACAGATAAATTTTTAGGTACGGACGACGCCAGCTTGGTTGAACGAATCGGCGGTAAGATTAAAATCGTCCCCAGCACTTATAAAAATATTAAAATCACTACACCCGAAGATATTATCATTGCGGAAAATTTTTTGAGGAGCGGAAATTAAATGACGCGCTTTGGGATTGGTTATGACGTTCATAGACTTGTGCCGAATAGAAAATTAATTTTGGGCAACGTCGAAATTGCTCATAATCTTGGTTTGGACGGGCATTCTGACGCCGATGTTTTGATTCACGCAATTATTGACGCTTTGCTTGGCGCGGCGGCTCTTGGCGATATTGGACAACATTTCCCAGATACCGATAATAAATTTAAAAATATTGACAGCGGAATTTTGCTCGCTGAAACTTGTAAAATCCTGCGCGAGAAAAATTATAAAATCGTCAACGTCGATACAATCATTGTCGCGCAGAAACCAAAACTTGCGCCGCACATTTTTAATATCCGATGTAAACTGGCTGAGATTTTGAAGATTGATATAGATTTTGTCAGCGTTAAAGCAAAAACTGAAGAAGGACTTGGATTCACGGGCACTGAGCAGGGAATTGCAGCCTATGCCATTGCCGCCATTGAAAGGTAGACTATTAATGAGTTTTTTTTCGCGCATTAAAAAAGATATCCGCGTTGTCTTTGAAAGAGATCCCGCCGCAAAAAGTACGCTAGAAGTAATTTTTTGCTATTCAGGCTTGCACGCGATTTGGATGCATAGAATTTCGCACGCACTTTTTAAACGCGGCTGGATAGTTTCTGCGCGAATGATTTCAAATTTCTGCAGGTTTTTAACTGGTATTGAAATTCACCCAGGCGCGACGATTGGCGACGGACTTTTTATCGACCACGGCACTGGAATTGTTATCGGCGAAACGGCG
>CAJOIA010000048.1:0-16264 GCA_905234505.1 uncultured Selenomonadaceae bacterium
GTGAAGGATTCGCCGTTATTCAAATCGCCTACTGAAATCAATGAGCCGACCGTACCGTCTTTCGTGCCAACATTCACAAGGACACTGGTTCCAGAATTGAGTGCGACAGTCTCGCCCGCTGTCACTTTAACGTCGCTGGCTGTGCCCTCAAGTTTCACTGTGCCGCTATCAAGTGTGGTAGTGTCAGTTGTTACCGCGATTGTCAATCCCGTTCCGCTTGCCACATATACACCGCTATTAACGGTAAACGTTACCTCGGAATCAGCATTTGCCGTGGTGGTTACACTTGTTGCTGTGTCAATAGTTAAAGAAGCAGTGTCAGAGCCGAGCTGTACGCTTTCAATAGTCTGGTCCGCAACTGTGAGAGTATATGTTGCAGGTTCGATGTACTTCAATTCGCCAAGTTTGGTCGTAGAAGCACTATCGAAAATTGAAATGGCTGTTTCTGAATTATTCGCAGCTGTAACCGTCATATCGAGTGTATAACCATCCGATGTTCCTGAACCCGCAATCAAAATGTTGTTCCATCCGGTTGCGTCAAGATCTACTGAAGATGTATCACTATCAGAGGTACTCAAGAATTGCGTTGTAGCGCTTTCTGTCTTAAATACTCCCGCGTTTGTTCTATTGTATGTAGTGGTGGCGGTTGTGTTATCCGTTCCAACTACTGACACTGTGAAGCTGTCTCCAGTGTTAAGAGCATCCACTACTTTGGCATCACCATCACCAACTACATTCACAATGATGCTATCGCCTTCTGTCCAGGTAACTGTTTCGCCGCCTGTTGCTTCAACCTTACTCACGTCGCTGTTAAGTTCAACATTACCGGATGTCAACGTGGTTGTGGTGTCGCTTGTTGCTATTATCAATGCTGTGCCGCTTGCTACAAAGTTTTCGCCGTTAATTTTATACGTAACTGTTTCGTTTGTATTTTCGGTGGTGATAATAGTTGTTTCACTCGTGAATCCCGTAATTGATACGGTTGCCGCGTCACTTCCAAGCGTTATCGTCGAAATGGCGCTGGTATCTGTTGTGCCGTCAGCTATGGCAAAGGTGTAATTTGTGCCGCTTACTTCTAATGTTGCATATTTCTCTTTCGGATTTTCAACGGCATCAACAACTGTATATTTGCCGTCCGCCAATCCACTTACTGTGAGACCAGACGCCGCTATTAATGTTGTCGAATCAACTGAGCCATCAAATGTATATGTGCCGCTCTCTGCCACTTCATACAATATACCGTTGCTATTCAAACCTACTGGCGTCATAGTGTAAGTTGTATCACTATCGTCCTTTGTGACCGTGAAGCTTTCGCCGTTATTCAAATCACTTACTGAAATCAATGAGCCGACAGTATCGTCTTTCGTCCCAACATTCACAAGGACACTGGTTCCAGAATTGAGTGCGACAGTCTCGCCCGCTGTCACTTTAACGTCGCTGGTTGTGCCATCAAGTTTCACCGTGCCGCTGTCAAGTGTGGTATCGCTAGTTGTTACCGCGATTGCCAATGCCGTTCCGCTTGCCACATATACATTACTATTAACGGTAAACGTTACCTCGGAATCAGCATTTGCCGTGGTGGTTACACTTGTTGCCGTGTCAATAGTTAAAGAAGCAGTGTCAGAGCCGAGCTGTACGCTTTCAATAGTTTGGTCCGCAACTGTAAGAGTATATGTTGCAGTATCTGAATAGGTCAAAGTACCGAGTTTAGTATCAGTAGTTGCATTGAAAATAGTAGCCGTAGTTTGAGCTGTAGGATCTGTCAAATCGATCGTGTAACTACCTTCAGTAGTTCCAGATTTCGCAATAACTATTGAAGCCCAAGCCGAAGTATCAGTTGGTATAGCAAGGCTGGTTGTATCGCTAGCAGAATCAAGGAGATATTTATTGCCGTTAGTTGAATCGAGTTTGAAGATACCAGCATTAGTCTTAACATAATCGCCGGCTTCGCCATCAACTGTGCTGTCAACGGTAAATTTGTCGCCAGCGTCAATAGCACTTACAACAGTAACATCACTAGCCTCAACTTGAACAACAACGCCATCAGTGCCGCCTTCATCGCTAATCGTAACGGTTGCGTCATTGGAAGCTTTGACCGTCTTCTTAGCATCAGAATCCGTCACAATAAGCAAAACATTGCCTTCATCAAGCTTAGAAGTGGCATCAGCTGCAACATCAATAATCAAATTATCGTTGCTTGCGGTATAGGAAGTTGTATTAATTGTGTAAGTCTTAGAACTTCCTTCAGGAGTGGTAAGTTTTGTAGCAAAATCAATTCCGCTAATGGTAACATCAGACGCACCAAGACTAATTGAAGCAATATCGCCGTCAGTATAGCCGGTATCAGTAGCAAATGTATAGGAGCCATCTTCAGCAACCGTCAAGGACGCAAGAGCCGTGCTGCTATCATTTGAAAGAATTGTATAACTGCCATCAGTCAATGCTGTATCACTCAAGACGAGAACATTATCAGCAGTAACATTAAGAATAGTTGTCCAGCTAGTATCAGAAATCACAAATGTATAGTCGTCGCCTGAGGAATTTGCCAAGAACTGATTGGTAGAAGTATTAATGAGACCAGCCGCAGTCTTAGTATAGGTAACCTCGCCAATCGTGAAGGTTTCACTTGTCGTATAGTCAATGTCTCCGATTGAAACGATACTGCCATTTTCAGCTGTAACAAGAATTGTACCGCTATTAACAGTAACGCCAGTATCAGCAGTTACTGTTGTGAGATTGGTGGCGTCGAGTTTAACAACACCAGATTTAAGCGTCGCGCTATCGACACTAGCATCTGAAACAACGGCATATTTCGCGCCGTCAGTGAATGAATAAACCTTTGCATTATCACTGTCATCTACGCCACTACCGGTGAGTGTAACCTCGCTTGAGAGCGTTACAGTGAGACCGGATTGAGCTGTATCTGTTTCAACAGAATTAAGAACAAAGCCATCCGATGTAATTTTAACTGTATCCGGATTATCAGCACTAGCGCTCTTGGAAGCATTAAATACAACGTCGTTAATAGTATAATCTACGCCGGTTTTGCCAAGACCAATAGCAACGTCATCAGGAACGGTGGAAACGTTAATTGCACCTGTACCCGAAGGAGTCAATGTCATAGCACTTTCGCTGAAATTAATCGTTGCAGTATCCGAAGCAGTAACCGTAAAGTTATCAAGGACAGTCAAAGTCATATCGCTAGCGAAAGCAACTGAACCATTTGAAGGCAGAGCCGCCTCTGTAACTTCAGTAATCGTCGTTCCTTCCGCTTTGTAAAGCTGCAGATTCTTTGAACCATCAATCTTGATAGCAACATCGCCTTGCAGACCAGTGAGGTATGTCTCACTTCCGTTTTGTTTATTACCCTTAACTGATGTCAAACTCGTGGAGAATTGATTGTGAACAACTACAAAGTTCTCTTCGCTAATGGTGACAGCATCTTTGAAATCCATTGCAGAACTTTCGAGTTTCAGATAGGTATTTGCAACACTATTACCTATAGCAGTTGAATTAACTGCAAGAGTACTGCTATCTGTGATCTCGTACGCACTAAATGCGCTTGCGCCTGTGGCGTTTATATAGAGTCCGCCGGTATGCAGCTCTACAGCATTGGTGCCACTAGATATACCCATGATTGTTATTGAATCACCTGCGTCATAATTCTTCGTAAAGTTACCATTAACTTTTAGAATATCAATTGCCACAGGAATATTGAGTTCTACCGTTGCGCCTTCGTCGAGACCAGAGATTTCTTTAATATATCCACTAGCGTCAACAGTAAATGTAACACCTGATTGATAATCGCCGGTAATAACTGCTGTTTGACTGCTACCGAATGTGTATGTAACGGAGGTAGAGCTGTCCAAAGCATCTGTTTTTGCAGTTGCACCGTCATTACCGGTAATCGTAATAGTTGCGCCGTCCGAAGAAATACCTGTAACTGAAACGGCTGTTCCGCTGTAATTGACAATAAATGTACCGTCGCTATCGTTAATATTGACAGAATTGCTCGTATCTCCAATCATAATATTTTGATCTGAGGACGCCATAATAGTACCGCTCTGCAGGTAAATATCTGTAACGCCGCTGACTGTGAGATTAGTAGAAGTGGCTCCTGTAAATTCGCTTGCTTTAACGGTGAAGTCTGCACCATCAGTCACGCCAACCTTAATTACCGTAGTAGCACTATTTTTCCCGGTTCCGCCTTGAACTGTGATACGAGTATCGGAAGTAAATTGACCATCATCGCCAGATTTGAACGTGACATCGACGCCATTAATTATAACAGTTGCGCTATCAGCATTCCTTTCAGCTGTGAGAATACGATTGTCGTAATCGTAACTGGCATAAACTGCGGAAGCGTCGGAATTAATCTTGTCAACATAAATTAAGCTCTGCTTTGTTGCACTAGAAAGTGAAATTTCACTATTGGTAATACTGGATGTATTGCCATTCACAATATCGCTAATTGTTGCCTCGCTACCTTCAAACGTATTCAGAACAAGCGTTGCCGTGCTCATACCAGTGCCTGTAGGAGCATTTAAAATCAAACCGATATGCGACATTGTGTAATTTTGGCTATTAACAGTTAATCGGTCGCCCGCTTGCAAGTTCTGGAATGCATTAACTTTTCCGCCAGAAAGCGTAACAGTCACGCCGGAATCGTTAGCTGTAGAAGCAGTAACTTTTGCTGATGTGCCATAACTGTTGGCAACAAAGTCACTAGAAAGCGTAACATCAGTACCGATAACTTGAATTGCTGAAACACTACTTGAATTTGTGCTAGTCAAAGTTCCGCCTGAATTCAAGTTTGCATACGTCGTAGAAGCGTCAGAGCTGATACTATCGACAAACATCAATCCTGTACCTGTAGCTGTAGCTCTGGTTGAAGAATCGACAACGAGTGTAACGTTTGAAGTATCGCTAACAGCCTTTGCATTAACCCATTTAGCGTTGTTACCTGAAGTTATAATTGACAAATCAGTTACTGCGATTGTTCCGCTTGCTTGAGTATCAGTATAAATTTGAGCAAGATCACTATCGGTATTGAGCTGAGCAACCAAACCTATCTCAGCCTGAGTGTAGGTTGTGTTGCTGTAAGTGAAAGTATCACCCTTGGAAAGATCGCTGACAGCTGTAATCTTACTAGTACTATCAACACCTATAGAAATACCGGTATTGTCAGCTGCAGTTAACTTAACTTCAGAAGTGAGAGCACTGATTTTAACTTCTGAACCGACTAATGTAGATTGAATCTTGGTGACGCTTGCAATGCCTGAACTTGAAGATACGGTGTAAACGTCGCTAACGTTACTCAAAGTTGCATAAATCACGTTTGCACTGGAATCGTTAGCGTTGGTAAATGCAAGAGTATTAGCATTTTCGCTATTAGCATTCAAGAGATCAACTTGAGTTGTGCCAATAACAACAGTGCCGCTTGAATCAACAGCTTGCATTAAGGTCCAGCCAGCTGTGGTATCAGACATTGAAACATCGCTGGTTTCAGCGCCGGTACCATTTCCAATAGAATGGTAGAAATTAGTGCCGTCGGTTGTTGTCTTCATTAAGCCTATTTCTGAACTTGCGGACATTGTATAAGTTATGCCGTCATACTCAAATACGTCACCTGCATTCAAACCGGCAACCTTTGTAATTACGCCTTCGGAAGCTACAACATTAATTCCGTCGCCTGCAGTAACATTAACAGTTTTGGCGTCGCTTGTCAGTGTAAGCACAGTACCGCTAGAAACAGTAACAATACCTTCATCAAGAGTAACGCTCGTACCAGAAGAAGTCACTGTCAAAGTGGAATTAGCAGCTGTCTTAAATGATGTACCATTAACAACAAATGTAGCACTTGTAACTGGGCTGCTGAAGGTAATTTGGGCGTCAAATGCGGTATTTAATTTAGTTTCGCCAGAGCCAAGTTCACCTGCTGCAATATTAACCGAAACATCGCTTCCACTTATTACAGTTCCGGAATCAGTAAGAGTATATCCGGTTGAGGAAGAATATTCCAAAGTCGTATAGTAAGCAGAAATAGCAGTTTTTTCGTCGACTACAGCGTAAGTCGTATCGCTGTGAGCTGTAGCCGAAGCATTAGAGAGATCACTTTGGGTAATGAAAAGTTGAACAGTTGAACCTTCGATTGTAGCGGTGCTTTCTGTTGATGTCATCCATCCGCTTGAAAGATCTGCAACACTGACTGTGCTGCTTTCAACGTCTCTGAAGGTTATAGAAGAAGTATCAGAGTGAGTCAAAATTGAACCATTAACAGTATAATCACCTGCACCAATATGAGTACCGGACGCGACTTCGCCGGATTCGCTTGCAATAGAGAAGATTGCACCGTCACCTAAATTGGAAATCTGAGTAATTGCACCTTCGCTCATTGTAATGAGTATCGCTACATCACCAGCATTTGAAATAGTACTGTTACTCTTTGTTGCAACAGTAGCATAATCTCCATCGATTACAACCGTGCCAGCATACAGAACAGAAGTAGCGCTGCTATCAGAGAAACTTGAAATGATAGTCAGATTGGCTTCGCTGGCTTTGTACATATTTCCATTAATGCTATAAAGTTGGTTTTGGTCATTCGTGATGACTTTTGCGTTACCATTAATAGTGAGGGAAACAGCCTCTGTATCTGTAGCGTTAATATTTACAACAAAAGCATTAGACTGAGTTGCATCTGTAGCATATACATCAGAAGCAGAAGCAATATTAAGAATACCATCATAGCCATCATATTTATAATCTGCAAGATATTCTCCGGTAACTTTGCCATCTTTAGTGTAAAGAGTGGTAATATAGTAGGCGCCTGTTTCAAGATGATTGTTGGCGTTTTCAATGGTAATAGTGGCTGTTTCAGAAGCAACAATCAAAGCGCTACCCCAAATACCGTCCTCCATTATTGCATAAGTGGTTGCGGAGCTGCCTTCGTTATACAAAAAGCTTTTACCATCTCCGTCCGTTCTTACCAGATCACCTAACTGCTCTGAAAATGCATATGTATATGTACCTGTAGTGTCGCTTGCTACAAAGCTTTCGCCTGCGGTAATATCGGACACAGTCAGACCCTCGAGATCACCGTCTTGTACGTTGATAACTACAGTGCCACTTTCGGCAGTAAATGTTACATCGCCGACGATAGTAACTGAAGTTGAAGAGCTGGTATCAGATGTAATTTGAACAGCGCCTGTATAGAGTGAAGTTTTTCCATCTGTGGCGACATTCAATGTAATATTAGAGTCGCTTGCTGCTTGGTAAGTATCGCTGTTAACTTTAAAGACTGCATCAATTGACATTCCAGACATTACCAAGCCGCCGTCTTCAGCCTTCAGTTCAAAATTAACTTGAAGTTGCTTGACGTCCGAAGTAACGGTAACAGTTTGAATATCTGAACTAGAATTATTCGCGCCATTCTTACCTGCATTCAACGTATACCAATAGTCTGGTTTAGCGCCTGAACCACGATTGACATGAGTCAATACCGCGTAGACGTTAGAAAGATCAGTGTCTGTTGCGTTTACATAAGCAAGACCTGTAGAAGATGAAGTATCGGAAGCGGTTTGAGCATTTTCTGTAGTAATGGTAATAGCGGATCCGTCTCCAGTTGCTACATCGACACTGTACCAAGCACTAGCTTTATTAACTCTAGTGTTCAAAACCAAATCAAACGGATTGAACCCAGCATCCGATTGGATAATAGCGCCAGTTTCGTCCTCGTTTGAGTGTACTTTAACATCCGAAGTATAGAGCATGGCCTTGTCGCCCATGATTCTCAAAATACCAACATCTGAGCCGCCATAGATATATGTAGCAAGCACTCCTGAGCTTGTATCAGAGGAAATTGAAAACATTTCGCCCTTTCCAAAGTCGCCGACAGAAATACTCCTGAATTTGCTATTACTACCGTAAACATCAATGGTGCTAGTGCCAGAGCTCTGGATTTTAACACTACCATTAGATCCATTAAGAACAACATCGCTAATTAATGTAACGGATGCATCACTAATAAGTGTGAAATGAGTAACGGGAGTCTTATTCGTCGCGCTATAAACAGCAGTACCAGATTGAACAATAATGGTGTCAGTACCACTTGCGCTGAAAACGCCGACAGATGAAGCTGCAAAAGTGTAAGCCGTACCATTAGTAACATTGGCGTCTGGAGCGGTATAAACTTGAACTGTCTTGCTAGTACTAGAAGCATCGGCTTCAATTGTGAAACTATCCGAACCATCGACAACTAAAATATCATCAACCCAAGCTGAAACTTTGCCGACTGTTGTTGCGTCTGACTGTAAATTAGCCCACGTAAACGAAGTAGTAGAATCGGCTACTGCTTGACCAATGTAATATTTTGTAGCAGAAGAAGCATCGGATGATTGCAGTACAGTAGTATCATTAAGACCGGTATCAGTTACTGCAGTAAATGTTACGTTGTTAATGTTGGTAGAGCTGACGCTGAAACTTTCGCCTGCGTCAATACCGCTTATTCCGCTCATACTGACGATAACGCCACTATCTTCAGCGTTCTCAGACAACATTGTAACTTTATTATCCGAAGAAGTGATTGTTTGTCCAGATTGAGCATAGATGCTTCCTTCAGTTAATGTAATATCGCTGGAGCCACTCTTATCAACGCGAACAGCACCGGTACCGCTACTGATTAAGATAGATGCGGAATCTAAAGAGTTCAATTGGAAAGTTGCAGTGCTTGAACCATCGCCGTGAGTTGTAAAAGTGAATGTTGTAGAAGAAGCTAAATTGCTACCGACAGCAACGTTAATGTCGCTAATATTAATCTTAGTTATGCCGCTTGAAACTGTGCCGTCTGCGAGAGTTGCTACACCTGTACCTGTTGAATAACTTGCATAAATCTTTGACTCAATGCCAAATGATGTTACCCATTTTGCGGCACTTGTAGAAGAGGCTATTGAAATCTCACTATTTGAAGGTTTATAAATAGTTGTATTGCTGGCGCCGGTGGTGTCAGTTATCTGAGCAACTGTTACTGAAGAGGTTGCAGACATCGCACTATAATCTATCAATTTACCTTCGCTGTCTGATAGAGCCCAAACCAAACCTGCATCGCTTGCCACGTAATAAGTAGTAGCACTGCCTGAAGTGCCGCTGCTATACTGGAAGGCATCACCATGATTAAGTCCACCGATGGTTACGCCATCGCCAATTGCAACCGTAACGCCGCTGTCTGCGGTGTTGCTAAAATTATCTACACCTACAACTCGACCGCTATTGTTACCACTAAGGCTAATTGTTTGTCCGGAAGCAACATAAAGCGTACCTGAATTTAATGTAATACTAGAGGCGTCTGTGCTGACACGAACAGCAGTGGTATCGCTTGCGGTAATATTAACATTTTCGCCGCCAAAACCGGCAATAGTGAATTCAGTTGTTGTTGAAGACGCTCCGGTTGTGGATACGCTGAATGTAGTTGCACTTCCTAAATCGCTGCCGACATTGACATTAACACCGGTAATATTAATGTTTGTAATGGCAGATGACGACGTACCAGCGGTAAGATTAATAACGCTACCATCACCACTCGAAGCCGCCAAAATCACTGCCTCAGTACCAATCGAATTTACAATTTTTACATCTGAACTGGCAAGTGAAGAATCGATCGTGAGAGTAGAAGAACTTGTTGAAGTAATAACTGATACCTGACTACTAGTCTCTGTCAAGGCGGTAAGTGGCATCGAAGAAGCTGATAAGACGTTTTCGCTGGCAATTAAATGATAGCCAGTCGTGTCGCTCCAAATCAAGCCTTCGCTACTTACATAGTAAGTAATTTCACTACCACTTGTGCCGCTTGTGTAGCTGAAAGATTCTCCAACTTGCAGGTCGCTGAAATAAATACTCGTGCCGCTTGCAACGAAATAGATTGAACCACTCTTAACCTTAAATGTGTCAGTGTTGCTACCACTAACACTAGTAACTGTATCGTTGGAGTCAACATAAAGAAACGCCCCGACGTTTTCTGTTGCGCTCACTTCGAAACCAACTGTCATTCCAGTATCGGTAGCCGCAATAGTAATTGAGGAAAATGCTGAGCTATCACCTGTACTTATATTTGAAACATTGGCATAACCTGAAACAATTTTAACCGAGCTATTTTCGGCAAAATAAGAAGTAGCGCTCCAAATGTTTGTGGTATCACTAATTAATCCAGTAACTGTATCGGCAAAGCGTTGAAGGTCAAAATTCATAGCGTGGCGTTGGATATCGAAAGAAAGCACATTACTGTTTTGGTTTAAAGTTGAGCCGAAGATATCTTCTTCGCCGCTGAAGCGTTGAATATTGAAAGCCGGAGCAGTAGAAGTTTTTTCATTGGATACTGAATTGGTTGAGTTGTTGCCGTTGTCACTAACATTATTAGAAGTGTTGTTGACGTTGTAGTTTTCCATAAAATAATTACTCCTCTCTGAATAGAGCGCCGCTAGACGCTGCCTAGTCGCCACCAACGATTTAGCACGTCTGACGACCCTACAAACATTCGCCGGCATTCAAATTTACCGGACTTAAGGTTTTGAAAGAACGGGTATTATCTTGGAGGGTTGCCCCCAAGTGAAAATTTTTTTTTAAAAACTAGGGCGAAGGTCCACCTGCCTCTCCCCAGTTTGGTCTGTCTCGATTCATTTGAAAGCACCCTCCTATTAGCGAAAAAGTTTTAAGTTTACCGTGATTTTTGGGATTTTATTCGGCGGGCTAAAAATGCACGCACTAAACCCCGAAACTCAATATTAGAATCCGCCTGTTATTGTACCAAAAATTTCTTGAATTGCAAGCCCCTCTAACTGAAAAAAAATTGAAATCTCGGATTCCTTAATAAATATATCGGCACTGCGCAAATAAATCTTTGTTTTGGAAAGATTAAAATTTGATTAAAAATATCTGAGGGCACTCGCGCAGAGCAAAAAAAAAGGCCGCTTTACAACTGCGCGACCGAACAGTATAATGGGCGTCGACAGTTGGTTGTCGGCTTTCCTCGCGAGGGGAGGTGTTGACAGATGACAACTTTTGAGAAAGTCACTGTGGCAATTTCGATTGCAGATCTCATCGTCAACATCATTTCGCTGTTTAAATAAAACCTGAACGATACGAAGCCACGCCAGACGGCAGAACCTCGAAAATTGGTTGAAATTACCTGAGGAGAGTCGGCAGGCGAAGCCAACTGTCCTTTTTTTTGTCCAGATTATAAGTTATAAAAATTGACGTGTCAATAATTCAGGGCAAAAAATAAGCCGCTTTACAACTGCGCGACCGAACAGTATAATAGGCGCCGACAGTTGGTTGTCGGCTTTCCCCACGAGGGGGTGATGATATGACGACTTTTGAAAAAATTTCGTTGGCAATCTCAGCCGCAAATTTGGTCGCTACAATCATCTCGCTGCTTAGTTAATCTCTAAGTACCCAAAGCCACACTGGCGGCAAGCCCTTAATCCAAGTTTCGATTTAGTTTTGAGGAGAGTCGGCAGGCGAAGCCAACTGTCCTTTTTTATTGTCCAGATTATAAGTTATAAAAATCGACGTGTCAATAATTCAGGGCAAAAAAAGCCGCCTGAGAGCTTCAACTCTGCAAGCGGTCTTAAAAGTTTTCCTTTATGTACTAACTGTTTAATTAAAGCACTGGCGTCCTGCGCGAATGGTAGGGCGTTTTTTTATGCGCTGATTATAAGTTATAGAAATTGGCGTGTTAATTACATTTTAAATTTACCGATAGCCTCTTGCATTTCAACAGCCAACTGCGCGAGAGATTGAGAGGCGGCAGCAATTTCTTCATTGGAGGCAGATTGAGTTTCAGTATCGCTGGAAATGGAATTAGGAAGTTTTTTGGCTGACTTCATTAATCGATTCAACAGCTGCAACAATTTTTTCAGCGCCATTTGAAACAGTGCGCATTGAAACGCCAATGCCATCCATTTGCTCTTTGATACCGTCAACACGTTGCATAATACGCTGAAATTCTTCACCAACTGCGCGAATAGCTTCAGTGCCTTCTTTAACGTCATTAGTACCTGCCTCCATAGCAGAAACAGCTTCATCAGTTGATTTTTGAATATGAGTAATGCGCTCGCGGATTTTTTCAGCGGATTCTTGAGATTCAGAAGCCAGTTTACGCACTTCTTCAGAAACAACAGCAAAGCCTCTGCCATGTTCCCCTGCGCGAGCAGCTTCAATAGCGGCATTCAAGGCTAAAAGATTTGTCTGGTCGGCAATACTGGAAATAGCTTCGACAATAGAACCAATCTCTTTGGAACTTTCACCAAGCTTTTTAACAACGTCGGCAGAAGACATAACGCTTTTTTCGATATTAGCCATTTTCTGAACGGCAGTCTCCATTAACGCCGAACCATGCTCAGCAGCCTCAGCAGTTTCATTTGAAGATTGAGTAACAAGTTTAGTTTTATCGGACATTTTTCCAATATCGCCAAAAACAACATCAACATTTTCTTTCGCAGCGTTAATATCTTCAAGCTGGCTGCTGATATTCATATTAACTTCGCCGACCTTTTCAGCCACATGAACCGAAGTATCAGCGGATTGCTGAGCGCTTGCAGTTAACTCTTCAGAGGCGGCGGCAACTTGCTGGGAAGTATGCGCCATTTTGCCAATCAGATTTTTAAGGCTATTGCTCATATCGTTAAAAGCCTGCGCGAGTTCTCCAACTTCATCTTTGGAATTAATGCTGAGATTTTCAAGTCTAAGATTGCCTTTAGCCAATTCAATCGCGTGTTGATGTAATTGCGTAATGGATCGAACAATATTTTTTGACATATTAAGAGAGACAAGCAACATCACAATAGCGCCAATAACAACAAGAATCAAATAAGTATTGCGGAGACTGTGAGAGGCAGCGAAAACAAAATCTTCATTGACAGCCAATCCAACAATCCAACCAGCACTTGGTAAAGTCGTGTAAACGAACACGCCTCTAGGATCATCTTTTGTCGGCGGCAAATCAAAATATCCCGAGCCATTGTTAAGCATCTCTTCAAAATGCTCACCAAAGCCTTGCAAATCATTAATGGTTTCAATGCCAGTTTTTTTACTAATTGCCAAGACTTTACCAGATCGACCAATAATCATGCCCGTGCCCTCGCCGCGATAAGTCAATTTCTTAACCTGTGTGTCAAGTGTACTCAATGCGACGTCCACGCAAGAGGAGCCAACGAATTGCCCGTTAATTTTAATGGGCGCAACAGCCGAAACAATCAGCTGATTTGTAAAACTGTCCATATAGGCAAGAGTGAATGACAATTTATCATTGGTACGCGCTAATTTGTACCAATCTCTGCCAGTGGGATCAATTTTGCCGGTATAATCGCCCGCATTATAGCCATAAAAATATTTATCTTCCAAACCAATGGTAACTTCAAGAATATCTTTGTCGGAAGTGGTAAGTGACAATAATTCTGGATTTTTAATGCGGCTTATGCTACCCGTATTACCAAGAAGATCCGCCACATATTGCGCAGAAATAGCTTTGCTCATAAGCCAATTGTCTAATTCTTCGCCTTTATAAGCAACAATAGATTCCATTTCCTTGCTGATAGATTCGTCCAAACTATTTGTAGAAACGTTATAGGCAATAGCCGATACAATAATGATTAATGCACTGGACAACAGCGCCAATAATGAAAATTTTTGATTCAAATTGAGTTCCATCTTCACGCCTTCCTTTCTAATTAACAGCTGGATCTTTAATTCCATTTAGAGCAAAAGCCTTAGCTCTATCCAAACACGTCGCGCAGAGCCCACAAGGTTTGTCACTCCTTTCATAACAGCTCCAAGTCAATTCATACGGCACATTTAAATCAATGCCGATCTTAACAACGTCAGCCTTAGTCTTACCCAAAAATGGCGCAACCAATTTAATCTTGCCATAAGTTCCAATATTAATAGCTTCGCCAATCGCCTTGATAAAATCTGCGCGACAATCCGGATAAGCATTAACAGCCGCGTCGTCTTGATGGACACCGATAAAAATTTCAATCTGCTCGTCGTACAAAGTATCAGCAAAACTCGCCGCCATTGACAACATTAAACCATTGCGAAAAGGTACATAAGTTTCAACACGGGAATTCTTTTCAATTTGCTCAGCGTATGTCGAATGAGCCAGATTTTTATTCGAAGAATTTAACAGCGCCGAATCCGATCTCTTCATAATTTCCGCCGCGTCAAATTCATAATGAGCCACGCCGTAATATTTCGCAATTTCTTTCGCGCAGGACAATTCGCGCGCGTGCCTTTGCCCATAAAATATTGAAACCGCTGAAACATTTGCAGGACCAAATTTTTCAATGGCAATGGCAAGACAAGTTGTCGAATCTAAGCCACCGCTCGAAAGTACCACTGCTTTCAAAATTAATCACCTTCCACAATTTTTTTCGCGCAGAACAATTCGCGCACTATACCGCTGAAATATAAGCCACTACCGCTTTCAAAATTAATCAGCCGCCAATTTTAGTGACAGTGAAAAGCGCAATACCAATCGCAAGAATTACAAATAAAACCGGCACAGCAATAAAAAACGCAAGCGCGCCCAATGCAAAAACAATTAATGTCGCAGCAACTTTAGCAAGCATATTGTTATTAATGAGTCCACCAATCAGCTTATTAAAAAGCTTAGACAAAATACCAGGACTGCTGTAAGTGTAAAAAGTTCTGCGCGAAGTAGTGCCACGATTAAAACTGCGCCGATAAGAATTGGAATTAGCATTTGAAGTAGAGCCGGAAGAATTATTTTCCTCAGTACCAGCGTCAATAGTCACGCCGTCAAAAAATTTCTTCTCAATATTAGTCATTTCCCGAACATTGCCTTCAGTGTTATCGTAACCGCAAAAACTACAGCGCAGAGCATTACCCAACTCTTTACCGCATCGTCTGCATTGCATTAACATACACCCTTTCAAAAATATTTTTGCAGGTTATTTTATCATATCAATAACTATTTTGGCAAAAAAATAGCGGGAATTGCTCCCGCCGCGATTAATATTCTATTGTGCTAAAGTCATTCGCTCACCAATACTGCCTAATCGAATTTCGCCAATCTGAAAATTAGTCTCTTGCCGAATTGCCGAGCGCAAATTTGAAACATAATCCTTGAACTCTTCAGCAACTTCACCTTGCGAAAAATAAAAGCGCATATCTAACTGATTCTTATCATAAACGCGGAAAATCAATTCAGCCGCACCGATATTGTCAGTCAGTACGCAAATTCTAAGCCAGGTTTCCTTTTTTTCAATGCCGGTTTCTTTATCGGTCGTGTTTTCATCGTACACGCTGAAATAAGTCGGATAACTGGTTTCATTCTCGCCCATGTACAGAGGCAACATCATTTGAAAAGAGCGCTGATTTTGAACTGAAGTATTATCACCGCCCATTGCCTGACGAATTGTATTAGCAAAATCCGAGACTGCACGCCCAGCTTTTTTAAACGCTCGCGCAGTCATATTTGAATTAACGCCCGCCATATCGCACATTTGCATAAAAGCCCAAAGTCGCGGTAAATCCGGCAATTTCTGTTGAACTGCAGCCTGTTGTACGACGGTCGGAACATTCTGCTGACAAAGCCGTAATAAATTTTGTAAGTGGCGCGCTTCTTCGCGTGAAAACATTGTCTGCGTATTGTTAATAAAATTCTGCAGCATAGTTGATTCGCTCGGCGTCATTGATTCGGAACTCGGACTGCGCATCAAAAACTGCGCGAGATTTTTCAGCGCGTCCATAGTTTGCGGCGTGTTTTGCAACGGTTGCCGAAGCATCATTGTTTTTGCAAACATCATTTGTTCTTTCAGCTCTTGTTGCTTGGATAAAAAATCTTCATCGAAAGGCTGTTGTTGCATCTTACGCTCTCTGTCGATTGAAAAACCGCCATCTTCAACTGTCTTTTTTGATTGTGGTTGAGTTTGAGAGGTGTCACTTTTTACATGGGAAAAAGCATCACTTTTTTGGGCGGCTTGCTGAGATTGTTGATTTGACGCCATTTGTGACGTTTGCGATTGATTTTGAGCCTGCGAATTTTGAGAAATTGAACCTTGTACTGGGGAAAAAGCATCACTTTTTTGGGCGGCTTGCTGAGATTGTTGATTTGACGCCATTTGTGGCGCTTGCGATTGATTTTGAGCGGGCGAATTTTGAGGATTTTCACTTTTTACATGGGAAAAATCATTCAAATTTTGGGCGCCTTGCTGAGATTGTTGATTTGACGCCATTTGTGGGCTTTGCGGCG
>CAJOIA010000048.1:16336-30644 GCA_905234505.1 uncultured Selenomonadaceae bacterium
GATTTGACGCCATTTGTGGGCTTTGCGGCGAATTTTGAGCCTGCAAATTTTGAGGATTTTCACTTTTTACATGGGAAAAATCATTCAAATTTTGGGCGCTTTGCTGAGATTGTTGATTTGACGCCATTTGTGACGATTGCGATTGATTTTGAGCGGGCGAATTTGGAGCATTTTCTACTTCTGCACGGGAAAAACTTTGTAAATCTGGCGTTTGCCGTGATTGAAGTTGTTTTTTGTCCAATTGCGCATATGGATCATCAAATTGCCGATACATTGAATTTAAAAGTTGTTGCGTAGCTGTCGGGCGACGCATTTGTTGCGGATTCTGCGCTTGCTGTTGCAATTGTCCTTGATTAGTTGATTCTTCGGAGGTCGGGCGCGGCATAAAATATTGCACCAGCTGTTTTAAAAACTGCATTCCTTCAGATTGATTCGGCTGTGTAATTGGCATTGATGGCGACTGTGATAACTGCGCGAGAATTTCATACAACGCGCGCGGCAATTCGTCAGCATTTTTTGAGTCAATTAATTCAAATGCCGATTTTGTCATTAATACCGGCTCCAATGCAGTGCCGCCATTTTCCGATACAATTAAATTTTTAAACTGCGTCAATAGCGTTTTCGTCTCGTCCGACAATTCCATTGAAAAGCCCTTCTCAGCCAATGCGCCGATTTGTGATAACATTCTCGCCAATATAGATAATTGGTCCGTTGAAAAGCGCTGGCTCTCAATAGTGCTACCAATCCCTTGCATTAACGTTTCATTCATTGACAAAGATTGGCGCAAAATATTCCTGACAAGTTGCCCGATGTCCGTCGGCAATTTATCAATGCCGTATTTTTCCTGCGACGAAATTTTTGATAAAGTCGCCGCTAAATCTTCAATGGCTGTTTTCAAGGCAACTTCGGTTCTCATCTGAAAACCGCTGGAAGCTCCGCCGTCCCGCCGTTGTATACTTTCTGGACCGCCTGTCTGCCTTTGTGGAGCTACCGGCTGTATTCCTACCGCTCCCGCATTTATCGGCATTCTATTCACCTCTCTCAATCATACTTTTCACAGGATTAAAACTGCGCCTGTGCATTTCGGTATATCCAAATTTTTTAATCGCCTCAATGTGCGTCCGAGTACCATAACCTTTGTTTTTTTCTAAGTTGTACGCAGGATATTTTTCAGCCCACTTGTCAGCCATTCGGTCGCGCGTGACTTTCGCAATAATCGACGCCGCCGCTATCGACGCTGATAACTTATCGCCGCGAATGATAGAGCGCGTTTCAATTCCGGCAATCTCAATTTTCATCGCGTCAACTAAAACTATTTCCGGCTTAATCGGCAATTTCTGCACTGCGCGAATCATGCCATTAATAGTAGCCTGGTAAATATTCACTGAGTCAATTTCGGCAATGCTAACCTCTTCAATCGAATAACAAATTGCCTGCGCGATAATTTTTTCATAGAGTACTGCGCGAAATTTGGGCGAAAGTTTCTTAGAATCGTCAAGACGCTCAATGTATAAATTCTTGGGCAAAATAACCGCGCCAATTAGCATCGGACCAAATAAACAACCGCGCCCCACTTCATCAACGCCAGCAATTAAATTCTTGCCCGATTCAACTTCAAATTTATAAAGATTATTGACGCGCTCCATATCAGCCGCCACGTCCAATTTTCTTATCGACATTTCAACACCGCTCAATTAATTTTTGGGAAATTATATCACAAAGTCGCCCCTCGCGCAGATATTTTTGACATTCAATCAGCGCCATTGTATAATTGCAACGGCAAAATTTGCGCTGTCTGTTTCAAAGGCGGCGCGTTTAATATGTTTAGAAAGGGGCAAAATCTTGGACGTTAAAAATAAAATTATCGACGCCATAAGCCAAGCTATTAAACAAGCTATAGACGCTGGCATATTCAAAAATACCGGTGAATTGCCGGAGATCAATCTGGAAGTTCCACCCAAAAAAGAATTCGGCGATTACGCAACCAACTTTGCAATGCAATCAGCTAAAATTTTTCATACTAACCCACGCAAAATCGCTGAGGAAATTAAATCGCGTATTTCTGCTGATTGGCTCGAAAAAATCGAAATTGCCGGCGCTGGCTTCATGAATTTTTACCTCAAACCCGATGTCATTTATAACGAACTTAAAAATATTTATACCGGCTTAGAAAATTTCGGTCAACTGCCCAATAAAAATAACGCCACAATCCAAATCGAATACGTCAGCGCAAATCCTACCGGCTTACTTCACGTTGGACACGGACGCGGCGCAGCAGCAGGCTCTGCCATTGTTAATATTCTTCGCGCAGCCGGTTATAACGTCGAAAGCGAATATTATATCAACGACGCAGGTAACCAAATGGAAAATCTCGCTAAATCTGTTAATGCGCGTTACCTTCAACATTTCGGCAAAGACGTTGAATTCCCAGAAGACGGCTATCACGGCGCTGATATTTTCGACACCACCAATAGAATCATTGAACGCGACGGCGATAAATATTTAGCTCTGCCAGAAAATGAGCGCTTAAAAATTCTTGAGGATTTAGCTTACGCCGATAAACTCGCCGAATTAAAAAAAGATTTAGCCGCTTTTAAAGTTGGTTTTGATGTTTGGTTCAGCGAAAGGACTTTGCACCCCGACAAAATTAATGACGCAATAAAAGTTCTGCGCGAGCGTGGCGAAATTTACGAAAAAGACGGCGCGTTATGGTTAGCGTCAATGAAATATGGCGACGATAAAGATCGCGTTGTCATTCGTGAAAATGGAGTTCCAACTTACCTCGCGGCTGACATTGCCTATCACAAAAATAAATTCGAGCGCGGATTTGGCACGCTGATAAATCTTTGGGGCGCAGATCATCACGGCTATATCGCCCGCGTCAAGGCAGCTATGACTGCGCTGGGTTTCAACGCTGACAATTTGAAAATCTTGCTCTTGCAAATGGTTTCACTTTATCGCGGCGGCGAACTGGTCAAAATGTCCAAACGCACCGGCGAAAGTATAACCCTGCGCGAGCTTATGGAAGAAGTCGGCACTGACGCAGCAAGATATTTTTTCTTAATGCGCTCAATCGACAGCCAGCTCGATTTTGATTTGGATTTGGCTAAGAAAAAATCTGCCGATAATCCAGTTTATTATATTCAATACGCGCACGCCCGCATTTGTAGCATTTTCCGGCAAGTTGAAGAAAATAATCTGCAACTAATTGACGCACCCAAATTTAATATGCTGGTGACGGCGTCTGAAATCGATTTGATTAATAAAATTTTCGAGTACCCCAACGAAATTGAAAAAGCTGCTGCCGAATTTGCGCCACAACGAATAGCCCGCTATGTCTATGATTTAGCCGCGCAATTCCACAGCTTTTATCGTGACTGCAGGATTTTGGGCGTCGATAAAGATTTGGCTCAGGCAAGATTGGCGCTGATTAAAATTACCGCTCATACTATCCGCCACGCTTTGAATTTATTGGGCGTATCTGCTCCCACTTCAATGTGAGGTTTTGATAATGCTAAAAAAATTTTTTGCGTTAATGTTAATGATAGGTTGGTTGATTATGAATAAAACTTTCGCGCAGAAATCGCCCGATTGGATAAAAAATCTGCCCGAAGCTCACAGTGCAAATCAAATGTTAGTAGTCGCGCAGGTCGGCGAAAAAACTACAGCGTGGGTTTCAATGCATAAAAAAATCAATGGCGTTTGGCAGGAAATTATGACCACGCCTGCATTCATAGGCAAAAATGGACTCGGTAAAACCCGCGAAGGCGACGCTAAAACTCCGGTCGGAACTTTCTATTTCACAGAGGCTTTTGGTATTGCTGCGAATCCAGGTTGCCGACTTCCCTATACGCAGGTTGACGAATATACTTACTGGAGCGGCGACGTTAATTGCAAATACAATGAAATGGTTGACATTCGCGATTATCCCAATCTTGACAAAGACGCCAGCGAGCACATCATCGACTACACAACGCACTATGTTTATTGCTTGAATATCAATTACAATGAAGACGGTATAGCGGGCAAAGGCTCAGCAATTTTCCTGCATTGTCTTGGACCCAATAAACCATGGACTGGCGGCTGTATAGCAATTCCCGAACCTAAAATGTTGTTCGTTCTACATAATGTTCAGCCGGATTGCATCGTTGTGATTAATTCGCTGAAAAAACTCGGCGGCACCATTTAATTTCTTGGAGGTTTAACGATGGGCAAATATGATGAAATTAATGAAGTTGATTTAGCATATCAAATTTTGACTGATAGCGGCAAAGATAATCCTATTCATTACCGCGATTTGATTTTGGATATTCTTAAGAGAAAAAATAAATCGACGCAGAACGAAGCGGCGGCAATTTCCGAAGTCTATACTATGATAAATATGGACAGTCGCTTTCAGCATATGGGCGATGGCAAATGGGGCTTAGCTGAATGGAACCCGCCGGAAGTTAAACGCGGTCGCGCAGTAACAAAAAAGCTCGCGCAGGATTTTGACAAAACCGCTGAGGATATGCAGGAGTAATTAAATGGCAAAATATATTTTCGTAACTGGCGGCGTGGTTTCGTCGCTGGGTAAAGGCATAACTGCGGCAGCACTTGGTAGACTTCTCAAAAGTCGCGGATTAAAAGTCACTATTCAAAAATTCGACCCCTATATAAACATAGATCCTGGAACTATGAGCCCATACCAGCACGGTGAAGTTTTCGTCACTGAAGACGGCGCGGAAACTGATTTAGATTTGGGACATTATGAGCGCTTCATTGATATCAACCTCAGTAAAAATTCAAATACCACAACCGGAAAAGTTTATTGGACGGTTTTAAACAAAGAGCGCAAGGGCGATTATCTCGGCTCGACTGTTCAAGTTATCCCTCACATTACCAACGAAATTAAATCCAGAATTTACGCCGTTGCTGAAGCCGATAATGCGGACGTAGTTATTACTGAAGTCGGCGGCACGGTCGGAGATATTGAAAGTCTGCCATTTCTTGAGGCAATTCGCCAAGTTAAAAAAGAAGTCGGCAAAAATGATGCGATTTATATTCACGTTACGCTAATTCCATTTATCGGCGCGGCGGGCGAGCTGAAAACTAAACCAACTCAACACAGCGTTAAAGAGCTCCGCGCAATTGGTATTCAGCCGGATATTTTGGTTTGCCGCACCGAGCAAAATATTTCCCGCGATATGCGAAAAAAAATTGCGCTTTTCTGCGACGTGGACGAAGACGCTGTTATTGAAAATCGCACGGCTCAAACAATTTATGAAGTGCCGCTTATCATGAAGGATGAAGGCTTGGATAAAATTGTGCTGGAAAAATTGAACCTGCCGCAATCTCCCGCAAAAATGGAAGATTGGCAGCGCATGGTTTACAAAATTAAAAATCCAGAGAGCAAGCTCAAAATCGCCGTCGTTGGTAAATATGTCGAATTGCCGGACGCCTATATTTCGGTTGTCGAAGCACTTCACCACGCGGGAATTGATAATTCTGCCGCTGTAAAGGTTAAATTCGTCCACGCTGAAAAAATTGAAGATTCGGCTGTCGATTTGGAAGAAATTTTTAGCGGCTGCAAGGGCATTCTTGTTCCTGGCGGTTTTGGAGATCGCGGCATTGAAGGCAAAATTAAGGCAATAAATTTTGCGCGCGTTAAAAAAATTCCATTTTTCGGCTTGTGTTTAGGTATGCAATGCGCCGTGATTGAATTTGCTCGCAATGTCTGTAATTTCACTGACGCTAATTCTACCGAGTTTAATCCAGAAACTGAACATCCGGTAATTGCGCTTATGGACAGCCAGCTGAATGTCATTAACAAGGGCGGCACCATGAGATTGGGCGCATATCCTTGCAAAGTTACGCCAGGTACTTTTACTGCTGAAGCTTATCAGTTGCCGGAAATTCGCGAACGCCATCGCCACCGCTTTGAATTTAATAACCATTACAGGCAAATTTTTAAAGACAATGGAATGGTGATTGCAGGCGTGTTGCCGAACGATAGCCTTGTTGAAATTATCGAGCTGAATAAAAATCTTCACCCGTGGTTTGTCGGCTGCCAATTCCATCCCGAATTAAAATCCAGACCGAATCATCCGCATCCACTTTTCAGCGCATTTGTTGCCGCAGCTCTTCAATTCCAGGAAAATAAATGATACCCGACGTCTTAAAAATTTTTTTAAAAAGTGAACTCAAAGAAATTCGCGAAAACAAATTGCGATTTGCGGCGCTGATTATTTTGTTATTAGCGGTGGTAATTTTGTCATTCAACAATACCGATTCAGGCGAAGAAATTATTTTGACCGCTCCGCCGCCCGCTGAAACTTCCAACGCCGAGCAAAAAATTATTCCCGTTGCCAATACAAATATCACCGCTGTAATTGGCGCAAATTCCGGCGATTTGTACGTTTATAATCCTTTCAAAGTTAAACCGGAAATTGTACTTGAACCTGTCGAAATCCCATCATTCGAACCGGAAATTATTAAAATGCCAACTATACCAAATTTACCCCCCGTCGCGCAGGAATTACCCAAAAGTATGGAAAAATTTATTCTGCGCGGCACTGCAATTATTGGTAAAAATAAATCTGCACTCATTCAAAAAAATTCGTCGGACGAAAATTTAATCCTGAACATTGGCGATACTCTGCAAGGAAAAATTATCATTGACATCGCGCAGGACTCGCTGACTTTCGACGACGGCACTAAACTTTTTCTAAATCTCGATGACCAATAAAGAAGTTGCGGAAAGGAGCGACTTCTATGGATTTGTTGTCAAATTACGCATTCAATTATGTTTACGCTAATGCATTTTGCATCGTGGCAGTGTCAATCCTGCTTTATAAACAATTTACAACTTTCAATGAAACAACCGTAGAAAAAGCCTTCACAACCATTCTGGCAATACAGCTAGTATATTTCATTTCCTGCGCAGTGGTAATGCTACTTGACGCAGGAATTTTGCCTCAAAAAATCCCATTAGTCACCTGCGCGACAGTGGCAAATTTTAGCATATTTACAGTCTGCGCATTTTTAGCTTTCGCCTATTTGGAACTCTACCAGAATGCACCGGAAATTAAAAATCAATTCCGCAGAAATTTATTGGCAATACCGCTCATATTAAATCTAGTACTAATCTTAACCTCGCCCTTGACAAATTTATATTTCAGCGTTGACGAAAATGCAGTTGTCACAATGAGCAAAATCTCAATGCTAATGGTCGCGATAAATTGCCTGTACCCTGCCGCCGCGTTAATCTCTTGCGCCTACCACAAAAAAGTTACCAATTTAAAAATCACAGTGGTATTTCCGCTGTTCTTCGTTATTTGCGGTCCATTACAAAGCTTCGAGTGGCGAATCCCTGTCATTTGCTATGGTTTGACGCTGGCAGATATTTTTGTCTATATCCACTACACAGATATTTTAATGCGCGAAAAAAATATTGCGCTGGAAAAAGAAAAAATCGCCGCTGACGAAAAATCTCGCGCTAAAACAGCTTTTCTCTCCAGTATGAGTCATGACATTAGAACGCCTATGAATGCTATTATCGGGTTTACCGATCTTGCTATGAAAGATGTTTCCGATACTGAAAAAGTCCACGAATACCTTTCAAAAATTAAGGCGTCAAGCGGTCACCTATTAGCGCTGATTAATGATGTTTTGGAAATGAGCCGAATTGAAAGCGGCAAAATTGAACTAGATGAATCGCTGTGCAGTTTGCCGAAAATCTTGCACGACCTTAACACAATTATTATCGGGCAAGCTGAGGCAAAACAGCAAGAGCTTTTTATGGACGCTGTCGGCGTTACCAATGAAAATATTATCTGCGACAAACTCCGGCTGAATCAGATATTGTTAAATCTTTTGTCTAATGCGATTAAATATACTCAAGCTGGCGGAAAAATTTTCGTCAAAGTTTCACAGTACGACGGCGCGCCTGACGGTTATGGTGCATATGAAATTCGCGTTAAAGATAATGGCATGGGTATGGCGCCGGAATTTGCCAAAACTATTTTTGAGGCGTTCACTCGTGAAAAAACTTCGACGATTAGCGGCATTCAAGGAACTGGTTTAGGTATGGCGATAACTAAGCGCATTGTCGATTTAATGCACGGTACAATTGAAGTTATCACCGCGCCTGGCAAAGGCTCTGAATTTATCGTTCGAGCTAATTTTAAACTCGCGCAGAACGAAGATACAGATTTTAACATTGAAGAATTGCAGGGCATTCACGCTCTTGTTGTAGATGATGATTTTGACGCTTGCGACGGCGTTGCTAAAATGTTGTCGAATTTTGGACTTCACCCAAGCTGGACAATGAGCGGCAAAGAAGCGGTTTTGCGCACGAAACATTCAACCGAAATGGGAGAAGAATTTGGTTTATATGTAATAGATTGGAAATTGCCGGATTTGGGAGGCATTGAAGTTGTGCGGCAAATTCGGCGGATTGTCGGCAATAAACCCACAGTAATTTTAATGACGGCGTATGACTGGGTTTCTGTAAAAGATGAGGCACTTCAGGCGGGCGTTAATGCTTTTTGCAATAAGCCGGTTTTCCGCTCTGAACTTCATCAAACGCTGGTTAATACGGTCGGTAGGCAAATTCAAACTGAAAGACAACACGAGGATATTTCCGATTTAGAGGGCAAACGAATTTTGCTGGTTGATGATATTGATGTTAACCGCGAAATTGGCACGGCGATTTTGGAAATGAGCGGCTTTGAAGTTGAAACTGCGATTAATGGCGCAGATGCTGTTGAAACTTTGAAAAAGAAAGGCTACGGCTATTACGACGTGGTTTTAATGGATGTGCAAATGCCGGTAATGGGTGGTTATGAAGCTACTAAAATTATTCGCGAGTTGCCAGATAAAAAACTTGCCGCCACGCCGATTTTGGCTATGACAGCTAATGCTTTTGACGAAGACAGAAAAGCCGCTTTTGCTGCCGGTATGAACGGACATATCGCAAAACCGATTGATGCCAATAAATTAATGGATGAACTAAAAAAAGTCCTGCGCGATTGAAGCGGGGTAGGAGGTAGAAAATTGGACGATGACACAAAAATTTTCGAGGGGCTAAATCCTGAGCAAAAGCAGGCGGTAAATTATTTAGATGGACCTCTGCTAGTAATGGCGGGAGCAGGCAGCGGTAAAACGCGTGTTCTGACTTGCCGCATTGCAAATTTGTTAGCTCATGGAGTTAAGCCCTATAATATTTTGGCTATAACATTCACAAACAAAGCTGCCCGCGAAATGAAATCTCGCGCAGAAAAAATGATTGGCTCTACTGCGCGAAATATTTGGATTGGCACTTTCCACGCAATGTGCGCCAGAATTCTTCGCAGCGAAATTGAAATTATCGGCACTTACAAAAGCAACTATACAATTTACGACGCCAACGACAGCAAAGCTATCCTCAATGAATGTATTGACCGACTCAATCTTGACAAAGAAAGATTTTCAAGCGCGGGAAGCATAATTTCTAGGGCGAAAAATAATTTGCAAGACGCCGCCAAATATCATGAAGCCGTTTATACCAGAAAAACCAGCACGGACTTTGAAAAAAATATCGCCAACATTTTTGAACTGTACGAAGAGCGCTTGATTGAAAATAACGCGCTGGATTTCGACGACTTAATCTTTTTGATGGTTAAAATTTTCCGCGAGCATACCGACATACTTGAAAAATATCAAGATAAGTTTCAATACATTTTGATTGACGAATACCAAGATACAAATGCCTCGCAGTACATTTTGACGAAATATCTTGCAGCAAAACACAAAAATATCTGCGTGGTTGGTGACGCTGACCAATCTATTTATGGCTGGCGCGGCGCTGATATGCACAACATTTTAAATTTTGAGGCTGATTATGAGTCTGCGAAAGTTATTCTGCTGGAACAAAATTACCGCTCGACAAAAAAAATTCTGGCGGCGGCAAATAGCGTCATTGCAAATAACGTTAACCGCAAAGAAAAAAATTTGTGGACTGAAAACGAGGAAGGCGCGAAAATTAATTTCATTCATTGCCTTTCAGATCGTTCAGAGGCGGCTTTTGTTGCGCGGGAAATTCGGAGGCTCATTGCACGAGAAAATTATCATTACGGCGACATTGTAATTCTTTATCGCACCAACGCACAATCTCGCGCCTTTGAAGAAAAATTTATGCAGACCGATATTCCATATGTTATTGTCGGAGGAACTAAATTTTACGACCGCAAGGAAATTAAAGATGTGGTTGCTTATCTGCGCCTCATTATAAATCCGCGCGATGATTTAAGTTTTTTGCGCGTGATTAATGTGCCGCGTCGTGGCATTGGTCCGATTAATCTTGAACGCCTTAAAAATTTCGCTGCTGAGCGCGAGCTTTCAATTTTTGATGTGGTCGCTTCGAATATTTTATTAGAGCAAGTGCCGCAACTTTCTCCCAAATGCAAACAAAAACTGCGCGAATTTGCGATAATGATAATGTACTTTTCAACGTCACAAATAAAAATTGAATTACCCAAATTAGTAGACGCCATTTTAATAGAATCCGGCTACATTGCAATGTTAAATGACGCGGAAGATGCCAATAAAGCCGAAAATATTTCCCGCAAAGAAAATGTCAGCGCGTTTATAAATGGCGTGAAAGAATTTGCCGACGCCAACCCTGCCGCCACGATGGAAGATTTTTTAAGCCACATCGCACTTGTTTCTGACGTTGACGCTCTTAACGAAGAAGAATCGCGCGTTTCGCTAATGACAATTCACTCTGCAAAAGGTTTAGAATTTCCGGTTGTATTTATAGCCGGTATGGAAGAAGGACTTTTGCCGCATTCAAATTCAATGATGGAGTCCGATCAGCTTGAAGAAGAACGCCGCGCCTGTTATGTTGCCATAACTCGCGCAGAAAAACTTTTGTACATAACCGCTGCTTCCGAGCGTAAAGCTTTTGGGCGCTCATATGACGCGCATATTTCAAGATTTGTTGTGGAAATCCCGCAAAACTGCATTTCAAGTTTTTCAGAGCGCAATCCGAGCAGTTCAAATTTCCACCAAAGCATTAACGCCAATAAAAAAACCGAGCAAAAAACTTTAACCGCGCCGCCTGAAGTTAAAATTCCTGCGCCCGCGCCGAAAGTTAAAATTAATCCGCCGGTTAATTGGCAAGTTGGCGACAAAGTTAATCACAAAAAATGGGGCGTCGGTACGATTATGGCGATTAGCAAGGAAAATTTAACAATTTCTTTTGCAAATCCGGAAATTGGCGAAAAAACTATTAAGGCGACGATCGCGCCGATTGAAAGGGTATAGACTATGGATATTTCAGAAATTAAGGCGGAACTTGCGCAGCTTCGCAAAGAAATTAAATATCACAACAAGCGCTATTATGACGAGGACATGCCGTTAATTCCAGATTATGAGTACGATAAATTGATGAGCCGCTTGAAAGAACTTGAGGCGGAATATCCCGAATTTATCACGGCGACTTCACCTACGCAAATTGTGGGTGGCACTGCGCGAAGGAAGGCGGGCAAATTGGTTGCTCACGATGTGCCGATGCTTTCATTGCAGGACGTTTTTTCAAAGTCTGAAGTCGAAGATTTTGTTAATGGCGTTATCGCGAAATTGGGCGAAGTTGAATTTGTCGTCGAAGAAAAAATTGACGGCTTGAGTTTGGCTCTGCGCTATCGTAACGGCGAATTTGAGCAGGCGATAACTCGCGGCGACGGTACAATTCAAGGCGAAGATGTTACCGAAAATGCCCGCGTTATTGCTGATGTTGTTCAAAAATTGGTTGACGCGCCGGAGTATTTTGAAATTCGCGGCGAAGTTTATATGACCAAGAAAAATTTTGAGGCTACCAACGCGCGGCAGGAAAAATTAAACTTGAAAACTTTTGCCAATCCCCGAAATTGCGCCGCCGGTACTTTGCGCCAACTTGATAGCCGCATTGTCGCCGAGCGTAATTTGTCTATGTTTGTTTTTAATCTGCAGAAAATTGAAGGCGTCGAAATCAACAGCCATACCGCCGCTTATGACTTTATGATTCGCAATGGCATTAAAATTATCCACAATTATCGCGTCTGCAAAACTTTCGACGAAATTTGGGCGGCGATTGAGAATATCGGCAGTTATCGCGCAGATTTGGAATACGATATTGACGGCGCTGTTGTTAAGAAGGTTAATTCTTTCGCGCAGAGGGAAATTTTAGGCGCAACTTCAAAATTTCCCCGCTGGGCTGTGGCTTATAAATATCCGCCCGATGAAAAAGAAACTATTTTGCGTAAAATCGAGCTCAGCGTTGGACGCACCGGCAGAATCACGCCAACCGCAGTTTTCGACCCAATTATTTTAAATGGTACGCGAGTTGAGCGGGCGACTTTGCATAATCAAGATTTTATTGACGCGCTCGATATTCGCATTGGCGACACAATCCGCGTTTACAAATCCGGAGAAATTATTCCGCGTGTTAGCGGTGTCAACAAGGATAAACGCCCTGCTGATTCTGTGCCATTCAAAATCCCAGAAAATTTCACTGCCGAAGATAATTCGATTTTGCGAAATCACCTGCTGAATTTTGTTGGGCGCGCGGCTATGGACATTAAAGGTTTAGGTGAAAATGCCATTGCTGATTTGATTGACGCGGGCTTTTTGCATGACATCGCCGATATTTACAAGCTGAAAGATTTTCGCGCAGAATTAATCAGCCGGAAAATTCTTGGCTTGGCGAAAAATACCGACAAAGTTTTAGCCGCCATTGAGGACAGCAAAAAAAATTCTCCGGTCAAACTTTTAACAGGCTTAGGCATTTTGGGTGTGGGCAGTGCCGCCGCGCGTGATTTAATTTTGCATTTCGGTAGCATTGAAAAAATTGCTCAAGCTTCGATTGACGATTTGCAACTTGTGCCGGATATTGGCGAAGTTACCGCGAAAAATATTGCCGATTTTTTCAAAGTGGAAGCAAATATCCGGATGATTGACGAACTTAAAAATTCCGGTTTGACGTTGGAAGCTGAAATTGTCGCGCAGGACAATTCTAATTCTGAAATTCGCGGCAAAGTTTTTGTGCTTACCGGCAAATTGGAAAAATATACTCGCGATGAAGCGGCGGCATTGATTGAAGCGCGCGGCGGTATCGTCAAGGGCAGCGTCAGCAAAGTTACAAATTACGTTATCGCCGGTGAAAATGCGGGCTCGAAACTCACTAAGGCGCAGGAACTCGGAATTAAAATTCTGAGCGAATCTGATTTTGAAAATCTAATATAAATGACGGCAAATGTGAAGCCAAATGTATAGCTTCTGTTGCAGAGAAAATCTGTGGCAGGGCTTTTTTATTTGTGCTATAATCGGTAAAATTTTTGGAAAGGAAACCGCTATGAAAAAAATTCCACCAATGAACCGAAAACTGCGCGACGAAATTTCAATACCAGGCGATAAATCCATTTCGCACCGCGCGATAATGCTTGCAGGTTTGGGCAATACCGCTGTTGAGATTGAAAATTTTTTGAACGGCGCGGATTGTCTTTCGACTATTAATTGTATGAAAAATTTTGGCGTCAGCGTGCAAAATTACGGCGGGAAAATTTTTGTGCTCGGCAATGGCTTATTTGGACTGCGCGAACCCGATAATGTTTTGGACGCAGGCAATTCCGGCACAACGCTTAGGCTTTTAATGGGTTTAACTGCACCGCAAAATTTCATTACAACTTTCACCGGCGATGATTCCCTGCGCAATCGTCCAATGGCGCGCGTGATTAACCCACTTACTGAAATGGGCGCGTCAATCGTCGGGCGCAATGACAATAAAAATCTGCCAATTACCGTCCTCAAACCTGCGCGAAAATTGCACGCTATAACCTATAAAATGCCCGTTGCCAGCGCTCAAGTTAAATCGGCGATAATTCTTGCCGCGCTCTACGCTGACGACGTTACCACGATTATTGAGCCCGCGCCTTCACGTAACCATACCGAAAAAATGTTAAAAGCGTTCGGCGCGAATATCGAAACTTCCGGCAATGAAATTAAAATTCACCCTGCCGAAAAATTGACCGCTCCTAAAAAAATTATTGTGCCAGGTGATATCAGTTCGGCGGCTTATTGGATTGTGCTTGCGTCGATTTTTGAAAATAACGGTGTCACGATTAGAAATGTCGGTATCAATGAAACACGCACTGGAATTCTTGACGTGCTGAAAATGATGGGGGCGCGCATTGAAATTTTTAATCGGCGTGAAAGCGGCGGCGAACCTGCGGCTGATTTGCAAATTAAAACTTCGAGACTTCACGGCGTGGAATTTGGCGGCGAAATGATACCGCGCTTGATTGATGAAATT
>CAJOIA010000049.1 GCA_905234505.1 uncultured Selenomonadaceae bacterium
ATATCGATAACGCGGGACAACGCTTCGACGTAGGGGCGCATATAATCCATAAAATGAACGTTATCCATTTTAACGGCGCGCTCAAAAGGAATGCGTTTAATTTTGTCAACGCCCTCACGAATGAGTTCGTTAGCGCGGTTTTGAATTTTCGTGGTAGTTTCAGCGCTTGCAGGTCCGCCGGTAGTCGGGTCGTATTTAATGCCGCCGTCAGTCGGTGGGTTATGCGAAGGCGTAATGACGATACCGTCCGCTTTTTTAGCTTCTTTGCGCTCGTAATTATGAGCAAGAATAATGCGCGAAACAACCGGCGTGGGAACTGGTTTCAAATCTTCTTGCAGAATAATTTCAACGCCATTAGCCGCTAAAACTTCAACGCAAGTGCGAAGAGCCGGTTCAGAAAGTGCGTGGGTGTCAGCGCCGATGTACAAAGGACCGGTGACGCCTTCAGCCGCGCGATGTTCAGCTACTGCCTGCGCGATGGCGATAATATGAGTTTCGTTAAAGCTGTGGAGTTTTGAGCTGCCTCTGTGTCCGGAAGTTCCAAATGCTACGCCTTGAGTTTTATTCTCCGGATCTGGTGCAAGGGTGTAATAGTCGCTGATCAGAGATGGAAGATTGACAACGATTTTCTTCTCCATTAAAAAGTCCTCCTCTGGAATTTAAAATTTATTGCACACGCTCATTTGAGCGACATTGTCTTTTTTAGGGTATAGGGAAAAGGGGCTAGGGGCTAGTGTTAAAATCACTATTCCCTATTCCCTTTCCACTAACCCCTAATTACTGAAAGTAATTCGTCGCGCTTAGTTTCCATTAAAGCTTTATCGCCGCGAGATTCCACATTCAAGCGAATATAAGGCTCAGTTTGCGAGCCACGCAAGTTAAAGCGCCAATCTTCAAAATCAACGCTCAAGCCGTCAATCTTGCTGACTTTGCCATTTTTCGCATAAATATCTTCAATCTTAGCCATAATTTTTTTAACGGTATCGGCGCTATCAACTTTAGTATTAATTTCGCCGGAAACCGGAAACTTTGAAATTCTGTCGCCCATAACCTGCGACAAAGTTTTATCGGTTTGACTCAAAAGTTCCAAAATCAATAGCCACGGGATCATACCGCTATCACAATAATAAAAATCGCGGAAATAATGATGAGATGCCATTTCGCCGCCGTAAATTGCATTTTCAGCGCGCATTGCGTCTTTCATGTATGAATGCCCCGACCGACAAATAATTGGAGTTCCGCCGTTTTCTGCGACAATATCAAGCGTATTCCATAGCGCGCGCGGCTCACAAACAATTTTTGCGCCTTTGTTCTTTTTCAAGAAAGCCTCAGCCAGAAAGCCGACCATATAACAGCCCTCAATAAAATTGCCCTTCTCGTCGAACATAAAACATCTGTCAAAATCGCCGTCAAATGCAATTCCACAAGCCGCGCCAGTATCGACAACCGCCTTTGCTGTCTCTGCGCGAGAATCTTGCAACAGCGGATTTGGGACGCCATTTGGGAAAAATCCATTTGAATTGTTGTGAAGTTTTACAATCTCGAAGGGCAAAAATTTTTCCAGCTCATTAATAATAGGACCAGCTGAACCGTTGCCGGTATTTATAACGATTTTCAGCGGTTTAAAATTTTTCACGTCAACATAAGACAGCAAACAGCGAATATAATCGTGCATAACGTCAATTTTGTAAACGTCGCCGGTAGCTTTTCTGAAAAACCAATCGCGGCTTTCGTCTTCAATGGCAGCTTTAATATCCAGCAGTCCGGTTTTGGGCGAAACAGGCTTAACGCCGCGCTTAACAAATTTCATACCGTTATATTCTTTCGGATTGTGCGAAGCAGTGACCATAATTCCGCCGTCGAAAAATTTATGACCGGTGGCAAAGTAAATCATTTCAGTGCCGCACTGCCCAATATCGTAAACATCGCAACCCGCCTCAGTAAGACCGCGTGAAAGTGCATCGCTAAGCGTCGGACCGGTAAGTCGAATGTCATGCCCAATGGCAACTTTTTTCGCGCTGAAAAGTTCAGGAAAAACTCTGCCTACGCGATACGCCAGTTCTTGATTCACACTTTCGGGATAAATTCCGCGAATGTCATATGAACCGAAGCCCGAAGTATTAATTGCCATATCTTAACACGCTCCAATCTTAAAAATGCAAATAGCCTTCCAATGTTTAATTTTTTATTCTACCTTACGAAAAAATATCCTTTCAAATTGAGCGAATTTTTTCAATGAACTTTCGCTGAAATTGACGCGCGTGATAAAATATCCAAAACTGCGCGAGGTGTTAATATGGCGAAGAAAAATGCTAAAACTGCTCAAATTTTTACAATCGGTTTTACTAAAAAAAGCGCTGAAACTTTTTTTAATTTGCTGGAACTGCATCGAATAACCGAGATTATCGACGTGCGGCTTTTTAATAGCAGTCATCTTGCCGGTTTTACCAAAGCGCCGGATTTGAAATTTTTTCTGAAAAGAATTGCCAGCATTGAATACCGACACGATTTGAAATTTACGCCGCGCGAGGAAATTTTGAAACTTTATCAAGAAAAATTACTGACTTGGGAAGGCTACATTGAGGAATTTGAAAAACTTATGACAGAGCGGCGAATTGTACCACACATTTTAAAAAATTATTCTGATTCTCCGGAAGTTCGATATTGCTTGCTTTGCAGTGAAGTTAGCCCCGCGAATTGTCACAGGCGATTGGTGGCTGAAAAATTCGCTGAAGTCTTTGGAATGGAGATTGTGCACCTGTGAAAAAATTAATCGTGATTTTAGCAAAAAGTTCCAAATACGGCGATTATTGCATTGCAGGGATTGAGCTTGCTACGAATAAATGGATTCGTCCGATTTCGCGCAATGAAGAAACTCAAGACGCTGTACCTGCTGAGGCTTTGACTTACTCTGATAAAACTGAAGCGCAACCTCTTGACATTGTGCAAATTGATTTTGAAGATACTCGCGCAGAAAATTTCGTTCAGCCGGAAAATTATTTTTTTAGCGGCGCGCAATGGAAAAAATTTGGGCGTTGGACTTTGGCTGAATTTGAAAGAAATTGCGGCTTTGATAATACTGATTTAATTTTCTATGACACTTCGCGCAGGATTGAACCGGAGGCGCTGAATTTTGTTACGCGGCGCAAATCTTTATTAATTCTGCCGATTGAAAATATTTCCGTGAAAACTAACCTGCTTGACGAGCAGATAAAATTTCGCGCGGATTTCAATTATAATGGCGTGCGGTATAAAGATTTTAGCGTTGGCGATATTGCACTGCGCGAGAAATTTATAAATCAGCCTTGCGGCAAATTTTTTATTGCTAATAAAGCTGTAGCTACTTTCAGCCTGACGAATCCATATAAAGACGATCGCTGTTATAAAATGCTGGCGAATTTATATTTGATAGGGCAGGAAAGTTAAGCGGCGTCAAGAATTAATCTTTATAAAATTTTTAGGAGATGAAAAATTATGGGCTTTATAAGAGCGGCGCTTGAGGCGGCTAGCGGCGTACTCGGCGATCAGTGGAAGGAATATTTTTACTGCGACAGTTTGAGTTCGGATATTTTGGTGGCGAAAGGACACAAACGCACTCGGCGCGGCAGTTCCAATTCTGGCGACGATAATATCATTACGCAGGGCTCGACTGTTGCTGTGAATAACGGGCAATGCATGATGGTTGTTGAAAATGGCAAAGTTGTTGACTACATTGCCGAGCCTGGCGAATACAAGTACGACAGAAATACCGAGCCTTCGCTTTTTTCAGGCGGGAATTTGGCGGTTAATATTCAAGAAATTTTTTTCCAAATCGGTCAGCGTTTTCAATACGGCGGCGATACCGGCAAAGACCAGCGCGTTTACTATTTCAATACCAAAGAAATTACCGGCAATAAATACGGTACGCCTACGCCAATTCCGTTCCGCGTTGTCGATAATAATATTGGGCTTGACGTCGACATTTCTATTAAATGTTTCGGCTCTTACAGCTACCGCATTGTTAATCCGGTGCTTTTTTATACTAATGTTTGCGGCAATGTGAGCGATACTTACAACCGCGCCGAAATTGACCGACAGCTTAAATCAGAATTGATGACGGCGTTGCAACCTGCCTTCGCGAAAATTTCTGAAATGGGCATTCGTTATAGCGCGTTGCCTGGTCACACAACCGAAATTGCCGATGCGCTCAATGAAGTTCTCAGCAAAAAATGGGGAGACTTGCGCGGCTTGCAAGTAGTATCTTTCGGCGTGTCTAATGTTAGCGCCAGTGAAGAAGACGTTGCAATGATTAAAGAAATGCAACGCACGGGCGCTTTGCGAAATCCTGCAATGGCGGCGGCTCATTTGACGGGCGCGCAAGCTCAAGCTATGAAGGACGCGGCAAATAATACAGCTGGCGCGGCTATTGGTTTTATGGGTATGAATTTGGCTCAAGGCGCGGGCGGAATTAACGCAAATAATCTTTTCGCACTTTCTCAGCAACAGCAAATGCAACAGGCTCAAATGCAACAACAGCAAGCGCCGGTTCATCAACACACGCCTGAAGAAACCGGTTGGAAATGCGAAAGTTGCGGGCACACCGGCAATACTGGTAAATTCTGCGCGAATTGCGGTAAGCCGAAAGTTGCTCCTGCTGATAATGGTTGGACGTGCGAAAGTTGCGGGCACAGCGGCAATACCGGTAAATTCTGCGCCGAGTGCGGTAAACCAAAACCTTCAGCTGAAACTGGCTGGACTTGTTTAAAATGCGGCAAGAGCGGTAATACAGGTAAATTCTGCGCGGAATGCGGCGCGCCCAAAAATCAACCCGCGTCAAACGAATGGACTTGCCCCGATTGCGGCACTGTCAACAAGGGCAGAAGATTTTGCGCCGAATGCGGCAGACCAAGAGGTTAAATCGTGAAAAATATTATCGACGCCGTTATTACTCTCGTTACAAAAAATAATTTCAGCTTAGAAAATATTCACGGCGGCAACAATCGAATCAATGAAACAGGTTACGCCCTTGAAGATTATGTTAAAAATCTTTTCGCAGATACTTTTAATTGTTCAGAAAGTGAACGCCTTGAAATTTGGAGCGAAATTTTTTCATATTTGGGAAATGACGCCAACCCGCCTGATATAATGCTAAAAAACGGCGATGCTGTCGAAGTTAAAAAGATTCAGTCAAATGACGCCGCGCTTGCACTCAACAGCAGTTATCCAAAGCAAATTTTATCTGCTGAAAATCCTATGATTTCCAATGCTTGCCGCGCCGCCGAAATTTGGCACGAAAAAGATTTAATTTACGTTGTCGGCGTTGTCAAAAATAATTCGGTAAAAAATTTGTGTATGATTTACGGGCGGGATTATTGCGCGGCGTCTGAATGTTACAATAAAATTCGGCAAAAAATTAAAAGCGGCGTTGAAGAAATTTCCGGCGTGGAATTTGCGCAAACGCGGGAACTCGGAAGAGTCAACCGCGTAGATCCGCTCGGTATAACTTATTTGAGAGTGCGCGGAATGTGGCATATTGAAAATCCTTTTAAAGTTTTCAGTTACATTTACCAACGAAATTTGGCGGCTGATTTTAATTTTATGTGCGTGATAAATGACGAAAAATGGAATACCTTAGAAAATAAGGAAAAACTTTTTGCGCTACAAAAAAATTTCCCTGCACTAAAAATTTTTAACGTTAAAATTAAAAATCCAGATAATCCCGCAAAACTTAACGGCGCAAAATTAATCTGCTACGAAATTTGAGGTAATTTTATGAAATTGCTAAGTTTATTCAGCGGTTGCGGCGGTCTTGATTTGGGATTTGAAAAAGCCGGCTTTGAAATTCCTGTCGCCAATGAATTTGATTCTGCAATTTGGCAAACATTCAAACTCAATCACACAAAAACTCAACTTGTTACCGAAGATATACGAAATTTGGCGGCGGATTTTTTCCCTGATGATATTGACGGGATTATTGGCGGTCCGCCGTGTCAATCGTGGTCAGAGGCGGGCGCACAACGCGGCATTAATGATTCACGCGGCGCACTTTTTCTCGACTATATCAGAATTTTAAAAGCCAAAAAGCCGAAATTTTTTCTTGCCGAAAATGTCAGCGGTATGCTTGCAAATCGTCATTCGAACGAGGTTAATTTTATTATTGAAACTTTTAAAAATTGCGGTTACAACGTTACAATTAATCTTGTCAACGCCAAAAATTACGGCGTCGCGCAGGAGCGTAAAAGAGTTTTTTTTATAGGATTCAGGCAAGATTTAAATATTAATTTCAAATTTCCTAAAGGTTCAACTTTCGACGATTCAAAAAAATTAAATCTGCGCGATGTAATTTGGGATTTGCAATTTTCGGCAATTCCTGCCGCCGAAGGAAATTTTCACAACGCACAAGCCGAAAATAACAACGAATTTTTCACGGGGAATTTTTCAACAATTTTTATGAGCCGTAACCGCGTTAAATCTTGGGACGAACAAGCTTTTACAGTGCAAGCGTCGGGGCGTCATTGCCAACTGCACCCGCAAGCTCCCAAAATGATTTTTTGCGGCAAAGATATTTTTAAATTTGAGCCGGGCAAAGAAAATTTATATCGTCGAATGACTGTAAGAGAAATTGCGCGTATTCAAGGTTTTTCTGATGATTTTAAATTTATTTACTCAAAAGTTGATAACGCCTATAAAATGATTGGTAACGCCGTACCTGTTCCGCTTGCTTATGAAATTGCCGTGGCAATTCACAATTTTTTTATTTGAAGGTGATTAAATGGCTGATACGTCAGTTAGTTATAAATGCCCGAATTGCGGTGCGCCGCTAAGTTTTATTCCTGGCAAAAAAAATGTAACCTGCGAATACTGCGGCACAGATTTTGAAGTTGCCGCTATCGAAGAAATGTTTCACGCGCAAAACGAATTGGCGGCTAAGGCAGAAGAAGCTCAACAAACTAAATGGGACATTGCGGGCGCGGGCGAAGATTGGTTACCTGCTGAAGTTTCGACTTTGAAGGCGCTGACTTGTTCGAGTTGCGGCGCTGAATTGGTTTGCGACGAAAATACTATGGCTACCGAGTGCGTTTATTGCGGCAATCCGACCATGATTCCCAAGCGCTTTGACGGCAAACTCAAGCCCGATTATGTTATTCCTTTCAAAAAAAATAAAGCCGAGGCAGTTGCCGCGCTCAAAAAATTTTATGAAGGTCATAGACTTTTGCCAGATAATTTCACCGCCAATAACCGTGTCGAAGCGATTCAGCCGATGTACGTTCCATTTTGGCTGTTCGATTCCAGCATTACCGCGCAGGCTGAATTTAAAGCCGCAAGAATTAAGCGCTATGATTCGGGCAGTATGCTTGTGACTGAGACGCAGGTTTATAATTGCCAGCGCGTGGCGAAAATGAGCTTTGAAAAAATTCCCGCCGACGGTAGCAAAAAAATGGACAATATTTATATGGAAAGTATCGAGCCTTTCAATTACTCCGAGCTTGTGCCATTTAGTACTGCTTATCTGACTGGCTACCTTGCCGATAAATACGACGTGGATGCTGAAACTTGCGCTCCTCGCGCAGATGAACGCGTTAAAAATAGCGCGCTGGCTGTGGTGAAAAGTTCTGTGCAAAATTTTAACCAAGTCGAACTTACTAAAGTTGCCATTGTCAAAGATGTTGGCAAAGTGATTTACGCGCTGGTGCCGGTTTGGATTTTAACTACGCGCTATCAAGATAAGCCCTATACTTTTATGATGAATGGGCAGACCGGTAAAGTTGTTGGCTCTTTGCCATATGACAGCGGCAAGGCGTTTAAATATTCTGCAGTGGCGGCGATTGCGTCAATGCCGGTATTTTATTTTATCGCGAGTGCATTTTTGTGAGGCGGTGACATTGTGATTAAAAAATTCTGCGCGATTTTCATTTTCGCCTTGATGATTAACGCGGTGACTTTCGCCTCGCCGGTTGTAGATGAAGCTAATCTTTTGAGCGCCGCAGAAATTCAAGCGTTGAATAAAAAAATTGCCAGCATTGAGCAAAAGCACAGCATTAGAATTGACATAGATTTTTTAAGGACGATTGGCAACCGCGAAATTTCGATTGCCGCTCGTACTTTGCTTGAACAAAATCTGCGCGACGGCAAAAACGGCAATATTATTTTGCTGGTAGTAATGGATCAACGCAACTGGTATATTTTTCCAGATTCGCAAATGGACGCGCGCATTCCGAACGTTTCTGCCATTGGAAGAACTTTTGTAAATAGTTTGAGCGATGGCGATTATTCCGCCGCTTGCAGCAAATTTCTTGACGCTGTCGATACTTCATTAAGCTACTACGAACAAACAGGCGCGACTTACGATATGAACGCTGGCTTTAATCCTGCGGCGGCTGTGATTGCGGTTGTGCTTGGGCTGATGTTCGGCGGAGTAGTTCGTGCACGGCTTATAAGCGGTATGAGCAATGTTCACCCTGAAGTTGCGGCAATGGATTATCTGAAACGCGAAACAGTTAAACTTTTGACAAATCGCGACATTTATCTTTTCACGAATGTTACGCGCAGACCAAAATCTTCTGGCAATGGTAGCGGGGCAATGGCGCGTGGCGGTGGCGGTCACGGCGGCAGTTCCGGCGGCGGAGGCGGTAGTTTTTAGAGCGTTTTAAAATAAACTTTGGAGGTTTTTAATGAAAGCGGTCAAAATGGTAGCTGCACTTTTAATTGTGTTAATGTTCGTGGTTATTCACTTAATCGCGCCGGATTTTTTGCCGGAGGTTCTTGAATTGCTCTCGCACGGCGACATTTCGGAAACTGCGGAATACATAAAAAGTTACGGCTCAATGGCGATCGCGTTCAGTTTCCTGCTAACGCTCTTTGTCAATGCAATAGGTTTTCCGCCCGCGATTATTTTTTCCACAGCTAACACGCTGATATTTGGCATTTTCTGGGGAATAGTTTTATCTGTCGTGGCTGAAACTGTCGGAGTCACTATCAGCTTTTTGCTTTTGAGATTTTTCTTCAGAGATACAGCAAAGCAATTAATCGAAAAAAGTCGCTTTCTTCGTTCAATCGACAAGTACAGCTCTAAAAAAGGTTTCGCGGTAATGTTAATCGCCCGAATGGTGCCGTATATGCCGAGCGGCGTTTTAAATGCAGTGGGGGCGCTCAGTTCATTAAGCCTGCGCGATTATTTTTTAGCGTCATTCATTGGCAAATTTCCCTCGACAGGAATTGAGGCGATAATCGGTCACGACACCATTACACAGCAAGAAGATTTCACGCGAATAATCGTTGTGGTAATTTTTGCCATTGCATTAATTATCGGCGCGCTTTGGTACGAAAGGAGGCACGTCCGGTGAATATATTAAATTTTTTACGCCGATTAAAATTTTCAACCGAATCGCCGCATAAGCCGCAAGAAATTTCAAAGTCATTGCGGGTAAAATATTTGCGCCAGATCATAACAAAGGATTCGCGCAGTTCGCGGACGATTATGTTTAACTCGGATAATGAATTGAAAAATGCGCGGCTTGAATATTGTTTGATTGGCGAGGACACGGCTAATTTTGCTGAGGTTACCGCCAATTTTTTTAAGCCGGAATTTATTTACGCTTGCACGCTGGAAAATCTGAAATCTGCCAGTTTATATAAATTTCGCGTGGTGGCGGGCGACTGCGCGACAGATTGGCAAAATTTACGCACGGCGGGCAATGGCGAATTTGAAATGTTGATTTTCAGCGACAGTCAATGCCTGGATTATGGTGTTTGGAAAAATACGGCTGACATTGCGGCGAAAAATTTTCCGGACGCCGAACTTTTTTTAGTCAATGGCGATTTAGTTGACGCGGGGCAAGATTTTAATCAATGGCGGGATTGGTACAATGCGGCTGCTGAACTTCTTCGCGAAAGGATTTTAGCGCCTGTCATTGGCAACCACGAATGTTACGATACAAATTGGATGCCGTGCGCGCCGACCGCCTATCTGAATAATTTTAAATTGCCGTCGAATGATATTAAAGATTTCGGCGGTTATTTTTATGCGTTCGATTATGGCGCGGCGAATTTTTTTGTTTTGAATACACAATTCATGGAGCTTGAAAAAATTAAGGGCAATTTGCCTGGCATTCAAGAATATTGGTTTAAGCGCGCGGTGGCTAATTCAAATCGTCAATGGCGGATCGTTTTTATGCACAAAAGTATTTACAACCGCCAGCTCACAGATTTTGTCGAAGAGGCGAAAGATTATTTTATGCGGCTTTTTGACGAGCTTGAAATTGATTTAGTTTTCACGGGGCATTTGCACACTTACCACAATAAAGGGCACATTTACGCGCAAAAAAAATCCCGCACGGGTCCATTTTACATTTTATGCGGGCGTGCGGGCGACCAAAATTATTGTAATGAGCCAAATTCTTATATTGATTTGAAGATTCGCGCAGAAGATTTGACGCTGATTTGTCAAACTGTCGATGGTAAAGTCTTGGATAATTTTACACTGAAAAAATAATTTCGAGCGCTATTCGTCAGTGCCAGGCAAATCAATTTTAAAAATCGGCATATCTTCAGACTGGAGTTTAGCGTCCCGCGTAGTCAATTTGCCACGCGAGCGCTTGATTATCAAGTCATTATTTTTGCGCGCCCAAATCAAAATTTCGCGGTAAAATTTGCAGGCAACAGATTTACCCGATAGCTCAGAAAGTTTAATCGGTCTGCCGGAAGTATCAGCGTCAAGCTCGGTGAAAGTGTGATCCAAATCTGCGCGACGAACTATTTGCACGGTATTATTTTTAAAATCGAACTGAATATAATCAGCGCGCCCAATCAAATTATTATAACCCGTGACAGATTTTTTATGCCAGCGCCGCTTTTGAACCACGTCTTGAATCTGAATTTCATCGTAAGTGCAAATCGTCGGCACAACCAAAATATTCAAATCAAGCGTATCGTCTTTGTTAATATTGTAGCCGATAATTTTTTGATTGAAATAGTAATTGCCGCGCGGCGTCGATTGCACCCATTTGAAAATTTCTTCGGGCACTTTAACGGTATTTGCGGCGAAAGTTCCAGCCGCTGGTAAAATCAGCAACGCCATTAACAGCGCCATAAAAAATTTCTTCATAGTCATCGCCTCAACCAATAGAATTAATTTCGTACGGTGTTTCCTGGTAAACATAATAATTCAGCCAATTAGCGAAAAGCAAATGAGCCACACTCCGCCACTTTACAACCGGCTCTCGCGCAGGATTATTGTCTGGGAAATAATTTTGCGGAATTTTGGGATTGAGTCCCGCGCGCAAATCTCGTTCGTACTCATTTTTGAGCGTGTAAGGATCATATTCAGCATGACCCGTGATAAAAAATTGCCGCCGCGCTAAATTCGCCACAATATAAACGCCAACATCATCTGAAGTTGACAAAATTTTAAGTTCTGGAATTTTTTCAATATCAGCGACATGTTCTTCGGTATTGCGCGAATGCGGCACAAAAAATTCATCATCAAAACCGCGAAAAAGTTTTTCATAACGCACGCAAAGTTTATGCTTGTAAACACCGGAAATTTTTTCAGGCAAGATATATTTTGGCACGCCGTAATGATAATAAAGCCCAGCCTGAGCGCCCCAACAAATGTGAAACGTCGACCAAACATGCGTCTTGCTCCATTCCATAATCTTGACCAGCTCGGACCAATATGCAACTTCCTCAAAATCCATAAGCTCAACCGGCGCGCCCGTGATTATCAAGCCGTCGTACTTTTTATGTTTAACGTCTTTGAATGTGCCGCGACGTGTGCGTTGGAATGTAAGTTTCGGTATAAATAAAGTCTACTTCGACCTGCAGCGGCGTATTACCCAGCACGCGCAGAAGTTGCGTCTCGGTTACTGATTTTATCGGCATTAAATTTAAGATTAAAATTTTCAGCGGGCGAATGTCTTGCTTGTAGGCTCTGTCCGCGTCCATGACAAAAATATTTTCGCCTTCCAAAATGTTTGTGGCTGGTAAATTGTTCGGTATCTTGATTGGCAATGTGTATCCTTCCTTTAAAATTTTTTGGCAAATATAATTCGGCGGAGGCTAAAATTATTCCTTCATAGCAGATTGACATTGCGGGCGGTAATTCTTATTAGTTGAGTAATTATTGCTAATTGACTTAATCGTTAACGTTTGTTAAAATTTAAAAAGCGGTTAGACTTCCGCTCCAACAAAAAGGTACACCTATAACAAATTTTCGAAGGTAGCGCTTACCCCTCGCCACAGCGTAGCACTTAGAGATTTTTTTCTCCGGACTGGGTGAACTATGACGGGTTCTATGAGAAAAAGCGTAGTGGTTACAAAAGTAAACGTGTAGACTCAGGTCTTATCGTGTAGCGGCGATGTGGACGCGCCTGTAAGAATAAAGGCTTTTTGCCAAATTTCTTAGCGAAACCTACGACTAAGAGAGCGCGCCTAGCCGCGCAAGTCGTGGGTGGTTCACAATTTCTGAAAAGATAATCGCAGAATTTTTAAAGGAGAGTGTACCGATGGCAAAACCGTTACAGATAATGGAAACAGTCCTGCGCGACGGGCATCAATCGCTGTGCGCAACGAGAATGCGCTGGAGGCGTTAGATAACATTGGTTACAAAGCGCTGGAAGCTTGGGGCGGCGCAACGTTTGATACTTGCTTAAGATTTTTGGACGAAGATCCTTGGGAACGCCTTGACAAACTCAAAGCCAAATTGAAGACGCCAATTCAAATGTTATTGCGCGGACAAAATCTTTTGGGCTACAATCATTATTCAAATGATGTGGTTGAAAAATTTGTACAGCACGCAGCGGCTCACGGCATAGGCGTATTTAGGATTTTTGACGCGCTTAATGACGTTAGAAATTTGCGCGTTGCAATTAAAGCGGCGCTGGAATGTCCCGAAAAGCCCGAAGTTCAAGGCTGTTTGGTTTATACGATTAGCCCCGTCCATACCAATGAAAAATTCGTTGAGCTGAGAAATGGGTTGTCATTCAGTTTGCATAAAAGATATGTCTGGATTGCTCGCGCCATACGCCGCTGACGATTTAGTTAAAAAATTGAAAGCCGCGCTTGATATTCCGATTGAATTGCATACTCATTGCACTAGCGGATTTGGTCACGCAACTTATTTGAAGGCGATTGAGGCTGGCGTTGATATCGTTGACTGCGCGCTTTCGCCATTTTCCTGTGATACTTCACAGCCCTGCACTGAAACTATCGTTGCTATGCTCAAAGGTACGGAGCGCGATACCGGCTTGGACAGGCAGGCCATGACGCCCATTGCTAAACATTTCTTAGCCGTCAAAGCTGAACTTATCAAAGAATTTGGCTTGAAAGGCTATTTCGATGTTAACGTCAACGTGCTTGACTTTCAAATTCCTGGCGGTATGCTGTCAAATCTTGCCAATCAGCTTAAAGAGGCTGGTATGGAAGATAGATATCAAGATTTGCTTGACGAAATGCCAAAGGTTCGCGCAGATGCCGGTTATCCGCCGCTGGTTACACCTTCAAGTCAGATCGTCGGTACAATGGCAACTTTTAACGTTATGACTGGTCAGCGTTATAAAATGGTGCCCAATGAATTTAAAGATTTGGTGCGTGGTAAATTCGGCAGGACGCCTGTCCCTGTTGACCGCGACTTTATCATTAATACGCTCGGCATTCCAGCTGAACAAATCATTGAAGATTGCTCTGTCGAAGATGCTAAGGCTGAAACTTTCGCGCAGTTCAAAGACGAATTAATCGGCAAGGGCTTTTTAAATCCGACCGACGAAGACGTTTTGAGCTACGCACTTTTCCCACAAGTCGCTGAAGAATTTTTCAAGAAGCATTATACGCAAATCAGCGCTTACAGACGCCAATAATCGCAAGGTACGTGTTACATAAATATAAATAAAAAAATCTCCCGTTGCAAAATCGCAGTGGGAGATTTTAAGTTACTGGAAATTTTTTCAGATTGTAACAGCGCCTGCATGATAACCGGCTTTGTTAATAGCCTCGCGCAGAATTTCATCGGGAATATCTTTACTGAGTCCAGCCTGAGCAGATTGCTTTTCAAGACTAGCCGCCGCCACTTTCACGCCGTCAATTTTTTCAAGCGCCCGAACCACATTAGCTACGCAATGCTCGCACGTCATACCGTCAACGTCGATGGTTTTGTGAAGTTCGCACTTTTCGATTTTCTCAACGCGCGCCCTGTAGCTATTATCCATAGCATTTTTTAACGCACAACCAGCACAAGCGCCGCCGCTATCACAGCAAGCCGCTTCGCCTTTGAAAAACGCATTGTAGATAATCCTAAGCCCATTAGCCAAAGCTACGGCTATAACTGCACCGAGTACATAAGTCGCCATAACAATCACCCCTTGTGTTAGGGATTAGGGATTAGTGAAAAGGGAATAGTTTTTTTTAGCCCCTAATTAACCCTATATCATTGAAAACCAAGCAAACTGCCAATTTGATAAACCAAGAGCGACGCTACCCACGCAACCGCGCAAGTGTACAAAAACGCAAAGCCCATCCATTTCCAGCTCTGAGTTTCTTTCTTGATTGTGCCAAGAGCCGTCACGCACGGAGAATAAAGTTGCGTGAATACCATAAATGCCAGCGCCGATAATGGAGTGAACGCCGTCGCCATTCCTGTTGCCATTAAAACATCTGCCGTTCCGTCAGCATCGTCTGTATCAACAGAATCTTCGTCTGCACCGTACAAAATACCAATCGTCGAAACAACTGCTTCTTTCGCCAAAATACCAGTCACAACAGCTGCGCCCGCTTCCCAAGTATTAAAGCCTTGTGGCGTAAAAATTGTTGACGCCGCTGAACCTATTCCAGCTAAATAACTGTCGCTCATATCGTCTGTCATGCCGTCAGAATTGAAACTGCTCAAAAACCAAATTGCAACGCTCATTGCAAAAATAATCGTACCCGCTTTAACCAAATAGCCTTTGCCTTTTTCCCAAGTTTCAAGCAATACAGTCTTCATATCCGGCATACGATACGGCGGCAATTCAAGCAGGAATGTAGATTCTTGCCCTTTGAATACGGTATGCCCCAAAACTTTTGCCATCAATATTGCCGTCGCCAATCCTACTATGTACATAATGAAAACTATGTTAGCCGCATTGTCGGGGAAAAACATTGCTGCGAATAACGCGATAATCGGAACTTTCGCGCTACAAGTTAAAAACGGCGTGATTAAAATCGAAATCATTCTGTCTTTGTGAGTGTCGAGAGCCCGCGCGCCCATTATCGCCGGTACGCCGCAACCATAGCCCATGATAAGCGGCATTATTCCTTTGCCTGTCAAGCCTACACGACGCATTATCGGGTCCATTACGAACGCCACGCGCGCCATATAGCCCGTTCCGTCCAAGAAACTCAGTACGAAAAACAGCGTGAAAATCAGCGGCACGAAACTTAATACACTGCCGACGCCTACAATTATTCCGTCAGCAACTAATGATTGCATCCAATCTGCAACACCCGCCGCTGCCATTGCTTCCATTGCCGCAGGGGCTACAGTTTCTTCAAAAAATTCTCCGAGCATATCCGCTAACGGTTGCCCAACCCACTCAAACGCTATTTGAAACAGCAGATAAAACGCCGCCAACATTATTACCAGCGCCGATATTCCATTTGTAAAAATCGAGTCAAGTTTTTCTGACAACGACGGACTCGCCGCGCTCAACGTCACCGCTTCCGCCATTACTTTATCAATAAAATCATATCGCGCAGTTATAATTTCTTCGTCAATTTTTTCTTTGCTTAAACCGCTGTTTTGAATGTTGTGAACTCTGTTGATATGCTCTTCCAACTCTTGGCTGGGGTGATAATTCGACATGCGCGTATTTGTAAAAACGTCCAGCAAAACTTTAACGCTCTTGTTACTGCG
>CAJOIA010000050.1 GCA_905234505.1 uncultured Selenomonadaceae bacterium
GCGCCGTCGTCGTGGTCGAGGAAGTAAGCATTGTAAAACGCCGCTGAAACTCTCGCCAAATTCAAATATTCCGGCTTTTTCAAGCAACCGTACAAAATCTGGTAAGCCAAAATTCCTTGCTCTTGCTGCCACCAGGCTTTTCTGTCGTGCCATGCAAAACGATAGCAAGTTTCACCTGCGCGAAGTTTGCGCTCCATAACGTCGTACCAGCCGCCGCGCCGAGTATCCATTCCAACTTTGGGCATAATTTCAGCAATTTTTTCAGCGAATTGCACATACTTATCTTTAGCAACCGCGCTGTTGATTCTCATTAAATTCCACGCGATTTTAAGATTGTGTCCAACTACGCCGCGATTTTGTTGCCAGCCCCAAGTTTCGTCGTGACTCCAATCGTCATAAAATTTTTCCTGCACGAACGGGCTATTATCATAATCCTTGAAATGTTCTTCAATGCAGTCAGCCGTATATTCGAGAAAATCTTTGTACTTATCGTCCATTGTGGCGAGGTACAGATTAATCAGATAAGCCGGAGCGTGGTCGCCAACGCTGTTCCAATTTTTGCGCCCGACATTGCGCCCAAGTGTTTCACTCTTCGGGTCGAAAGTTACTGGATCAATGTGCGAATAGTAGCCGCCCTTTTCGCGGTCAATGAAAAACTTATCGAACAGACTAATAGTCATACGAATGTCTTTCATAATCGCGGGGTCGCCATTTAAGCGGTAAGTTTGCGTAGGACCGGCAAGCGCGTAAATCTGCTCGTACATTGGAATCGCTTCAATATCATCATCAAATTCTGAAGTGAAAAGTTTATGCTCCTTGTCGCCCTGAACATCGATTCCGTGATACCAATAAACAACATTTTCGTCAATGTCGTAAAATCTCATATGGTCGCGCAGATATTTAGTGCCTTTTTCGGCAACTTCCAAAAATCTGTCTTCGCCGGTGAGCATATAAGCGCTCGCCATACCGTAAATCATACGCGAAATAGTGTCGGTTTCTTGGCGAAAATCCGGCTTGCGCACGCCGTCAAGAGTTAAGCGCGTGCGGTACTGGCGATAATCAATTTCACCGTTCGGGAATTCTGCCTTAATGTAAAAATCAGCAATACTGCGCGCTTGATTGACCCACCAATCAGCCTCTTCAAAGCGCATTTCTTCAGGCTTGCGTCCAGGAAAATCAATATAGGATGCCTCAAAATGCGTTCCGCTTTCGTCGGGGTAGTAAATTCCATAAATGAAAGCCATTTGTCCTGCGCGAAGAATTTTATCAAGTTGCCCCGTGCAATCGCGGTAGGGTTCATCCAAATTTCTAACTATCCGCGCATAGATATTGTCAGAAAGCTTGAATTGGACTTCATCACCGGCAAAAGTTTCAATAACACCGCTTCGAGTTGCTGCATCGTAACTTTTACAAAAGCCGCCAACCGTGTCTGAAAACTCAAATTTCATACACTCCGCTCCTTATAAATTTTTTTGGTACATTTGAATTTTATCATTTCGCCTTATGCAAAAAGTAAAAGTTTGTTTACTACCGATTAAGCCGTACAGCCAACATTGTAATATCATCGGATTGCTCAGCCGCGCCGACGTGTTCAGCTAAATCTGCGCGAACATCAGCTAAAAGTTTCTGCAAATTACAGGCAGGATTGATTTGATTAAGGCACTTCAAAAGCCGCGCCTCGCCGTACTGATTATTTTGAATGTCCATTGCCTCAGTTACGCCGTCAGTGTACATGTAAATCATATCGCCCGCCTGCATTTGAATTTCCTGCTGAACAAAATCCATTTCGTCCATCAAGCCCAAAACGCAATTTTGCTCCACTTCCAAGTAACTGTAAGATTTTTTTGCCGAGTTATAAATTACGGGCGGATTGTGCCCGCCATTGACGTAAACAAATTTGCCCGTCTGCAAATCCAACATTCCCATAAACACTGTTACAAACATCATTTCATCGTTATCTTGGCAAAGCTGATTATTCGCCAAAGTCATTACCGCTTCAAAATCATCGGGATTCTGCATTGTCATTGTAAAATTTTTCAAGATTGTTTTGCTGCGCGACATAAATAAAGCTGCCGGTACGCCCTTACCCGAAACGTCCGCTATAGTCACAACTAAATGATTTTCGTCAAGCAAATAAAAATCATAGAAGTCGCCGCCTACTGCCTTAGCCGCATTCATTGTTGCATAGATTTCAAAATCCTCGCGCCCAAAATCAAAATCTCGCGGCAACATACTAAGCTGAATATTTGTCGCAACATTCAACTCGGTCGCAATTTTTTCTCTTTCAGCGGTAACCTTTGTAAGATTAGCCATTTGCATTTTTAATTCGTCAGTCATTGCGTTAAAGCAGGTTGCAAGGTGCTCAATTTCATTGCCGGTGTGAATATCAAGTTTCTTGTCAAGGTTGCCGCTCGCAATTTCACGCACGCCGTCAGTCAAAATATTAATCGGTTTGGTAAAAGAATCGGCAATTTTCCTGCCAAAGAAAGGCACAATCAACATTATCACGACAAACGCGCCAAATATCGCCAGAATCAACATTTTAATCGAATCATTGAGCATTGCTACAAAATCGCCGGTATTTTGCTCGATAATTTGACGGCTGATTTCAGCAGACGTTGTAATTTCGGATTCTTCAATGACAATTCCAAAACTCCAGTTAGTACTTTCAAGCGGCGCAAATGCCACATAGCAAGGAATACCATTAATCATAACATATTCCAAACCGGATTTGCCCGTCGCCATAAGTTTAGCCGCCGCCGCTAAGGTCGGATCTTTAGCATCGTCCAACAAACTTGGATCTTCTTCCGAATCAATCGCTAAATCGCCTGTATTTTTCGGCGAAAACAGAATGCGCCCTTTATTATTCATTATGAATCCATAACCAGTCTCGCCAATTTTCGTACTTAAAACAATGTCATCCACACTTTCTAAAAGCATACCTTCGCCAACTACGCCCGCAATGGAGCCGTAAGCGTCATAATATGGCGAAACGCAAGACACCGCCAAGCCCCTGCCGTGTGAATCATTGAAAACGTCGGTGAAAGTTACTTTCTGTTCCTGCATAGCCTTTTGATACCACGGGCGCACGCTGTAATCATTTGGCAACGGATTATTATATTCGTCAACACGCCTTTCTGACGCCGCATCAACTGTTATGTTAAAGCCATTGACTGACGCTACATAATTTGAAGTTATCATATCTTCACTGGCATTCATTTGATATAACCAGTCTTGCAAATTTGCAGTCAAACCAACTTCTTCAGCTAAAGCCGCGCGATTGACATCCGCTCTGTATTGCAACTGCGCGACGATAATTCCTTCATTATTCCAATCGGGCTCGGCGACATATCTTGGGGCGTAATCCCAATAATTTGTCAGTATCTTTGTCATTTCGTCGGAAAGTGCTTTAACGTCCCACTGAACGCTTCTAAACAGATGATTAACTTGTTTCGAGCGCTCATAAACAATGCCTTCCAAACTTTTCATGACAGTCTCTTTGAGAGCCTCCGCACTTTTCTCTGCTGCGGCTTCGCCAATTTCCACTCCTACATTCACCGCGTTAGCTTTGATATTAATCATTCCAAAAAGTGAAATCCCGCCCGCAATTAGCAGCGTAATTATGCTGCAAGATAAAACTAAAAATAAGACCTGTTTGCGAATGCCCATCCTACTGATTCTTTTCAATGAGACACCTGCTTTCGTACATTTTTTTGACGTATTCGCGCAGAAATTCAAATTCATTGATTAATTTAAGTTCGTCAAATTTTATCGGCACATTTCGCGGATTGTGAAGAATCATAATTTCTTTGTCGCTACAAATTGGATTGAGGCCGGTAAAAAAATATCCGAGCTTTATCAGTTCATTGTAAGCCGTAACCGCCGATTTATCGCTGATATTCAAGAAAATGTTGAACGTCTGATAAGTGCCGCTGAATTTATCGTGTACTGCGCGAATTTGATTAATCAAATCAGCACCGGCAAAATCAATCGCAATTGTGCAATTTTGTTGAACGGCGTCATTGTCGACTGAAATTTTACTTTTGTCCGCTAAAATATTTTCAGCGCTATCAATTTCATATTTGACTTTCAGCGAATTGTAAATGTCCTGCGCGATTTTGATTTGCTCAACCGGCAGATAAATTTTTCCAGCGTTATGCTTTGAAGCTTTGCGAATCATAATGCCAAGCGTCAGTTTCAAATTGTCGTCCCTGTCATAGGAATGTTGAAATTTATCAGCCAGAATCAGCGACGGCACAAATGCGCAAGCTTTCAAGCCGAGCCGCGCCATAAGTTTCTGAGTAACATTATGATACAGAATCATCCTGCAGTAAATAGCCGAAACATTTTCGAGTTTGCGAATTTGAGCTGCAATATATTTTGCAAATGGAAAAAACATTCCATATCGGCGATAATGTTTCAAAATAATTCCTGTGGCAATACTGTAAGCAGTGCCCTCGCGTTTGAGCGCCAAACAGCCGATAACTTCACCGCCGTCCAGTTCAGCTACATGGAACTTCAAATCGCCCAACTCATTTTGCTGGATAATATAATCGGGATCGTAAAGGCGGCGCTTATGGTATTTTTCGCCGTATTCGTCGCGAATTAATTTGACAATTTCTGTGGCGTCCGAGGGTTGAAATTTCCTAAAGCATACGGAAATTTCTTTGCCCTCAATATTTTTCAAAGTCATAAATTCCATTAATTTCCCTCCTGTTCGTCAATCCGTACAGTTAAATTATTTATGCCGAAAGTACTTTGATAATGCACTTCGGAGATTTTGCTAATCATTGCAATGCCCAGCGAATCGCTCATTGCAAAATTCATTGGGTCGTCTTCATCAAATTCTGCCTCAAGTTTTTTGTAATAAGCGATAGGATTAAATAATTTGCCGCTATTTCGGATTCTCATAACGATTGTCAAATGATTGTCCTTGCGCACGATAAAAATTCTGACGTCAATTATTGCGTTTGTATCTTTTTCAAAGCAATGCTCGGTTATGCTTACAAGCATTTCTTCCATCGACAGTTTAACCAGCATTGTTTGCTTGTTCGTCAGATTATTTTTCGCGCAGAACTCGGCGATATTTTGAACACTATTGGAAATGGCAACAATATCGGCTGGCACTGAAAATGAAATATAACTGCCGTTTTTCTCGCTGTTCAAATCCAAAAGCAGAATTGACGATTTGTCTTCTGCGCGATTGAAGAATAAAACTGCGCCCAAAATTATCAGCGCTCCCACTGCTGCTATTGAGAAAGAATACCACACAAAATTTAATCCGAATTGCGGCGCTAAAATGTACGCCGGTATCAGCAATAAAATAAAGCCTCTGCCAGAAGTGATTAAATTTGCCAGTTTAGTGAATTTTGTTGATTGATAGTAACTTGTTAAAATCATGCAGAAAATTGATGGGATTAAACTCAGTGAAAAAATTTTAATGCCTTCTGCAGTCAGCTCAGAATTTGAGACGCCGAACAATGCACAAATTTGCTCTGGAAAAATCCAAACGCCAATAACTATTGGAACGATTAATTCAAAGCTGATAAGATGTGCCTGCCGCTCGATTTGGCGGATACTTTCATTGTCGCGTTCCTGGAAAAATACGCCGACAAATGCCGAAGTTGCCTGTGAAATTCCCGCGAGAATTACCGTCGACAAATTTTCAATGACTTTGACCACTGAAAAAATCGCCAGTCCCATTTGCCCCGCGACCATTAAAAGCAATTGGTTCATCAGAATAAATCTTGCGAAGTTTAATGCTTGATTGAGAGCTGACGGCGTGCCAAATCTAAAAAGTTGTTTAACGGCTGTCACATTTTTTTTTCTCACCAGTTTAAATCCGCCCTCGTCGCGCAGAATTAGCTTGAATCCAATTACGACCGTGATTAACGAAGATAAAACTGTGCCGAGTGCAATTCCGTCCATGCCAAACTGAAAAATCTCGCAGAATAGCCAATCCAGAAAAAAATTTTCTACCGCCATTGCAATGTACAGCAGAATCAGCGATTTTAATTGCCCTGTCAGTTTCAAAAAGTGGTATGGCATATAAAAAAGCGCGGTGAAAATTCCACCGGTTATATAAATCGTGCTGTATGCTTGCGCCTCCGGAAAACTTTTCTCTGAACTTCCCAAAATCTGCAACAAATTTTCTTGGAAAATCAACCCAAAAATTGAAACCGCTACCGAGATTGCCACACAAACAAAAAAAGCGCACGAAAAACTTTCATTGGCAACGTCCTTATCACCGCGCCCCAATGCGTGAGCCGTGATAATTGCGCCACCAATTCCGCAAAGTGCGCCGATTGCGGCATAAACTGAATAAATCGGCGATACAATGCTCGTTACAACGAGTCCAGCACCGCCGAAAAATTTTCCTGCGAGAACAGAATTTATCATTAAGCAACATTGAACGCCGAACATTGACAATCCGGCTGATACTGCGTGCCGACTAAACAAACTTTGTAATAATTTTTTGTTGTCAGATAACGACCTATCGATTTGCATTGAGTCCTCCACATTTTTTTGTATTTTACAAAGTTTTGAACTTATGTAGCGTAAAAATTTTTTTATCGACATTATATATTGATTTAATTAATCATAAATTTTCAGTTGAGAATTCACGTGATAGATTTGCAATAACTGCTACAGAAAAAATATTCAGTTGGGATAACCAATTGTACGAAAGAATTTACCAGCAAAAATCATAAAATATCATCGTTTTTTATGTCATGTCCAAGCCGTTACAATAAATTGGTTATTAATTTTTCCTTGCCGCAGATACTGTTTGCAATACTCACAATAACCAAAGCGAACAACTAATTCGCCGTCTAACCTCGTGACGCCAACCTTGATTTTGTTTTTTCGCGCAGGGGTAGCCTTTGCAATTTTCGCAGGGCAATTCTTCACTTTCTGCTAACATTACCTCGTGCACAAAATTACCAGAAATAAAAACGCCAGGATACAATTCAGAAAAACGTTGAAAAGTATCACGGCGCTTTTTTTGCCAATCGGCTTTTATTTTATCGACATCAATATCCTTCGGGAACTTCGTCATCAACGATTTTAGAATATTGTTCAGCGCTTCCAACGCTGCGACCTCCTTTGTTCTCTAGCACGGCTTTTAAATAATTGTAACTGATGCGGTCATATTTATTGCCCTTGGCGGCGTCGATAAGCGCTTGCTTCAATTTTTCAGTTCCATACTGATTTTCAAACTCGATTAAGTAACTCCTTTAAATGGTAGTATATCTTTCAATTTCGTATTCGGGCGATTTTTCTCCAAAATAGTGCAGAGCTACGGCGGAACGGATATATTATCATCGAAAAATACTGTAGAGGTATTATGTTTCGCGCAGGTATAATCTAATGTACAATGAACTTTGGGCGTATTTGAGCGCGCTGTAGCGGGTTTAACTTCCAACAACGCTGTTGCTTTTGCAATAATTTCAAGTAATGGCGCAGGGTCATTAACGACCTTGGCACCCGCTTTGAGTTTGCTGATATCCTGAATCAATCTGTCGCCAAAACCGTACTCTACAAAATATTCAGTAGGTGACATACCGTCAATAGTAACGTTTTCATCGAGTGCAGGAACAAATTTAACAGCATTATTAACATTTTCAATTGCGCCGCCGGTAACTTCAGCGTCAATGGTGACGTGTTCTAAAATCAGCGGATTATCCTTGAGAATAGCCGATTTAGGAAAATAGCTACGCGCGGCTGTTGCTAAAAGTTTTGTTGGTGACCGAACGTTGAATTTGGCAACAGGTTTATTAATCGTGATATCGTCAAGCGCATATTCTATCAGCTTCTGCCAAATGTAACGCAATTTCGCCGCCGGAATATCTTCTGATGAGCGCGGGCTGTACCGGCAAGGTTCCAAGTAAATTTCACGACAAAAACCTTTGCGCGCGGCTTGCAGTGTTTCAGCCCATTCATCACTACTAACTTTAATGTTATTGATATAATAATCCAATATATATTTGTCATCGCCCATCGGTCGTGGCTTCGTTTCAAAGATTTTTACATTGAGCTGCTCTACCTTTGCACCGATTTCTGCAATATTTACCGAACTTATATCTGGAATTAATTCGATTTTGAAGATTTTATCATTAGGCTTAAATTCGACGCAGCCGCCACGTCTATAAAGTGAATTATCATCGGCGTTGCATTTTTTCATTTGGGGTGATTCAGGCAAATGCAGTTTAAAATTATCTTCCTGGCTGAAAAGGTATTCGCGGCAGTAGGTAACAGGACTGGCGTTAACGTTAACGTAATTGCCGCTATCGTCGATAACATAAGATTCGCCGTTAATATTTTGCCAAGTGACAGTACGATTGTTATTGAGTGTGATAATTATTCTGAAGGCGCCGTTGAAAACTGCTTTATCGAGTGTAGCAATTTTATCGTTAATAGCGGATTCAACCTTCCAATGAGTGCATGAACCAGATTTAACTTCAAGACCCTTAGCATTTTGGTAAAGCGTAATGGGCTCGCCGTATACAGGTTCGCCATATTCGGCAGAATTATATTTTTTTATCGGCATCCCAAACCGTTTTTGCCGTGCTTCGATACGCTCATAATCGAGCCGCGGAAAATCAATCGGCGCATTTTTTTTGCCGACATTAAAATATATCAGGCTGATTAATTTATCATCGTTGAATTTGCCAAAAATCACGCGACGAATATTCGAGCTTACAATTTCACGCATCAAAGGAAACTCAGCATTAACAAAATCGACGGCAAAGCCGAAGGTATGATTTGAATTACTGAAAATGCTATAGCTCGCAAAAATCCTGTCAAAGTAATATCGGTCGGGCGCGAAGTGTTGAATTAATTTGAATACGTCAGCCGGATTAACATTGAAACTTTCGGCGGCAACACCTGTAATGCCGAAAAAAGATTCTTTGTGGGTATTGCAATATTCAACAAATCGCTTTTTAATATAAATATTTTCGTTTTCAGCTTCAGCAGATGATTTTGTTCTTTTCACAGGCGATTTAGCCTGCAAACCGAAATATTGACGCGCGCGCTTGATAATTTCTTTGGTAGGCAAGTGTTCATCAGCGGGCGCAAGTTTGACATTGAGCTTTCCGATTGTGATTGTATCGTCGTTGACAATTGCGTTATTAGTGCCCTTGACAATTTCAGCAATAATCGACTGGCGCACCTCTGCGTCAATTGGCGCATTGAATGTTATCAGATTAATTTTAGTTGCCTTTGTATCAGCTTCCTCATTAAATTCAGGAACTTTCCACCAAAGGTCTTCATAATAATCATCTTCAATGTCGAAAGTATAAATTGGCGATACGGCAGGCGTTAATTCGTTTTCAATTTTAGACTTGAGAGCTCGGAGTTGATTATTTTTATCAATCAAATCAAGGTAGACTTCGCTCAAATCGTCGGTGGGCTCGTCTGCAATTTCGGCGTCGATAATAGCATCAGAAATCTTGTCGATATCAGCAGAATTAGCTTTAATAACGGCGTCAATATTCAAACTAAGTTGCTGAAGTTTTTCAATGCGCTCTGCTTCAACTTCATCAGCGGTTTGCACTTCAACCGGCGGCGAATAAATTTCAAGTGCCATATTTGGAATTTCCGGCGGGTCAATCAACTCATTGTCCTCGTCAATATCAACAGTTTCAACAACAATTTCTTCTTCATCTGCGTCATCGTTGTTGTCAACGGTTTCATCGGGCACACTCTCGTTGAGCAATTCAATGTCGATAGCATTTCTGACAGCTTTGCAAATTTCACCATTAGCGCCTTTCGCTTTATCGACAATACCGGCAAAGTCGAGGCTGGTTTCAACGTCGACAACCCAAGAATAATATTCGGTTTTTTTGAAAATAAGCGCGTTAACCAAAACGTTAAAATCAACGTAGGCATTGAGATAATTTCTAGCAAGGCAATTCATCAAAACGCCGCCGTCGTCAATGCCGACCATCCCAAGCCATCCTTTAATTTTTAAAGGATTTTTAGTTTTGATTTGAGCGCTGATTTGGTCGGTATGTTTCATTAACCAAGATTCGACGCCGCTTTGAAATGCTGTTTCATATTCGGGATTGGCGAAGTACCAACACGTGGTAGAATGATTATCACGGTACAATTCAATTAATGGCATATGTGAATCAGCGTCGGTAATGCTAGCTCGAAAGAGAAGTTTGCCGAAATTAGAAAAGATATTGTTGACAATGTTATTAATGGCGCTGGGGATTTTCTTAACATTGCTTACTTTTTTAATAATCGGCTTGCCGTCAATTTCAACTTTAACTTTGAAAATATTGTTCTGAACAGCGGCATTTGGCGCTTCGACAACATTTGGCGCTTTGACATTATCGCCGGCTGCTTCGGCATTTACGGCGTTATCAATTTCAGCCTGTACAGCTGCATCCTGCGCCTCTGGTGTAACGAGATAATCTTCAACATCCGCCTTACCATAATTTTCATAAGCCTCAATAATTTTCATAAGCTTCGAGCAAACGATATGACCGATGGCTATTCTAACGTTACAATCAGCTATTCTGCTTTCCCACTCCGCAATTTTAGCTTCGTGTTTTTTAGTCAAACGTTTCAAACCACGAAAATATTTAATTTCATTTTCAAATTCGTATTTAATTGTTTTGTAGTAGTTGGCAGAATAATAATGATATTGTTCCCAAAGCACATTGAGTACACATTTTCTCTGATTGTCGGCAGTGTTTTCCTTCGACCTCTGAAGCAATTTTTGACTTGACGAAATTACTTTAGCAATGCACTCTTCGAATTTGTTATTGGCTTCGGCATTTACGGCGCTATCAATTTCAGCCTGTACAGCTGCATCCTGCGCTTCTTGAGTAACGATATAATCTTCAACATTCGCTTCGGTATTAACGTCGGTTGCTTCGATTTTATTAGGTTCGGCGGTAAATTCAGCTAACATTCTTTCGCTATCTTCAATGCTAGCTTTTTCAGCTTTAATCGTTGCTTCCTGGTTGTTTACAAATTCTGTGAGCTGTTTAATGATATATGCGCTATTGTAGGTGTCTTCCTCTTCGTCAATTTCGTCCTTAAGTTCGGCGATTTTCGCCTCTGCCTGTGCAATGCGCTCATTGCTGTGTGCGATAAACATTTCCAAATCTGCAATGCCTTTTACCAATTCTGCCTTTGTCATTGTTAATCATTCTTTCTAAAATCAGTTGAAAACCTACAGCCTTTATAGCGATAGGTAAGACTTTGAAATTATCGCCGCCTTTTCCCCCGCTCCGCACCGTACGTGCGCCTTTCAACGCATACGGCGCTCCATCTTTTACTTCT
>CAJOIA010000051.1 GCA_905234505.1 uncultured Selenomonadaceae bacterium
CGAAGAAGCTAAAAATATTATCGTTACTGAAATTAATAATTACGGCATTGGCTTTTTGGTGGAAAATGTTTCGCGTATCCACAGAATTTCTTGGAAAGATATGGAGCCCGCGCCCGAAGTTGGCGACCAATCCCGCGTTGTCGGTATTATCAAAATGAGCGACCGAATTGTTTTGTTGCTCGACTTTGAAACGATCATTGCGGAAATTAATCCCGAAATTAACGCCAAACTTACGACGATTGAAGACGCCAATGAAGATACGCGTTCAATGCGCTCAAATATTCATGTAGTTGTTGCTGAAGATTCGGCAATGCTCAGAGATTTGCTTGTTACGACTTTGCATGATTCAGGTTACAGATTTGTTCGCGATTTTGGCAACGGTATGGACGCTTGGGAATATTTACGCACGCTTGCCAATAAAGACGGTCCCATTCATATGCACGTTGGAATTATCGTTTCTGATGTTGAAATGCCGAAAATGGACGGGCACCGCCTCTTGAAACTTGTCCGCGATAATGATCGTCTTAACGAAGTGCCATTTGTGCTGTTTTCGTCTTTGATTAGTGAAGAAATGCGTTTGAAGGGCGAATCACTCGGGGCGAGTGCGCAAATTTCTAAGCCTGAAATTAACCAGCTGATTGATATTCTCGACAAATTAATTTTCGGAAAAACTTTGAAACCGGTACAAGACTAAATTTAGCTGATATTTTTGTATTGATAAATGCATTCGTGAGGAGCGAGTGCTTTTTTTTTGGAAAGGAAGATTTTAATGGACAAAGCCGTTACCAGCGCCGATAAAATTTCCCGCCTGCTTGCTAATTCCGAGACGCCTGAAAATATTATCCACCCATACTGCTTGAAAAGTGATGACCTTAAAATTAACGAAATTTGCTTTTTCAAAATTAATTTGCTGACATTCGATGAAGAATATCCGCACCGCGAGGCATTTGAAAATGTCTTGCAGAGCCTTGACAATGAGGCGTTTAATTTTGTTTACATTTTGAGCGGCAACGAAAGCGGCATTGAACTTTATATTGGCGTGGCGAAAAATCACAATGAGAATAAGCCGATACTTGGAAAACTTTTGAACGCGGCGAATTATGGAAAAAATATTGCGGGCGCATTTGAAGGAAATTTCGGCGGCAGTTCCCTTGAAAAATTAACCGGTCAAAATCTTGCTGATTCAATTATTAATTCTGCGCGACAATTCAAAAATGCGGGCGTGATTGTCGGCATTCCCTCTGTAAATGAGACGAATGATAGCAAGTACGGCTTTCAAGGCATCGACAGACTGATAAATAGTATGCTCGGCGCAAAATGGCGAATTGTAGTTGTTTGTGAGCCGATTAGTAAATCTGAAATTGCAAAAATCCGCAATGAAATTTATCAACTCTACAACGAATTAGCGCCACACGCTCGCCAGTCTATTCAAAAATCCACAAGCAATAATCAAACGCGCAGTACCGGCACGAGTGAATCAACTGCTAAGGGCGTGAATTATTCCAATAGCGATAGTTCGTCTGATTCGCACGGCAAGCAAAACGACCATTCAAATTCAAGCCATTCTGATCAAAAAAGCAGTTCTTACGGCGAAAGTACGACAAAAACTTCAGGCAGTAATGAAAGCACGGGCGTTAGTTCCGGTAGCTCAAGCGCGGTAACTTTGGAGGTGGCGAATAAGCAGGCGGCTGAAATTATTGACTACATTGACAGAGAACTTTTGGAGCGCGTGAAAATCGGATTTAGTCGCGGCTTTTTCAAAACTTCGATTTACTACATGGGCGAAAAGCCGATTGACGCCGAACGCCTTAAAGTTGGAATTATTTCACTGTTTCAAGGCAACCAATCTTCATATAGCCCGCTTCGCGCTTATCCGCTGAATGTCGAACGCGATTTTAAAATTTTGAATAGCTATCAGAGTTTTTATATTGGCGCAGAAAATAATTTGCCAGAAAAATTGACGCTGGAAAGTCGCCCGCATTTGGATAGCAGACTTGGTTTGAATACCTATTTAACGCCCAATGAAGTTAGTTTAATCGCCGGTTTACCGCAAAAAGAAATTCCTGGTATTACCGTTAAAGAGAGCGTTGAATTTGGCTTGAATTTTAATCAGACTGGCGGAGAAATAATTTTGGGCAACCTCATTCAAAAAGGGCGCGAACTTCAGAGCATTCCAATGAAAATCAGCAATGACATTTTAAATAAACACGTTTTTATTGCGGGCGTGACTGGCTCGGGCAAAACTACAACCTGCCATAAACTTTTGAAAGAATCTGCCGTGAAATTTTTGGTGATTGAGCCTGCTAAAACTGAATATCGCGCGCTGATAAATTCGCCGCATTTTGGAAACGTTATTGTTTTTACTGTTGGCGATGAATTGACCGCGCCTTTTCGACTGAATCCATTTGAATTAGTGCGCGGCGAAAGTGTTTCTTCGCACGTCGATATGTTGAAGGCAACTTTCACTTCGTCCTTTCCAATGGAAGCGTCAATGCCTCAGATTTTGGAAGAGGCGATTTATAAAATTTACGAAGACAAGGGCTGGGACATTGACACGAACAGAAATTATTTGATTGAAAGGCGCGCCGATTATCGGCAGGAGGATGAATTTCGCGCAGAATTTGATACATTTCCGACGCTGACGGAATTTTTGAAAGCGCTTGAAGATATTGTTGAAACGAAAGGATTTAGTGACAGATTGCGTGATGATTATCGCGGCTCGCTGATAAGTCGATTTTCAAATCTGACTAAAGGCTCAAAGGGCGCTTTGTTTAATTGCAAGCGCTCGATTGACTTTGAAAAGCTGATTAATCAAAACGTCGTGATTGAAATGGAAAATTTAAAATCGGCGGAAGATAAAGCTTTGTTAATGGGATTTATTTTGACGCGGCTGGCGGCAGTGATAAAGCGGCGCAGCAAGTTTGATAAAAATTTCCGGCACATAACATTGATTGAAGAGGCGCACCGGCTTTTATCGAAGGTTGAATTAGGAGATGGCGGCTCAAAGCGGACGGCGGTTGAAACTTTTACAGATTTACTCGCGGAGATTCGCAAGTACGGCGAAAGTCTGATAATTGTTGACCAGATACCGAATAAACTTGCGCCCGAAGTTTTGAAAAACACCAACACGAAAATAATTCATCGGCTTTTTGCGCGTGACGATAAAGAATCTGTCGGCGATACAATGATGATGGACGATAAGCAAAAAGAATATCTTTCGGCGCTGGAAACTGGGCAGGCAATTATTTTTACTGAGGGAATGCGACGCCCTGCTCACGTCAAAATTCAAAGCGTGACTGATACCGACGCAGGCGTTGTTGAAAATGACGCGGTTAAATCGCAGTTCATTAAAAATTTCGGCGCGTGGTACTGCAATTTGGAAATTTCGCGCAGGTTTAACCGCAAGCTTTACGATTTGCTGAAAAAAATTGCGCTTGAATATCTCGACACAAATTCTTTGCAGGCTGAAACGCTCACTGATATTTTCAAGATTAAAGCGGCGATTAAAAATTTCTGCGCGAGTTTTGATTTTAAAGAAATTGACGCAACAGAAGTGGCAAAATACATTGCGGCAGAATTTACAAGACTCAAAGCAGGTGATAAAATTTTTGAAAGTCGGCTGACTAATTTTATAAATTTGATGCTGAACGATTTTAATTTAGAAAAAATTTCCAGCGGCGATAATTTGAAATTGCTGATTAATATCAAGAGAAATTTTTAAGGAGGAATTTGTTATGTCAATTTTTGGAGCGATTTTTTCTGGAATAAGCAATGTTTTAAGCGTGGTGGCGAATACATTTGCACCGGTGCTTTCAAAAATTCTTGGACCGACACTTGAAAAACTTGGGCGCGCGTTCGAGGCTTTTTTCAAAGAATTGGGCTTGATTGAGCCGGAAGAAAAAGTTGAGGACATTGGAGACCGCGCATTGCAGGCTGAGGTTGATGAAATTAATCCGGTGCGAATTGAAACTTTCGACAATCACGAAAAATATTTAGCGGCGCTCAAAGAATACGAGCCGAACCCCGAACAATCGGCGTTGATACCGCAAGATGATAAAATGCACAAAGGACTTGAAATTTTGTTAGGGATGGCAATTGCGCGTTATGGGCAGTCAATGAGCGAATTTGGGCAGATTGTCTTGAATAATCCGGAATTTTACAGTCAACTTGGCAGGCTGGCGGCGCTGGGAAATATCGCGCGCGACAACACTGAAACTTTCGGCGACATTGTGAATTATATTGCCGGAAAAAGTATGAGCAGCGAAAAATCCGACGTTGCGATTGACGCGCTGATTGACGTTGAGAAGAAAGTTAATCCAGAGGCGACCGACGCCGAGATTGTGAAAACTGTTAGCGATATGAAAAAGTGAGGCGATTGATTTTGTTACAATATTTTTTGGCGATTTGTAAAAACAGATTTTATGTTTACCGCGCGGACGGCAAACCGGAATATTTGGGCGGCAATGATTATTTTGAATATGAACAAAGCAAGATTCGCGAGGCAACGGCGCGGCTGATTGACGAAATTTTGAGCAATAACAATCTGGCTGACAGAAATGAATTGCAATTTGCGCTGATTGAAAATAGCGACGCCGTGCGCAATGAGATTGTCTTGAAAGAGCTGAAAAATTTGGTTGTGCGGCGTTATCCTGTTAATGATTTGGTTTATGCGGCGATGGTTGAGCTGGCGAAAAATCCTGCGCTTTACATTTATGATTTGGGCGTGAATTATGACGGCGAATCTTATCATTTGGAAAAAAATAATCCAATGTGGCGCGGCGCGTATAGTTTGCTTGCGTTGTCGATTGCGCCGCAAGAATTGTTGAAATTTACTCGCTGAGGGGGCGGTTTTATGGAAAAAATTATTTGTAGCAGATGTCATGCTGAAAATTTTGCTAAGCGTCATTTCTGCGCGAATTGCGGGGCTTTTTTACACACGAATGATTTTGACGCGAAAGTTTATGCGTTGCCGGAAGTTAAAATGATGCGCGTAGTCGAAAATTTGTTGTATGTTCCGCACCAGCCAATTAATTGGGACGATTTTACCAATGCTTGCGCGGCTAAAGTTGAAAAGTGGCAGGCGCTTTTTAATATTCCTGGAATGGGCGCGGAGACTAATTCAGCGGTGGTCAAAAAGATTGAAGAATTTTTAAATCTGTGCCGCAACGCCGATTTTCAAATTGCCTTTGTCGGAACGATTAAAACGGGCAAATCGACGCTTATAAATGCGCTCTTGGGGAAAGATTATGCGTCAATGGCAGTAACCCCCGAAACTGCGGCGCTCACGAAGTTTAGAGCCAGCCCACGCGATTATGTCAATGTAACTTTTTACACGCAAAAAGAATGGGACGAACTTTGGGCGTCCAGAAGCAAGGACGCTACCGAATTTATGAAAGAATATGAAATGCTCGGCGGAGATGTTGAGAAGTCCAAATGGATTAATCAGCCGCCGCGTCACCTTGAAATGGCAAATGAAGATATTCAGCGCGAATTGGAAATTTGGTCAAGTTCCCAGCACGTGGAGCATTATTTTGTCAAGGAAATTGAAGTTGGAATTTCGACACTGCCGCGCGATTTTCCATCGCAAGTGGTATTCGTCGATACTCCAGGTTTATCAGATCCGGTTGCCTATCGCTCCGAGCTCACGAAAAATTATATTCGGCGGGCAAATGCGGTTTTCGTCTGCGTCGAGGCACAGAAAATAATGCTAGAGGAAATGAACACGATTCAATCTGTGATGTCTCTTTCTTCGCATGATAAGAGCAAAGTTTTCGTTATCGCCACGCATTGGGACACACTTCACGACCCAGAGGAAGATTGGGCGCGGCAGAAAGATTTTTATAGTCGGCGTCTGACAGGTTCGGCTTTTTATGATAATAAACAGATGGCGGCGGAAAATATTTTGTATTCGGCGGCATACATTTATAATTTGTGCAGAGATTTCAATTCTTTTGATCCGGATAATCGGAAGGATAAGCGGAAAATTCGTGAGTTGGAAAAATTCAGCGAGTATTTTGATTGCGCGCCAGATAATTTGAGGGCGATTAGTCAATATACCAACATTACAACGATTATGTCTATTATTCGCGACAGGCTGGCGGCGAATTACAGGGAAATTTTGGCGGGCGATATTAAAAAGCGTTTCATTGACGTTAGCCACAATCTTAATCGCGTTACCAGCGAAAATCGAAAGAGTATGACTGAACGTTTAAATGCGTCCTACGCCGACGGAAAAGAATTAGCCGCAAAATTGGAGGAACAGCGCGAAAAATGCGATAACGTACAGCAAGCCTCAACGCAGCTCAACGAAATTATGAAACAGGTTAAGCGTAAAACTAAAACTCGCGCCGATGTTATTTGCGGCAAATTACGTAAGAAATTGAGCGATGCGAAAAAATGAGCGTGGATTTAACTTTGCAGGAAATTTCTGCCAGATTCGGATATGGTTTAGTTGGTGATGGCGCAATTAAAATTTCTGCGCTGAAATATGCGAGCGAGGCTGAAGAAAATTCGCTTGCAGTGGCTTTTTCGGACGCTGAAATTATCAACACAGCGGCGCGGGCGGTCTTAACAGAGCCTAGAATTTTGCCGGTCGATAAAGTTTTTTTGTATTGTAACTTCAAAAAAATTTCTCCGGCAATTTGTAATATTGTGCGGCTGATGATTGATTCTGGTATTTATCCGGATTATGAAAAAAATTTTGAGCAGATTGAAAAGCGCGGCGCGTTTATCGGTAAAAATTTTGAGCTTGGTGAAGGCAGTTACATTGAGCCTTTTGCAAATATCGGCGAAAATGTTAAAATTGGCAGGAATTGTAAAATTGAAAGTGGCGTATTTATCGGCTCTGACACAGAAATTGGCGACGGCGTGAAAATTCATTCCGGCGCGAGGATTGGCGCTAATTGCCATTATCATTTTACTGAAAATCGCAAGCAGAAAAGTTTTTGCGGCGTTGGTCGGGCAATTATTGAAAGCGGCGTTGAAATTGGCTACAACACGGTTATTCAGCGTGGCTCTTTATCAAATACAGTGATTGGCGGCGGTACGATTATTGGCAACCTGGTTGAAATTGCGCACGACGTGAAAATTGGCAAGGATTGTTTGATAGTTTCGCAGGTTGGAATTTGCGGCGGCGTAGTGATTGGTGAGCGCGTGCAGATTTATGGTCAAGCTGGAATTGCTGACAGGGTGAAAATTGGCAACGGCGCGACCATTATGGCGAAGTCCGGCGTTACAAAAGACATTCGCGCAGGGCAAGTTGTTTCTGGTATGTTCAGCCGAAGTCATTTAGAGGAACTTAAGCGGCAGGCTAAATTTAGACAATTAACTAAGGGGGATTGAAATATGGGCGGAGGCGGCGGTTGTGGCGATTTTTGCTGCATTGGCGATTGTGGATTTTGTTGCATTGGCGATTTTTGTTCAAAGTGCGGCGATTGTTGCGTTGGGCATTGCGGCGATTGTGGCGATAATAGCTACAGCGGAGGAGGTTGTTCAAATTATGAAGACCCGCAAACTAAACACGCGGCGGTTATTGCTAATGAGCTGGCTGATATGAAGAAAAAATCTACCACCGATGCAAAAAAGCAGGAAGATGACATTATCAAAGATATTAACGAGACGATGGACGAATTTATTGCTTGGATAAAGAAAGAAAACGGCAAGCAATACAGCGGGCGTTCGCTGAATATTAATATCAACAAAATCGAGGAGCTCAATGAAGAATTACGAAATGAAGTTGTCGGCGCAATCGGTAAATATTTGGACGAAAAACTTGTTATGACGGACGAGGATGTCAATCTGATTTTGTCTGAAACTAATGACAAAATACGCAAGAAAAATTTTGAGGATTTTTATCAACGAACTTTGCGCGACGCAATTAGAAAATTAATTACCGTGATTGAAGCGTCGGTTCAAAAACAATCCGAAAGTATAGAGCAGGAAATTCAAAATCGCATTAATGAAGTAAAAAAAAGCATGGCTGAAGAAACCGACGCATTTGAGGAATTGCAGCAGATTAAAAAACAGAAAGACATTGGCTTGGCGGAAAAGCGCGTTGAATATATGTATTACGAAAATCTGTGCGATATTATGTTTGACCAACTGAAAATGTCCAGTATGAAGCGGTGATTGGCTATGCTTACGTTAATTTCTGGCAATGAAAATATTCTTGCGCTGATGTATTCGGGTGACGATTTTGATTTTAAAAATATGCGACGCAATATTTCGGAGCGGTTGAAAAATTTTCGCGCAGTGATAAATTCTGAGGTGGCAATTAAGCCATCTGTTTTTAATTATCACGTTGAGGCGGCTGAAAGAATTTTGCTTTACAACACGCTTTATAATGCAATGGCTTGGTTTGAGAAAGCGGAATTTACCGAGCTTTACAGCGGAAATATTTTTGATAAAGATTTGCGGCAGAAATTTTTAGAAAATGGTTTTGGCGTGGCGGCAGATATTGACGAACGAGAAAATTATTGTAAGTGGCGAGCGGTTTTTCAGAAAAACTCCGAGCATTTGTCAGTAAATATCACCACGACGCTGAAATGCAACGCGCGCTGTCCATATTGCTACGAACACGGCGTTAAGCACGTGGACTTTGACGAAACCAAGATTGACGCGCTGATAGATTTTATTAAGCGGCACAAAAAAAATTCGCCGGTTAAACTGAATTGGTTTGGCGGCGAACCTTTTATGAATCCAAAACTTATTGACGAAGTAACGCGGCGACTTGGCGAGCTGGGCTTTCAATTTTATTGTTATGCAATTACTAATGGAAATTTATTGACGCGACAGATTATCCAGACAAAGTTTAAGCAGTGGCAAATTCGCGGCGTTCAGATAACTTTGGACGGAACGGCTGAACAATATGCGGCGCGCAAAAATTATACTGGCAATCAGCGCGACGTTTTCAAAAAGATTCTTAACCGCATTAGCTGGCTTGCTGAATCAAATATTCACGTTGATATTAGGCTGAATACCGACCGGCAAAATCTGCGCGATATGCTCAATCTAATTTATATTTTGCAGACGCGCTTTGACGGCGAAAAAAATATTTCATATTATCCGGCGTTTGTGACGGGCTTGCAGGACAAATTGACTGAGGCTGAGAAAATAAATTTCGTCAAGGAAATGTTTCACGCGGTGGCAAATTCCGATAAAATTAATATAACAAATCGGTTTCGCTCATTTCCGCGCAATATTCCCTGTATGCGCAATGATCCGCAGTCATTTTCAGTTGATGTTTATGGTCGGATTTATACTTGCGAGCATTTAGTTGGGCGCGCTGAAAAATCTATAGGCACGGTTAAACGTCTGCCGCAAAAAATTAATGAGGCGCGGCTTGAAGAAAATCTGCGCGAGGAATGTCAAAATTGCGTATTTCTGCCAAAATGCATGGGCGGTTGCGCGTCGAATTTGGAAACTGGCGACGGCGCTTGCCTAATTGAAAAATATTTAATTCAAGCATATATGCAATATATGTGCGAAAGATAGGAGGTAACAATGGACGACATTATCAAGAAAATGTTAGAGCAGCAAGAGGCAATTCTTGAGCGGCAGCGGGAAATTTTGAACTCCATGCGGCGAATGGAAGAGGAATTGAATCTTACTAAATTTTTATACCACCGGCAATTTGAAGAAACAAACTCGCGCATTGAAATATCCGAGCGCTCCCTTAAGCAAATAGATGAACAGCTTGCCATTTCAAATATCAAGCAAGAGGCGCGCGACGAACAAATTAAACAGCTGCTGGCGGAATTTCAGCGTGCGAATCAAGAAAAGCGTTTGAATGTAATTGAAGAATTGCTTCGGTTAATGGCCGCCAATCAAATAATGAATTCACTTGAACCGCCGAAAAAACCTAGAAATCACAAACCGCCGCAGAAAAAATTTTAGGAGGAATTTTAAATGAGCATATTAGCATCGGTCGTAGTGCCGCACCCGCCTATCATTTTGCCTGAAATTGGCAAGGGCGAAGAATCTAAAATTGCCGCAACTACCGCCGCTTACAAGGAAATTTCAAAGCGCATTGTCGACCTTGCTCCCGATACAATTATAATCACAAGCCCGCATTCGATTATGTACGCGGATTATTTTCACATTTCGCCTGGCGAATCAGCTAATGGAAATATGGCGCGATTTCGTGCGCCGAAAGTCGATTTGACGATTAATTATGACGTTGAATTTGTCGAAAAACTGAGCGCGGAGGCGATGGCTGAAAATATTCCTGCTGGCAAGATTGGCGAGCGCGATAAAAATTTAGATCACGGCACTTTTATTCCAATCAGATTTTTGGAGCAAGCCGGTTTAGATTTGGAAGCTGTTAAATTTCTGCGCATAGGGCTTTCCGGCTTACCGGCGGCTGTGCATTATCATTTTGGAAAGATTATTTCAAAGGTTGCTGACGAATTAAATCGGCGCGTTGTATTCGTGGCGAGCGGCGACCTTTCGCACAAACTCAAATCTGACGGTCCTTACGGCTTTGTTGAAGAAGGTCCGCAATTCGACGCTGAAGTTATGAATAATCTTGCCAGCGAAGATTTTTTGAAGTTGCTGACGATGGATAATACAATGTGCACTCGCGCGGCTGAATGTGGCTTGAGAAGTTTTTGGATAATGGCGGGCGCTCTTGATAAAAAATCTGTTCACGCTGAAAAATTGTCTTATGAAGGACCTTTCGGCGTTGGCTATGGCGTTGTTTGGTTTAACATTGACGGCTTTGACAGCTCGAGGAATTTTGCCGCCAAACTTGAAAATTTTAAGCACGAAGAATATTTGAAGCGCATTGAAACTGAAGATGCCTATGTGAAATTGGCGCGGCTCAGTTTAGAAACTTTTATTAAAACGCACAAAGCGGCGGAAATGCCCAAAGATTTGCCCGCTGAAATGTTAAATCGTCGCGCAGGGACTTTTGTTAGTTTGCATAAAGATGGAGATTTGCGCGGTTGCATTGGAACATTTTTACCGACAACTGGCTCTATCGCGCAGGAAATTTTACAAAATGCAATTTCAGCTTGTTCACGTGACCCGCGCTTTGCGCCGGTTGAAGAATCCGAAATTGAAGACCTTGATATCAGCGTCGACATTTTGTCAGAGCCCGAGCGCATTTTTGACGTTAAAGATTTGGACGCAAAAAAATACGGCGTCATTGTCGAAAACAACGGACGTCGCGGTTTGTTGTTGCCGGATTTAGAGGGCATCAATACTGTTCAAGAGCAACTCGCTATTGCTATGAAAAAAGGTGGCATTCCCTCAAATGAAAAAGTCAATGTGTGGAGATTTGAAGTCATTCGTCACCAT
>CAJOIA010000052.1 GCA_905234505.1 uncultured Selenomonadaceae bacterium
GGAAGCACCTGTTCCCATACCGAACACAGAAGTTAAGCACTCATACGCCGATGGTACTTAGTTGGTGACGACTTGGAAGAGTAGGTATTCGCCAGTTAAAATTTGAGAAAGGCTATTGCGAAAGTCGGCGTGATAGCCTTTTTCGTTTGCTATAAATTTTTTTGCAGGAAAATCTATATGCTTGAAGAATAATCTAACGGGGAATTTTTTATGAGAATAATCACCGGCAAAGCTAAAGGGCTACGCTTAAAAACTTTATCCGGCACAAATACCAGACCTACCAGCGACCGCGTCAAAGAATCCATTTTCAGCATTTTGAACGGCTTGATTGATTTTTATGAAACTGAAACTGTGCTTGATATTTTTGCCGGTACTGGCGCACTTGGGCTTGAATCAATTTCGCGCGGCGCTAATTCTGCCGTTTTCATCGATAATGTTACTGCCAATTTAATAGCTGAAAATATTCAACGCACTAGGTTTGAAAATTGTAAAGTTCTGCGCGAAGATTTTGCTAAAGCTTTAAAAAAACTTTCAGCTCAGAATCTTAAGTTCGATTTAATCTTCAGCGATCCACCTTATAATAAAAATCTGGCACAACAATCAATTGATTTCGTCGCTGAAATGGATTTGCTGAGTGAGTGCGGCTTGCTTGTCGTCGAACACGGCCTCAGCGAAAATCTCCACGTTTCTGAAAAACTTGATTGCATTAGAAAAATTACTTACGGTCATACGACCGCTATCGATATTTACAAATTGAAAGGACGAAATTTATGAAGAGGGCAATTTGTACGGGCAGTTTCGACCCCGTCACTAATGGTCACGTCAATATTTTTGAGCGAGCGGCTAGTCTTGTTGACGAGCTGATTGTCTGCGTTTTTATAAATAAGAGGAAAAATCCTATGTTCACGGCTCAAGAACGCGTTGAACTGCTGCGCGAATCCACTTTGCATATCGATAATCTTACTGTCGATTCTTACGATGGACTTGTCTCCGATTATATCAAGGCGAATGACATTAACATAATTATTCGAGGCTTGCGCTCGGCGGGCGATTTTGAATACGAATATAACCAAGCGCAAATGGTTAAGCATCTTGTACCGGAAGTTAATACTATTTTTTTATTGACAGCCCCAGAATTTTTGTTTATAAGTTCTTCAGGGATTCGCGAACTTGCACAATTTCACGGCGACGTTCATAAACTCGTTCCCGAATGCGTTGAAATTGCCCTGCGCGAAAAACAAGGCAAAATTCCCGAATGATAAACTTGTACGAAAAGAGAGGTTGCTTTTATGGCTGTGCGTGATACTTTGAGCAAACTTGAAAATCTTGTTGCAAAGTCTTCACATTTACCGCTGACAGGAATTGTGATAATTAACGAAGATGATTTAGTTCACGTAATTGACGAATTGAGACACGATTTACCGGAAGAACTTGACCACGCCGAACAAATTTTGAACGACCGCGAAAATATCATAAAAGCTGCGCAGTTGGAAGCAGACAAAATAATTAAGCAGGCGCAAACAAAAGCAGACCGATTAGTGGACGAAAATGACGTAGTTGTGCGCGCAAATGAAACCGCGCGAAATGTAATTAGCAACGCAAATCAACAAGGCAACGCGATTCTGGAACAAGCGCAGCAACGGGCAAATCAATTTCAACTTAATGTAAATAATTACGCCAGCCAAGTTTTTGAAAGTTTAATCGAGCATGTTGACCGAACTTTTCAGGGTATACAAGCAGCAGAAGCAGGACTTGAACAGGCAAAGCAGGCTCTTCAGCAGTCGAAATCGCAAGTGGATCAACAAATTTATGCCTACACCAAAGCACAGGCTCAACAGCAATTGCAACCGCAAGATTTTCAAACCGAGCCAGATAATTAAGGAAGGAAGTGATGGACGCGTACGAAGCATTGTCGGCGCGTCAATTTTTTGTGAATTCAATTAGCGAGGAAAAGAAATCTATGGGCGACGAAATAAAAGATTGGTTATTGTCAATAACTATAGCGGTCATAGCGGCGCTTTTCATTCGAACCTTCATTGTGGAATTGTACGTAGTGGACGGTCCGAGTATGCGCCCGACGCTTCAACATGAAGAACGACTTGTAGTCAATAAATTTATTTATCATATGCGCGCGCCTGAAAAGGGCGAAGTAATTATTTTCCGCTATCCACGCGACCCAAGCCGCGATTTTATCAAGCGCGTAATTGCAACGGCGGGTGATACCATTGAAATTAAAGACGGTCACGTTTACGTTAATGATCAGCTCCTGCGCGAAGATTATATTTTGGAAAAAACCCGCACCGAATATCCAAAAGTTACAATTCCCGAAGGTACAATCTTTGTAATGGGTGATAATCGCAATAATTCAGAAGATAGCCGATTTCCGGATGTTGGATTTGTGCCGCTGGATTTGGTAAAGGGCAAGGCGATTTTAATTTTCTGGCCAACCAGCGAAATTAAGACCCTGCCGTGAATACAATATATTTTTTAATCAGAGGGCTAGATTTAATCTTCCCTCTAAATTTTTGCAATTAAAGGAGTGAGCGCGATTGTTAGGAAAAAATATTCTCGGATTGGAAAATTTTTCGCCGGACGAAATCAGGCTTGTGCTGAAAACTGCGCGAGAAATGAAAAAAATAATTCGAGGCGACGTAAAAAAATTGCCGAATCTGCGCGGGCGTGCGATAGTAAATTTATTTTTAGAGCCGTCCACCAGAACTCGAACTTCATTTGAATTGGCGGGAAAATATTTAGGCGCGGACGTGGTTTCGATTAACGCTTCAACTTCAAGCATTGTCAAAGGCGAAAGCCTGCGCGATACGCTTATGACGATTGAGGCAATGGGCGTTGACGCAATCGTTATGCGCCACAAAGCCGAAGGTTCAGCTGAATACGCCGCGCAGGTTGTTAAGCCGGTGATTATAAATGCAGGCGACGGCGCTCATGCTCACCCTTCGCAGGCACTTTTGGATTTACTTACTATTGAGCGCTTCAAAGGCAGATTAGCCGGTTTGAAAGTGGCAATTGTCGGTGATATTTTGCATAGCCGCGTAGCACGCTCAGATATTTTTGGATTAACGAAAATGGGCGCTGAAATTCACCTTGCCGGACCGAAAACTTTATTGCCGAGATTTTTTGAGTTCGACGGCGTAACTGTTCATGAAAATATTGACGCGGCAATTAAAGACGCTGACGTAATAAATATTTTGCGAATACAGCTTGAGCGGCAACAATCAGGATTATTTCCATCGGCAAGAGAATACGCGCGGGTTTTCGGAATAAATGAAGCGCGGCTGAGATTGGCTAAAGACGACGTTTTAATTTTGCATCCAGGACCGCAAAACAAAGGCTTAGAAATTTCAAACGCGGTAGTCTATGGCGCAAATTCGGCGATACATGAGCAAGTTCAAAATGGCGTCGCAGTAAGAATGGCGCTACTGGATTTGACACTGAATGGAGGGCAGTTATGAGCATTCACAAATTCCACGCAAGTATTAATAGCTCGCTGATAATTCGCGGCGGCAGAGTGATTGACCCTGCGAATAAGATTGATAAGATTGCTGACGTGCTGATTATCGACGGCAAAATTGCGGCAGTTGACGACGATATTAAAATGAAACCCGATCACGAATATAACGCAGCGGGCAAAATTGTAACGCCAGGCTTGATTGATATGCACGTGCACTTTCGCGAGCCTGGACAAGAAGCTAAAGAAGATTTTATTAGCGGCTCAAAGGCGGCTGTTGCGGGCGGCTATACCACAGTTGCCACAATGCCGAATACTTCGCCGGTTGTCGATAATGCGGCGCTCGTTCGCTCAATGGTCGCTCGCGCAGCTGAAGTTGGTATTATCAATATTAAAATTATCGGCGCTGTTACGAAAAATCAAGCCGGTTTAGAATTGGCTGAAATGCGCGATATGATTGACGCGGGCGCAGTTGCATTTTCTGACGACGGGCACTTTGACGATAACGCAAAGATTTTTATGAACGCGCTGGATTATCTTCACGATACCGGAAAAATTATCATTTGCCACGAAGAAGAAACTTCGCTTGTCAAGGAAGGCGTTATGAATGAAGGGCGGCGCAGTGCAATTTTGGGCTTGAAGGGGCGTCCCAGCGTTGCTGAAGATATTGCAGTGGCGCGTGATTGTTTGCTGGCGGAATATACCGGCGGGCGCGTGCATATCGCTCATATGAGTTCTGCGCGAGCTGTTGAAATTGTGCGAGAAGCGAAAAGGCGCGGCGTAAAGGTTACCGCTGAAGTTACGCCGCAACATTTGACTTTGACTGAGGATTGCGTTAATCCAGCTGACGCTTCGACAAAAATTAATCCGCCGCTCCGCACTCAAAAAGATTGCGACGAACTTTTAAAAGGCTTGCTTGACGGTACGATTGATTGCATTGTTACTGATCATTCACCGCACGCTGCAGAAGAAAAAGACCGTGAATATATTTACGCGCCGAGCGGTTTTCCTGGACTTGAAACCAGCTTAGGCATTTTGTTAACCGATTTGTATCATAAAAATAAAATTGATTTGCCGACGCTGATTTCTAAAATGACGTACGAACCGTCAAAAATTTTTAATCTTGACGCGGGGAATTTGAGCGTTGGCGCTTGGGCTGATGTTACGATTATTGACGCTAATTTAGAATGGACGGTTGACGCCGATAAATTTTACACGCGCGGCAGTCATTCACCATTTGTTGGTCGCAAATTGAAAGGGCGCGCTGTGGCTACGATTGTTCACGGCGATTTGATGAAATTGTTTTAATCACAGCTGAATTTGGAGGAATTTTTTTGAACGGAAAATTGATACTGGAAGACGGCAGCGTTTTTAACGGGAAACTTTTTAGCGAAATGACAGCGTCGGGCGAAGTTGTTTTCAACACCGGAATGACCGGCTACCAAGAAATTTTAACAGATCCTTCGTACTGTCGGCAGATTGTGACGCTGACTTATCCGCTGATTGGCAATTATGGCACTGCGCGAATTTTTAATCAGAGTCGGAAAAGTTTTGTGAGCGGTTTGATTATCGGCGAGATTTGCGAATTTCCCAGCAACTTCACGATTGAAAGAACTTTCGCGGAATATCTGACTGAAAATAAAATTCCTTGCCTGTATGACGTAGATACTCGCGCAGTCACGCGGAAAATTCGTTCTTTCGGCACAATGAAGGGCGTTATTGCTGCTGAAGATACCGCGCAGAATTTTATTGACGAAATGCTTGCCGCTCCAATTCCAAAAGACGTCGTCGCGCAGGTTTCGATTAATGAGCCCTACACGCTGGATAATGAAAATGCGCCGTTCGTCGTAGCGATGGATTTTGGCGTTAAGCAACATATTCTTGACAGCCTGCACGATCTCGGTTGCAAAATTACCGTCGTGCCCGCCAATACTCCTGCTGATAAAATTCTCGCTATGAATCCGGATGGCATTTTTTTATCAAATGGTCCAGGCGACCCCAAGGACGTTCCAGAAATTATTGACGAAATTAAAAAGCTGATTGGCACTAAGCCGATTTTCGGAATTTGTTTAGGGCATCAGCTTTTGGCGCTGGCAATGGGCGCTGATACTTACAAGCTGAAATTTGGTCATCGAGGCTCAAATCAGCCCGTGAAAAATCTTGAAACCGGAAGGATTTATATCACTTCGCAAAATCACGGCTACGCGGTGGACGAAAAATCGCTTGAAAATTTGCCGCTCGAAATTACATACATTTCAATGAACGACGGCACAGTTGAAGGTATGCGCCACAAAGATTTTCCAATTTATTCAGTGCAGTATCATCCGGAAGCGTCGCCTGGTCCGCGCGATAATATGTATTTGTTTGACGAATTTTTAAAGATGATGCGATAAATATAATTTATTAACTTAACAAATAACCTCCTCCGCCAAATTTATCATTTATTTAAATACTAAAAAAGCCCTGCTATTTCGGCAGGGGCTTATTTTTTTGTCCGATTATTAACTTAGTCTACTTTCAAGCAGCGCAAGACACGACGGCACTACACGCAGTAGCGGTAGACGGCAACACAGTTAAATTTTTCTTGACGACCGATACAACAACAACGGCGGCTTACAGACTGCAGACAATTACCGCGTAAAAAAATACGCCTTAACAAAGACGCGGACGAATTAATCTATAACAAAATACACCTGCGCGAGTGTTTGAGTACGGGTGATTTAGGAGAGCCGTCTTGATTTTGTTCCACCTTCATTTTTGCAAGTGTCGAATCAAAAATAATTTTTATGGAAGTTTCACGCTTGAAAATTGCTGAATCACTAACAAAATTTTTCATTGACGCATATCAAAAATTTCTTCTTGAGTTGTCTCATCTATCCAATTATCCTCAAATGTTGGGGCATCTTTCTTCTTTGCCGTATTCAACGTTGATTTGCTCAGAGCAATTTTTTTTGGGTGCCGCCGCCAATAAGAAGAAGATTATTAATTCTCCGGTTTTCTGAAAGATTTTTCATGGATTTCCCTCCGTGTTAATCGATAACTTCAACGCCGCGAACTAGCCAATCAATATTTTTCAGCAATTCCTTGCCAGTATTGTTTCGCCCTTCGCGCAGTGCAAATTTCATTCATTGTAATAAATTTCATTTCGACTTTTGGTTTACCCGTGTCCAACTTTAAAACCGAATGAATTCAGATAGTACTTTCATAAAACTTCCTCCAACTGTTAATTTGAATTGTTGCTGAGATATTTTTTACCTTCTTCAACCGGTTGTTCCATAGCCGACGCCCATTAAAAGTGAAGTTAACTTCAGCCCGTAAACGTAGACAGTATAATATTTTCAGTCTGCCGCGTCAAACGCCACTTGAATTTTTGCCTTTTTCGTCGATGGAATCGCAAAACATTTTCAAAGTTTATATTGTCTATTCTTGCACTATATTTCGGTCCGAGTTCCACATCCAAATATTGATAGTCCTGCGCGAGAGTTTCTTCAATGCTTCAAATTCGGCGAAAAATTTTTTCAGGTCTTCTGGCTTTATTGAAACAATCAAAATTATACTTTCAGGTTCTTTTTTCAACGCGGCGAAGGTGAATTACACGCTTAACATATAAGACGACGTTAAAGCAGTGCGAGCAAATGCTTATTGTATCGATTCGAAAGACAAAACCAAGCGTATATTGCCAAAGTCAGATGCTTTGCCATCTGTAAAAAACACGCCACCTACAGAATGAATATTGAAAACCAACGCAGAATAATTGATTAATAAAACACGAATAACGGCGGTGATTGTTAGTACTGCTTATCAGCGGGATATCGAGACTCTATTAATCAGATATAAAATAGGAGGAGACTTATGGAATATACCATTCGAAAAATAATTAGTAAAACCGGACGCAAATTGGAACAAACAGATTATGTTGACGCAAACCCCGAAATGCTGAACTTTCGCCTGATTTCCGGAGAGCATTACACTTGGAAAGGCGATAAATTGCGTTTCAAGGAAAGTGCTGACGTAATGGATTTTGAGCAAACTGTGAAAGAATTTCCGGCTTTGGCGGCAGTGAAGTATAAGAGCTGTAAAAAATTTCCGTACTTCACGGACAATTTGTCTTTGATTCGAGTTTTTCTGACGCCGACAGTTTGGCTCAATTTGTATTGCGCAATGGTGCTCATGTCGTGCGGATTGACTTTAAGCAGTATAAAAAAATTTGACATCGCAAGAATACGTGCAACTGCGCTACCCGTTTGAAATTACCTCCGCGATCGGCGGACCGTTGGTAATACCTTTGCCGGATATGTCTTACAGAAAATATCTTGTTGCAACTTTAGAAACTGTATCTGAAGAAATTAGAAAAAAAGCATTAGCTGACTTCGACGAAATACTGAAAAATATTGTCGGGTTCTATCTCTACGAAATTGACGCCCTCCAAAAACATTTTCAGATTAAAGATTTTGCCTGTCTTCATCTCGGCACCCCCGCTTTACTGGAAATTTGGTATGAAAAGCGCGTTCCATTCATCGAAAAAGTTAGGTTTCTTAAAAGTTTGACACAAAGAGCGGAAAGTTTAGAGTCAATCAAAGATTATGTCACAATGCCCGCTCTGCCTTTTTATCTGTTCGACTCGAAATATATTCTCCAAGTGGACAGCGTCGACGAAACAGATTCTTATAGGAAATGCAAGAAACAACATAAAAGCGCATTTAAAATGGGCTGTATACTGACGCCTGAATTGCTCAGCAAAAACAATGTAGATACTGTTTACAATGCGCCGCTTGAATTCAAGAATTATGGTGTCTACGAAAGAATAATTTAGGTAATAATTGGGGGGAAAAGATTTTGATATTGGAACGACTTGAAAAATTACCGGTCGGTTCGTTTCACTATAAATTATTGGTGGTTACGGGCTTAGGCTGGTTATTTGATTCAATGGACACGGGCTTAATTTCATTTGTACTGCCGATTCTTGCGAAAGAATGGGGATTAACGCCGGTACAAGTGGGCTGGATTGGTAGTATCGGATTAATCGGAATGGCACTGGGCGCGGTTATGGCGGGAACTTTAGCTGAACGTTTCGGGCGAAAAAAAGTCTTTGCCGTAACAATAGTCATTTACAGCGTATCAACGGGACTCTGCGCGATAGTTTGGGATTATGAATCGCTTTTGGTGTTCAGATTTTTAGTCGGCTTTGGATTAGGCGGCGAACTGCCCGTTGCTGCAACTCTAATGACTGAATACGCGCCAACTGAATTTCGCGGGCGATTTATAGTTTTGCTGGAAAGTTTTTGGGGATTGGGTTGGCTTATAGCGGGCTGTATCTCCTACTTGATAATTCCCAAATTCGGCTGGCAAACGGCGTTCATAATCGGCGCAATGCCCGCGCTTTATGTTTTTGTTATTCGTTTGTATGTGCCTGAATCAATTCGTTACCTTGTTTCTAAGGGCAAAATTGACGCGGCTAAAAATATAATTCTGTCAATAGAGAAAAAGTTATCGATAAAAAGCGAGCCGTTCACTGAAAATATAAGCGAAAACAAATCAGTTGCTGAGGAAAATGTACCATCAAATTTTTTCAGTTTATGGACGCCACGATTTTTTGGCAGGACATTAATGCTGTGGCTTGCGTGGTTCGGTATTATCTTTAGTTATTACGGAATATTTATGTGGTTGCCGTCCATAGCGTTCTCTCAAGGCTTTGAAATCGTGAAAACTTTCGAGTACGTATTTATAATGACGTTCGCGCAGTTGCCTGGCTACTTCGCTGCGGCGCGGCTTGTTGACGTTATCGGGCGTCGATATACTTTGTCAAGTTTCCTCTTGCTGTCGGGTATACACCGGAATTATATCCAACTTCGATAAGAGCATTAGGCTCGGGCTGGGCGGCAGGTTTCGGCAGAATCGGCGGAATGTTAGCGCCAATGTTGGTCGGCGTACTTTTGACAAATGGCGCGTTTCAATGTTTGCCTCGGTATTCATTTTAATTTCTTTGATTGTAATTGGAATGGGCTTTGAGAGCAAGCAAAAAACACTTGAAGAAATTGAAGAGTTTTCCGAAGAGTTTAATAGAGGGACAATACAAATGTATATTTCCTCTCCCAAACCAAGAAAATTTGACTTTGTTATATTGCCTGTTGCACTGATGCTTTTCTATTTCTGCTGGGAATTTTATATTCCGCTGTCCGAAACGGGGAAATATACAGAGGACATTGAGTTAGGATATATTGCCAAGCGAGATGATCAAGGTTCTTATTATGTCGTTGATTCGGGACATAGTCGGTTGATTTGTTTCGACGAAAATTCAAATATTAAATACTCTCTGAACGATATTTCAAACGTCGATATCAACGAACTTTACATCGACGATTTCACGGTTGATAATGGACTAACTTATATAAGTGCCAGCCAATGGAACGGAATGTTATTGTCTAAGGAAGTCATTCAGGTTTTCGATAAAAAAAAATACGTACGAACAATTACAACACGGGATTACAGCAACGACACGATAAATAAACATCGTTTTTTTGGTATAACTGTTAAAAATAATATTTTGCGTTATATTGAAACAGACAAAACGGCAATACTTATTCACAGTGTCAATTTGAAAACTGATGAAGATTACGTAAGACGAGTTGGATATTTCGATGGTTATAATTCCATAAGTGCCTGCGCATTTAGCGGAGAAACACTCTATGTCCTGAATAAGTCCGGAAAAATTAACTCAATTAATGATAAAGGAACAATTGAGCAGGTATATTCCACAAAATGGACAAACGAAACTGCAAGAATACCATACACCATGGCAGTATCCAAAGACCACGAAATTTATTTTACCGATATTCGCGGCAGAGCAATAGTTAAAGTAGATGTTGCCGACCAAAGTACAAAAAATTTATTCGAGCAAACAGATTCTTTGACAATAAATCTTGCAAACAAAGCCGGCGAATTTCTGCTGGTTGATTCAGACGGCGTTAAAGTAACTTCCGATACAGGCACAAAAATTTTTCGGACGCTGAATGAAAACTATAACCAAATTATTTTTAAAACGCTGTTTATAATAGCGGCAATGATTCTTATAACGTTATTGCTTGTTCTGATTTATCGCGTATGGATTATAGTATTAACACAAAAAATACAGACCTTAAAATTAATTGCGATAACAATGATTATTGTTGTATTTTCGGTCTCGGCGGTTATTTGCAAAATGCAGATTGACAAATTTTCTGAGACGTACCGCAATGAGATTATGTCTAAATTGGAAAACTCTGCGTATGTTCTCGTAAATCAGATGCCTGGCAGGATTATTGATAAAATAAACAACGCGGATGATTTCAACAGCGCGGCATATGATACTCTTTATCAAGTAATGCAAAATGCATTTCCAATGAATATTGATATAAATCGTCAAATATACTGCAACATTCTGCGTTTGGACGAAAGCGGCGAAAATGCATATGCAATAGCTTATCTCGACCGCTCCATTGGAGTTTATTTTCCTTTATTGGATAAGGATGAAACGGAAGAGGTAAAAAGGCTTTATCGAGAAAACAGCAGTATAAAAGGCTCTTTGCCGCATCTTTGGAATTTGGGAGTGGCAGACGCTTCAGGACAATACATTTCGCTTAAAGTTCCAATTTATAATCATGGCAAGATAGAAGGCATTGTGGCACTAGGAACGAATATTTCTTTTATTCAAGACGAAATTCGAGAAATAACTTTCCAAATATTTTTGTCAACGATAATTATTCTAATGTTGGTTTGGGTAGGAATTGCTGAAGCGGTCGCGTGGTTTGAAGGCAAGAAAATATTTGAGCAAGCTCTTGACAGTGGCAAAAATGACGCCTTGCCCAGTCATTTCATTCGATTGTTGATATTTACAATTTTTATCTGCGTAAACCTGACTTCGACCTTTCTGCCGGTGTGGATTATTCACAACAGCGGAGAATTTCAAGGAGCGGAATTGGAATTTATGGCGTCGCTCCCGTTCACTGTTAATATCTTCGTTATGGGCGTTATGTCGCTAGTTACTCCAACACTGATAAAATATTTAGGAATGGGTCACCTTCTGACAATCAGTTCAATCACCGCACTTTACGGCAACCTTATGATGTTTTTAATACCTGGCTCATATCCAATAATTTTTTTCGGACTGATACTGGACGGCATCGGCGTTAGGCTTGTTACAAACGCGACGTATGTTTTGATGACGTATATTCGAGATGAAGACGACAAGCAACGCGGATTCAACGTGTACAATATTGCCTCTTTGACAGGCAGTAATTTTGGAATGATGTTGGGTTCAGTGCTGGCAGTTCTTTTGAGTCAGCGGATAACGTTCTTAATCGTCGCGTTAATATGGTTATAACTTATGATCACGAGCAATCTTATTTTGTTGCAACTAAAAAATCTGATCCAATCAAATCAAGATGAAGTCGAAGAACAAAGCGAGAGTATTTCTTTGGGGCGCTTCCTCGTTAATAAACCTGTTATGAGTTTCATTGTTATGATTCAAAATCCGTATATCTTGTTTAACGGTTTTCTTTTCTTCTTTGTGCCAATGTTTTGCGAGAATAACGGATACAGCGAAATTATTGTTTCAATGCTGATGATGCTTTATTCAGAGGTGGCGGTGCTGTCCGATAATAATTTGTCGGAGCGCATGGAAAATTTGAAAGGGCATATGGGAATGTATATAGTGTACTTTCTGAATATCGCGGCGGTATTGGTTTTTGCCTTTACAAATAATCTTTTAGGCGTAATCTTGGCGATGACGATAATGGGAATTGCAGCGGGTTTCGGAAAACCTCTGCAACAAACATGGTTCCTTAAACAAAAACCGGTTCAACAGTACGGCGAAGACAAAGCAATGGGCGTATACAGTTTCACTGAAAATATAGGCGAATCGCTCGGACCAATGGTTTTTTCCAAACTAATGGCTATGGAGCCGCTTATTGCGTCGGTAACTTCATTTTGCGCAGTCATTGCCGCCTCAGGCTTAGGTCATATGATTTTGAAGCTTGCCAACGCCGACAAAGCCGTTAAAGAAGGTGAGTCCTGATGCAAGATGCGGTGTTGTCTGTAATTTCAACGATAAACGTTTATATGTTTGACTACGTTTTGACTTTTCTGCTTGTGTCGGTCGGAATTTGGTATTCCTTCCAAACTAAATTTGTACAAGTACACTGTTTCGTTAAAGGTATACGTACAATATTGAAAGATATGTCATTTAACGGTAGCAGACAAAAAGTCGGCATAACGCCATTTCGTGCGTTGGTAAATGGTATAGGCTCTCAAGTTGGCACAGGAAATATAGTTGGCGCGTCAAGTGCGATTTTAATTGGCGGACCTGGCGCAATTTTTTGGATGTGGATAATAGCTTTTTTTGGAATGGCTACAAGTTACGCCGAAACAGTTTGTGCGTTGGGTACTCGAAAAATTGACTTAAACGGTATTATAAGAGGTGGTCCTGTATATTACATACTCACGGCTTTTAAAAGTCGCTTCGGTAAATTTCTGGCAGCTTTTTTTGCAGTATCTACCATAATGAGTGCGGGTTTGTCAATTTTCATGCTTCAATCTAATTCTATTGCGTCAAACTTAAATGGCACATTTGGAATTCCGAATTGGGCTACAGGCATAATATTAGTGATAATTTGCGGTTTTATTCTTCAAGGCGGGATTGAGCGAATATCTTCCGTCACTGAAAAAATTGTACCGATAATGTCGTATTTGTTTATTGGCGGAGGATTTGGCGAGACCTTAAAACTTGCTGTCAGTCAAGGTGTTAAGAGGGGTTTATTCTCCAATGAAGCGGGAATGGGTTCCACGCCTCATGCACATGCTCAAGCTAATATTGATAATCCTCATTTGCAGGGAATAATTGCCATGCACGGAGTATTTTTTGATACTTTTATAATTCTCACGTTGAATGCTCTTGTGATAATTTCACGCTTTACACTTCCGACGGTATTTTGGCAAATGGATACAAAGGCGATGTTACTGCAGTGATTAATTCCGGAAATCTGGCTCAAGTAGCGTTTGGCTCGGTTTTAGATGCAAGCAACTTTGAAGGCTTTGGAGCTCAATTTATATCAATGTGTCTTTTTCTGTTTGCATTTTCAACTATGTTAGTTACGTATATTTTCGGTAGAATCAATGTCGTTTACCTTTTTGGGGAAAGTTGTTCGGGGTTATTTTATCGTTGTATTATTTTTAATCTTTATTGGTACATTGACAGGCAATGATCTCGTGTGGGAAATAAACGATTTATCTAACGGGTGTATGGTAATTCCGAATGCCCTTGCATTGTTTTCTTTGACAAATTTAGTTAAAAATTTCTGTACCGATTTGAAAGGATAAATTTAAATTAATATGCGAATTTCTATAAACAAACTCTTAATTTTATCATTAGCAACTGGCGACGGCACTTAGAAATATCACTCGCTGCGAAATGGCTCAAATGGTTGCCCACGCTCTTGCACGCGCCCCAAGAACCAATATCAACTCTTTAACCGGCGGCGGGGACGCAGAAAAACTTATGTTACTTGCTGAATTATTTTATTAATATTTTTACTGGCGCACATTTCTTGACACTGAGTGGTGCGTTGAAAATGACGTGCTTTAAACAAAAATTGGAGATTGGCAGTGAAGATAAAATGCAAGAGGCTATTGCTAATATTATTGAGTTTTTTGCAACTAAAGATACTGCCGTTATTCATATTGAAAGGGCTGAATGTGATATTCGCGGGTCCTATGCAGCTATCAATCACGAGTTCGTCGCGCAGAAATGATCGAATATGAAATATATCAATCGAAAAATTTTTGCCCATACGTTGCATAAGTCAGCAAAAAATTTTTCGTAAGCATTTCAAAGCGCGTTCCCTTGTCGACTTCGAAAGTAGACATTTTTCTGGACTTGTCTAAAATTTTTTTCTAATACCGTCATAATTTATTCCCTCATCCATTTATAAACCGTTGGACGCGAAACTTTGTAATGTTTTGCCATGTCCGTTGTTTTTGTTGTTCTCTTATAATACGCCAGTTTATAATGATCGCAATCTTTTGGGCGTTTCTTTGACATTTTTAGCTGTCAGCGTTTCTACAATGTAGCAAATCCATCGTTGAACGAGCAAGCTTGTACATACCTTGCAGAAATTTTATCAACAAAAAATTTATCAACTAAATTTAAAAATACGTCGGAGGTCGTGACTGCTGATACTCTCGTTACAATCATAAATTCCAAATTCATACAAACTGCAACTGCCGATACTTTGCGCCGCCTCATTAAATCGGACATTACTGCCGCCGATACTACCCCTCTCATTTTAAATTATTTCGCGCAGAACAATCCATTACCGAAACGGCAACACTACTGCAATAACGGCGGCGATAACTACCGGTCACATTATCCATTACAAGGATGAAACTTCTACTGTGGTCTGCGCGACGGCTCAAGATATGGTTCAGCGGCTGGCTCATTATTTAGGTTTTGCGACGAATATTCGCTTCGCCAATTTCACGCCTTACAATCTGGCTGTGACTACTGATATCACTTACGCCGATTTAATCAGCCCCATTCGCGCAGGCGTCCCTGAAATCGTCGTTGACTTTACCGAGCGCATCAGATTTAACGGCAATGAATATTTTCTTGTTTCCAATAATATCAGTTTCACTCCGCGAAAATTAATTCAAAAACTGCAATTAGTGAGGTGGTACTAATGAGCGTTAAAGATTTAGCCGCCGCCATAACCGCCGCTGTTAAGTTTTTGCTGGCGGCAAATGGCTCACCTGCATTGGAAATAAGAACGTCAAAGCTGGCGACAGAATTTGTACTGATGGGCGTTGTGTTTACGGCTACAATAAAGAATCTCAATCACCTATCGTTATCACGCCGCCCGTTAAAGAAGATTCGGCGATACCGCTAATGTTTTTCGATAAAAATTTGAAAGTTAATTCTCGGTTCGTCAACCTGGACTATTGTTATCTGCACTTGCCTTCCGAATTAAAACACCTGCAAAGTGACAGTCAAGAAATCTCCAATTCAGCTGATTTTCTTCTGGTAAACAATTATGCTGGGAAAATATATCGTTTTCCCAGCATAATTTCTAATACTATTAATAATCTTCCTGATGGGTGTACGGCGATTGACGAGAGCTACACAATTGCCGCGAATGTAGACGACAATGGGAATATTTACGAGTTGAGAGGGATTTTACATCTTAAAGTTGTTATTGTAATAGGCGCGCTCGGCTGGCTCAGAGCTGGTTGGGTTCATGATTATGTGTCTATATCTGGAAATGGTATTTTCGCTTCCCCCGCTGATTATTACATTCACTCTAGTCTTATAGCTGGACAAACTACTTTGGTATCGGGGTATGATTTTTACGACACCACTTTTAAAATACAGGTGATAAAAAACAATCAAGTAGTAAAAGAAGTTGGTTTTACAGAGACGATACAAAAACTCTTCGCAGAAGTTAAAACTTACACCAAAAACAGTCTCAGAGGAATGTTTGAACTTTTTATCCCACAAGCCCTAGAAATAAGCATTCCGTGGGGTGTTATCGAAAATGAAAATAATTGGGCGATTTTGTCTAATATTTTCATTTCAGGTACTAGTTATAAAAGTGAGCCAACTGGTCGCCCCTACAAACCAAGACGTTATATCCACGAGTGCACTGAACATAAAAACGTCTTAACTATAACCACTCAAAGCAAGCAGCAAAAAATTTATAGCCGAGATTATGCGTACATGTATCTTTATTCTAAAGGTGAGTCTCTCAGGGTAACACACCCCCACGACATACCCATCAGAGATAGTTACTTTGCATTTAGAAAAAATGTCGCAGAAACTTTCCGCTTCAATGATTTACTTCCAATTCAAGATGGATATGGTTTTAAAATTAATGACACTATACCAATATCTGATAATTCAGGTCCCTCTAGTTTTGAGCAATACAACGTATCGTTCGATGTATCTATATTGTCGCCCGATGGAGATGAACTATGGAGGGGGAAAATAGCGCTGGGAACTTATTTTACCTTGTACAAAGGCGTTTTGCTTGGAGTAAATGATAAAGGGCGGCTTGGAATCATCGCAAACATGATATACCCACGCAGTGGCCATGTTAATGCATATGCAAAAGCTGATATTGATAGTGGACTGTACCTATTGCATAACGGGAAATTAGAACAAATCGCCAGCGGTTACTTGAAAAATCAAAAAATCCGTCCGATGAAGAAATATAAAAAATGGTGGACGCGCATTCAGCCTTTAGGATGACCGGTTCTGCATTCAAGAATTTTTAATTGGAGGTGTTGATTATGGATTTTCTAACACCAGAATTTTTTAGCGCCGTTGGGTTTCCGGCGACTATTTGTATTTATATGCTTTTTGGCGTTAACAAGACAATGAAAGAATTAACGATTGCCATACACCAGTTGACGACCGATATTAATTGGCGGGAAATTAAACGCGCAGGAATTGACTTTGCCATCTGTCGCAGTAGTTACGGCAAGAAACATTTTGACGAGACTTTTCAGCGCAATGTTGAACAGGCTCATCGCGCAGGGCTCATTTGCGGCGCTTATCATTACAGCTACGCAATGACACCGGACGACGCTCGCGCAGAGGCTGATTATTGCAAGTGGGTTATCGAAGGTTCGGGCGTAATGCTAGAGTTGCCGGTGTTCTTCGACATTGAAGACGGCGACAACTACAAATACACACACGGCTTTGACTTCAGCCGCCGCAACGTTACTAATATTTGCAGAGCCTTTCTTGACAGAATTAAACCGCTAAATGCAGGTGTTTACGCGTCTTTGTCTTGGATTGAAGATTTAATTGACTGGCGAAGTTTGAATTGCCCGATCTGGAACGCTCAATATTACAAGCGCGACTTCTTTCAAGGCTATATGTGGCAGTATACCGATGCTTTGAAAATTGGCGGTAAACAATTTGACGGAAATATTTTGTATGACGAAATTGACAGACCGCAAAGCGTATGATTAGGGCACGAAAAAAAGCGCGGCAGAGGCTTAAATTGGCAACGCGCGCTGAATACGAAGCATTAATTTTCGCCGCTAAATTAACTCCCACACAGGAACAGATTATAAACTTGCGAATACTTCACGACCTACCAATTTGCGAAATTGCTTCCCGCCTGAATTGCTGTGAATCCATTATTCGCCGCCGTTTAGCCGAAGTTCACGACAGAATATCTACTTTGTAGCTTTTTCGTAGCGTTTTTTTGTTGCCGATTATGTTATTCTGCGCTTATGAGCTACGTTTATTTTAATCCAAATCCGTCGCGCAGGGGTTAGGAAATTTAAACCCTCGGCAAATGGTACATAATCTATTGAATAGCGGGAAAATGACGCAGGCGCAGTTTGAGCAGTATCGTAATATTGCAGATAGGTTGACTGGCAAGCGTTTTTTTTAGAAAGGATGATATACAATGAAATTTGGCGAAGTTGAAATTATCGAACAGCAAGACTTGACTTCAATGCCTCAAGAGGCTGCAAGTGCATGGACCGGCGCAATGGGTGACATTGTCGGCGCGCAATACAAACCTATTGCCTATATCGGCGGGCAACCTGTTAAGGGTGTCAATCATATTTTCATTGCACAGCAAACTTTAATTCTTGCAAAGCCGGAGCGTCATATCGTACTTGTGACGATTAACGAATTTGACGGCAATTTTAACACCGTCTGCATCGAGCGCATTATTTAAGGGTGCTGACAGTGGATATGGGAAATGGAATGACGCCATCGAAGAAGCTATTAGACCAATAATCGGCAAGGGCGCGAATATGAACGCGACAGAGCTTGACGTTTTAACAAAAGCCGTTTGCACTCTCGAAAAAATTAAACAGATTGAAAATGGCGAAAGCTACGCTGAATACAGAAGCGCTACCACCGGTCGATATGTCAGCCGCGACGATGGCTATTCTTCGCGCAGATATTAAGACGGCGAATACAGCGGGCATTCCATTGAAGACCGTATGATTAGCCAATTGCAGCAGATATACGATACGGCAAAGACAGACCACGAGCGGCAACTTGTTAATGATTGGATCCGCCGTCTTCGTACTATTAACTAAGCCGCTTTTCCATAAATTATATAACTCCTAAAAATAAAAATGCCCCTCGCAATGAGGGGTTATTTTTTTTACTCAAATTTATTAACTTTTAAAATTTCCGCGACAGTTGCTGTTATTAATTACATTCCCGAAAATTGCCGCTGCTTGTTGCGTCAAAAATGCGTTTATCATATTAAATATAGCTTGTTGATTTTGGAGCTCTAAATTTCGATAATTATTAATCAGTTGCTTTTCTTCGGCATTTAGAATCAGCGGGTCTTGCCGCGCAGATTGATCGGTAAGCAATGCCTCGCGCTCTACACCGAAATATTTACAGATTTTATCAATTTTACCCATACGCGGCGACTTTTCGCCAGATACCCATCCGCTGACAGTAGAGGCGCTGACGTGCATATATCTCGACAATTCTAATTGAGTGATATTTCTTTTCGCTATCAGTCTATTCAAATTATCCGAAAACACTTTTGACAATTCACTAGCCATTTGTATCAGCCCCTTTCTATTTTAATAAGTGATATTCCTATGAGTGAATTTGATGATTTGTGTAGACTGTACAACACAGAGCCTGTTGATATTATTGTCCCAGAATACAAAAAGAAGAGGAGGTTGACTTATGTACAACGTACAATTTAGCGCAACGAGCATTTTACAAGTTTTTGAAAATGCTAATTTCGGTACCGCCCGCACGCTCGGTATTCAATATAACTCAAATGGCATCTGGTATCTTTATCAGCAATTCGCGCCTCTAGGTTGGACTAAAATTAGAACCGTTTGCATTAATAATCACATTTATAACTACACTTGCTGGACTCAAAAAGGTCGCTTAGGTCTTTACCAAATATTAAAACGCAATGGTTACCTGCCTATGATCGAACTAAAGGGGTAATTAAAATGGTCGGCAATGTTAATTTGAAAATCGATTGTTCTAGGCTAAGCCATAATTCTGTTCGCACGCTCGCCGGTATTTTGAGACAGTACGTTGATATCGTCGTAGCGGGCGGCGATTTAGTTTTTGCGACAGGAAGAGTTGACAGCCATATTTACACAAAAATCTGGAGCGTCCTTCGCAGCTTTGATGTGGACGTCGATTAATAATAATCCTTCAAGTTTCAACCAAGCCGCTGCGGCGGTTTGTTTGAGCATTGTTGCGACTTGTTCAGTATTGAAAAGATACTGCGCTAAAGCGAACTGATTATCCGAAGGGTGAAATGAAGGAGTAACGCCCCGAAGCGCCCTCTTTGNTACTACGGCTAGCAGTAATGTTAGAAGCCCGTTAAAGGCGGCGGACAGATACCGTAACATTAAGATGACGAAAGCGGCTCAGCGGTGAGTTGTGTATCCAATACGCCGGAAGTCTATAAATTAGCTAAGGTTAGAATGTTCCACGCGGAACTGGCGAATTTGCGAAAGTAAGGGTCTAAATCAAGGAGTCTTAGAAATGGGACTAACTTTAAAAAGTTGCAAGTGGGGTAAAGTAAATATCAAGGCTATGAAAAACCCTGCAGTGTTACAGGCACTGGCAAGCTTGCAGGCTTACAGCAAAGACCTAAGGCTATATGTACAGATAGGATAATCGGAACAAGGAAAGGCAGCAGGCGAGTAGTAAGCCGACGAAGGACAATAAGCGGCTGAACTGTTGCTGAAAAGTAGAGTTCGAACCGATGAAGGCGCTGTAATGGCGCTGGAGGAATGGGCTCAAGTCTTTTACTTTAACAATCAATCAACAGTTGAAA